>NZ_KE386572.1:0-314819 GCF_000427665.1 Geminicoccus roseus DSM 18922
GGGATCGGATCAGGCTTCGGATCCGGGATCGGATCGGGCTTGGGATCCGGGATCGGGTCGGGCTTCGGATCCGGGATCGGGTCGGGCTTCGGATCCGGGATCGGATCGGGCTTGGGATCCGGGATCGGGTCGGGCTTCGGGTCCGGGATCGGGTCGGGCTTCGGATCCGGGATCGGGTCGGGCTTCGGGTCCGGGGTCGGATCGGGCTTGGGATCCGGGGTTGGATCGGGCTTGGGATCCGGGGTTGGATCGGGCTTGGGATCCGGGGTCGGATCGGGAAGTGGCGTAGATGTCTGAGGAGGTGAAATTATGACTATCCTGGGCTCAGCAGAACTAGCCCCCACTCCTCCGCTACTTTTACCACTATTATTGTTTAACTCAAGATCTCTCGAAATATTTAAGGACATATTCCCGGGTTCCATCGTGCGTTCCTACCAGATTATTATATTTGTTTCGCTGAATGGCATATTATTGTTTTGGCACAACCCCTAGGTTGCGGCTCTTAGTTAATGTTGCCCGGAAATGTATTTTTGTCAATGAATCGACTTTAAAAATATAATACAAGTAAATTCTAACAAAAAATTGATACTTATTCCTAATTGTAAAGTTATGAGAATTCATCTATCAAATTTAACTAGACAAAAAATCTTAAAATCATAAATGAATAAATAAAAAGCTATGTCCAAATGTGACTCGCATTGATTGTTGATCAACAAATTTGTATTTTGAATTGTGGAAAATATCGAATTCCATCATACCATTTATGGCTGGAGCTGTATCAGCTAAATCGCAAGCGCCACAGCGCCGACAGTAGTAGTATCACAACAAAGGGCGGGTGATACATCGCATCACCCGCCCGAAAATTTTTAACGACGACGATTCAGCTTACCGCGACCTGGACCCCTCCCCCGAATTCCAGGACCTCAACGTTGCGCACCACGTCGTTGCCGTAGATCTGGCCGGCCCCGGTGTGGGCAACCAGCGTGCTGCCATCGGCCTGTGTGGTGACGGTGTAATCAGACTGGGCGCCGTTGAAGAAGGCGATGTCGCGCCCTTCCCCACCGTTGATCTGGTCGTCGCCATGGCCGCCGCGCAACTCGTCGTCGCCGGCACCCCCTTCCAGGATGTCGTCGCCGAAGCTGCCGAACAACTGGTCGGCACCGTCGCCACCGCGCAGCGTGTCGTTGCCGGTGCCGCCCCGGACGCTGTCGTCGCCGGTGCCACCTTCGACGATGTCGTCGCCGGTGCCGCCATCGACGTCGTCGTTGCCAGCCCCGCCGCGCACCGTGTCGTTGCCGAGGCCGCCGCGGACGAGATCGTCGTTACCTTCGCCGTCCAGCACGTCGTCGCCGATCCCGCCGAACAGCAGGTCGAGGCCGCCGCCGCCGAGCAACTGGTCGTCGCCCGAGCCGCCTTTCAGGAAGTCGTCGCCGGTGCCGCCGGACAGCGTGTCGTTCTCGACCGCACCGTCGAGCACGTCGTTGCCGCTGCCTCCTTCCAGCGTGTCCTCGCCGACGCCGCCGACCAGGAAGTCCTCGCCGACGCCGCCGATCAGGCGGTCGTCGCCGTCACGGCCGAAGATGATGTCGTCACCGGCCAGGCCGTCGATCGTGTCGTTGCCGGTCGTGCCCAGCAGGATGTTGTTGCCTGCGTCGGCCCCGGACGAGGGGGGCGGCGGGGGTGGTGGCGGAGAGGGCGGCTCCGGCGGGGGTGGAGGTGGTGGTGGTGAGACCACCGGTGGAGGCGGCGGTGGGGGTGGTGGTGGCGGCGGTGGAGAGACCACCGGCGGGGGTGGTGGCGGCGGCGGAGAGGGCGGCTCCGGCGGGGGTGGTGGTGGAGAGACCACCGGCGGGGGTGGCGGCGGCGGAGAGGGCGGCTCCGGCGGGGGTGGGGGTGGAGAGACCACCGGCGGTGGCGGCGGCAGGATTACCGGCGGATCCGGCGGCCCTATCGGCGGGACCACCACCGGTGGAGGCGGTGGCGGCAGAGGCGGCGGCGGTGGCAGAAGCACTGGCGGTTCCGGCACGCCTGGCGGCTGTGCCACAACGGGTTCAGCTGCCGTCGCAGCTTGTACCGGAACCATGCTCGTACCCGACAGATCAGCCATGATCTCGCTTCCCATCAACTTTGTCGTTCTTGCTGGGATGTTCGAGAACAGCGGCTCGCACACCGCCGGATCAAATACACACTGGTATATGCGCCTCTGGTTTCTTCATTCAGTCGAAAAATTTCCCAGCCACTCGGCAATCTAGCTTGTGATGGCGTCGCGTGTAAATGCATCGCTCCATGCGCGGCCCGGCCTGGCCGGCCGGTCTCCGGTGATCGGCGCGTCCCGGACCCGGCCGGGGACGCGCCGTGGCTCCGTCAGCCCTTCAGGAGGCCGCGCCCGGCCAGGTTGCGCATCAGGGCGCCCGCACCGAACTCCCAGGCCGGCACCTTGTCGGTGTGCTGGACCACGTTGACCAGCTTGCCCAGCTTCCCGGTCCAGATGCTCACCGTGTCGCCCACCACGTGGGTGAAGCCCTGGCCCGGGCCGTGGCGGTCCTGGATCGGGGCGAACATGGTGCCCAGGAACAGGACGAAGCCGTCCGGGTACTGGTGGTGCGGGCCGAAGGTCTGGGCGGCGAGGTCGGCCGGGTCGCGGCTGATCGCCGACATGTTGGAGCGGCCTTCCATGCGGAAGCCGTCGCTGCCCTCGACCAGCATGTCGAGCTCGGCGTTGCGCACGTCGTCCAGGCCGAAGGTCTGGTCGAACAGGCGGATGAACGGCCCGACCGCGCCGGATGCGTTGTTGTCCTTGGCCTTGCCCAGGAGCAGCGCGCTGCGGCCCTCGACATCGCGCAGGTTCACGTCGTTGCCGAGCGTGGCGCCGACGATCCGTCCCTGGTTGGAGACCACCAGGACGATCTCGGGCTCCGGGTTGTTCCAGGTCGAGACCGGGTGGATGCCGATCAGCGAGCCGGTGCCCACCGCCGACATCGGCTGGCCCTTGGTGAACACCTCGGCGTCCTTGCCGATGCCGACCTCCAGGTACTGCGACCACGCGCCCTGGCGGATCAGGTGCTCCTTCAGCTCCATCGCCTTATCCGAGCCCGGCACGATCGCGCGCAGGTCGTCGCCGACGATCGCGGTGATCTTCTCGCGGACCGTTTCCGCCTTGGCGGCGTCGCCGCGCGCCTGCTCCTCGATCACCCGCTCCAGCATCGAGCGCACGAAGGTGACGCCGCAGGCCTTGACCGCCTGCAGGTCGCAGGGCGCCAGCAGATGCGGGGTCGAGGGGTCGCGGCGGTCGTGGGCGCTGTTGGCGAGGATCGGGGAGAGGTCGCCGATCTTGGGCGCGCTCGGGTCGCGGGCGATCGCCACCGGGTCGGCGGCGCTGGTGAGCTCGCTCATGGTCGGCACGATGCCGGTGAGATCGAAGACCCCGCCGTCGCGGATCGCGACGACGCAGGGACCGGCGCTCGTCTGCACGCGGCCGACCAGGGTGCCGGCGGTGCCGTCCTTGGGAAGCGTGTCGTCGATGGTCAGGCTGGCATGCACGGGAGGAGCCTCGCTGATGTCGTTGGAACGGGACAGGATGGAGGGGATGCGCCGGCGGGTCAGAGGGCGCGGGCGCGCTCGCGCAGGACGTTCTTCTGCACCTTGCCGGTGGAGGTCTTGGGCAGCGGCCCGAACAGGATGGTCTTGGGCAGCTTGTAGCCGGCGATCTCGCCCCGGCAGTGCTGGATCAGCTCGGCCTCGGTCACGCTCGCGCCCTCGCGCAGGGTGACGAAGGCGCAGGGGGTCTCGCCCCATTTCTCGTCGGGCTTGGCCACCACCGCCGCGTCGATCACGTCGGGATGCCGGTAGAGCGCGCCCTCGACCTCGATCGAGCTGATGTTCTCGCCACCGGAGATGATGATGTCCTTGGAGCGGTCCTTGATCTCCAGGTAGCCGTCCGGGTGCATCACCGCGAGGTCGCCGGAATGGAACCAGCCGTCGGCGAAGGCCGCATGGGTGGCGGTCGGGTTCTTCAGGTAGCCCTTCATGACCACGTGGCCGCGGAACATGATCTCGCCGAGCGTGGTGGCGTCCCTGGGCACCGGCAGCATGGTCTCCGGGTCCAGCACGTCCAGCCCCTCCAGCACGGGATAGCGCACGCCCTGGCGGGCCAGCTTCTCCGAGCGGGCCTTGCTGTCCAGCTGCCCCCACGCCTCCTGGAAGGCGCATACCACCGCCGGCCCGTAGACCTCGGTGAGCCCGTACACATGGGTCACCTCGATGCCGAGCCGGTCCATCTTCTCCAGCACCGCCGCCGGCGGTGCCGAGGCCGCGGTCATCATCTTGACCTTCTGGGAGAACGGCCGGCGCACCTGGTCCGGCGCGTTCACCACCATGCTCATCACGATCGGCGCGCCGCACATATGGGTGACGCCGTGCTCGGCCAGCGCCTGGTAGATCGTCTCGGAGCTGACCTTGCGCAGGCAGACATTGACCCCGGCCTGCAGCACCGTGGTCCAGGGGAAGCACCAGCCGTTGCAGTGGAACATCGGCAGGGTCCACAGATAGACCGGGTGCTGCGGCATCGACCAGACCAGCACGTTGCCCATGGCGTTCAGGTGGGCGCCGCGATGGTGGTAGACGACGCCCTTGGGATCGCCGGTGGTGCCCGAGGTGTAGTTCAGGCCGATCGCCTGCCATTCGTCGGCCGGCAGGATCGGGGCGGCCTTGGGATCGCCGCTCGCCAGCAGTTCCTCGTAGTCCAGCTGCCCCAGCCGCTCATGGGGCCCGTCGAACTCGGGGTCGCACACGTCGATGATCACCGGCGGGTTCGCCACGCCTTGCAGCGCCTGACGGACGATCGGCGCGAACTCGCTGTCCAGGATCAGCGCCCTGGCCTCGCCGTGCTGGAGGATGAAGGCGATCGTGGCCGGGTCGGAGCGGGTGTTGAGCGCGTTGAGGACAGCACCCGCCATCGGCA
This sequence comes from Geminicoccus roseus DSM 18922, assembly GCF_000427665.1. Taxonomy (NCBI): domain Bacteria; kingdom Pseudomonadati; phylum Pseudomonadota; class Alphaproteobacteria; order Geminicoccales; family Geminicoccaceae; genus Geminicoccus; species Geminicoccus roseus. The sequence continues at coordinate 4,961 of NZ_KE386572.1, forward strand.
CGCCGTAATGGCATTCCAGCATCGCCGGGATGTTCGGCAGCATCGCGGCCACGGTGTCGCCCGGCCGGATGCCCAGCTTTTCCAGCGCCGAGCCCAGGCGCCGGCAGCGCTCGTTCAGCTCCCGGTAGGTGCGGCGCAGCCCGCCATGCACCACCGCGAGCCGCTCGGGGAAGATGCCGGCGGTCCGCTCCAGGAAGGTGATCGGGGTCAGCGGCGCGAAGTTCGCGTCGTTGCGGTCCAGGCCGACCGCCAGAGCCCCCTCGTCCGGATGGCCCGCATACCGCACCTGCTCCGTCATCGCTGCACCTCCTCCCGCGTTCCGCGAGGTCCGTGCACAGTCCCGACGCCACGTCAAGCAAAGGCCCGGCAGATAGCCCGATCCTCAGCCCGTCGCCGGACGACGCCGCCCGGTCAGTGCACGCAGCCGCCGGCCCCGCAGCCGCAGCCGCCACCGGCACTGGCGGAGCTGGCCCGGTCGCCGACGTCGCAGGCGAAGGCCGGCCGCCCGGCCTGCGCCCCCTTGCCCAGCATCGGCCGGGCCATGGCGCGCGGCGCCGGCGTCGCGCAGCTCGGGCAGGCACGCGGCCGGTCGCTCTCGCTCATCGAGGACCAGTCCTTGAACACGCCGTGCAGGGGGCAATCGTAGGTATAGAGGGGCATGACCGGATCGACGCATTTGGAGGAAAGGAACCCGTGCAGGCTTAACCGTTCAGGAGCCGCGTTGACACCCCTGCCGGCCGACGCCACATCGGCACCTGGGTTGCGCGCGGGCGGGCCGGTGTCACGACGAACGGGTAAAGCGATTGAGCCAGCTGCTGGATTTCGAGAAGCCGATCGCCGAGCTGGAAGGCAAGGTGAAGGAGCTTCGTCACCTGGCCACCGGCTCCGAGCTCGACCTGCAGGAAGAGATCGTCAAGCTGGAGAGCCGGGCCGCCAAGCTGCTCTCGCAGACCTATGCCAAGCTGAACGCCTGGCAGAAGACCCTGGTCGCCCGCCATCCGGACCGGCCGCACTTCAAGGACTATGTCGCCGGACTGGTCGAGGACTGGACCCCGCTGGCCGGCGACCGCGCCTTTTCCGACGACAGCGCGATCCAAGGCGGGCTTGGCCGGATCCGTGGCCGCTCGGTGGTGGTGATCGGCCATGAGAAGGGCCACGACACCGAGGCGCGGGTGAAGCACAATTTCGGGATGGCCCGGCCGGAGGGCTATCGTAAGGCGATGCGGCTGATGCGGCTGGCCGAGCAGTTCGAGCTGCCGGTGGTGACCCTGGTCGACACGCCCGGCGCCCATCCCGGCATCGACGCCGAGGAGCGTGGCCAGGCTGAGGCGATCGCCCGCTCGATCGAGACCTGCCTGAGCCTGAAGGTGCCGGTGGTCTCGGTGGTGGTCGGCGAGGGCGGCTCGGGCGGCGCCATCGCGCTCGCGGTGGCCGACCGCGTCCTGATGCTCGAGCACTCCATCTACTCGGTGATCAGCCCGGAAGGCTGCGCCGCGATCCTGTGGCGCGCCAACGACAAGGCGTCCGAGGCGGCCGAAGCGCTCAAGCTCACTGCCCAGGACCTCCTGGAACTCCGGCTGATCGACGCCGTGGTGGAAGAGCCCTTGGGCGGCGCGCACCGGGGCCGCTCCACCACGATCGGCCGGGTCGGCGATGCGATCGAGAAGCATTTGGGCGAACTGGACGGCGTCGGCGGCGATGACCTGCGCCGCAACCGGCGCGAGAAGTTCATCAAGATGGGCCAGGCCATCGAGGCCTGAGGCTGAAAGCCGTCCCCTCCCGCCCCCAGGCCGGCCGGGTCCGCAGCCAGCGCCAGGCAACCGGAACCAGCGCCAGCGCCGAGACGGCCAGGAGCGGCCCCAGCACGGCAGGATCGGTCATGATCGCCAGGTCGGGGCTGCCGCCGGCGGCGAACACCGCCGCCAGGCCGGCGCCGATGCTGGCCAGCACGTAGGTCGCAGGCGCGATTCCAATCGCGGTGGTCGCCGCGAACACGCCAAGCGGCACCCTGAGCAGGGCTGGCACAGTGTTGGTGAGCCAGGCCGGCATCACCGGCACCAGCCGGATCACCAGCAGGTAGCTCCACATGCCGCTCTGGAAGCCACGCTCCACCGTCTGCAGCCAGGGTCCCGCCCAGCGGCGGAGCGGTTCGCCCAGGCTGGTGCGGGTTACCAGGAAGGTCACCACCGCGCCGAGCGTGCCGCCGATGACCGAGAGCGTGCCGCCCCAGACCGTACCGAAGGCGAAACCCAGGGCCACGGTGATCCACAGCGCGATGGGCAGGCAGGCGGCCACCGCCACCGCATAGGCCAGGACCGCCAGCAGCGGCGCTGCGACCGGGTATGCATCGACCGCGCGGCGCAGCCCGGCGTGATAGGCGCGCAGCGTCTCCTGATCCACATCGCCCAGCAGGATCCAGCCCAGGAGCCCGAGGGCGACCAGCAGGAGGGCAGGCAGGGTTCGCTTCACCTCGGCTCCTCAGGTCCGGCCCCCTTCATTGTGTGGCGACCTTGTCATCCCTAACGGGCAAAGCTAGTTCGCGCTCCAATGGAATCACGCCGGGACGAGTTACCGATGAGTGCGCGCGACAAGTTGATGGGCCTGCTGGCCGAACTTGGCATCGTGGTCCGGACGGAGGAGCATCCGCCCGTCTACACCGTCGAGGAAGCCCAGGCCCATACCGCCCATCTGCCCGGCGGCCACTGCAAGAACCTGTTTCTCAAGGACAAGAAGGGCGAGTTGTACCTGGTGGTGTGCCTGGACGACCAGCAGGTCCGGGTGAATGCGCTGTCCAAGCGGCTGGGCGCAGGCCGGATGTCGTTCGGCAACGAGGAACTGCTGCTCGCGACCCTGGGTGTCACCCCGGGCTCGGTGACGCCGTTCGCGCTGATCAACGATGTCGAGCGCAAGGTCCGTCCGGTCCTGGACGCCAAGATGCTCCGCCACGAGATCCTGAACTACCATCCGCTCACCAACGAGGCGACGGTCTCCATTGGCAGCAGCGAACTCACCCGCCTGCTCGCCCATTGGGGCTACGAGCCGATCATCCTCGACCTGGACGAGTTGCTGGAGGAGCCGGCGGCCTGACGTCGCGTCCGCGCAATTCCCCGTCGCCGCACGGGAAGGCTTGCCAAGTCGCCACGGCCGGCTACCTTGTGAACCACGCCGATTCGTGTCTGCGGGAGAGATCGTGCGCAAGCACGGCGCCGAAGGAGCAACCGCCCCGGAAACTCTCAGGCAGAAGGACCGCAGAAGACACTGGCGCTCTGGAGAGAGGCTGCGACAGGCGGCCCACCGAAGGGGAGCGAAGCCGTGACCGGGTGACCGGACAGGGCTCCGTGTAAGCTCTCAGGTACGGGACAGAGGGGGTGCACCCGATCCGGATTTTCTGGATCGGTCCTGCGTCTGCCGGAGGTCCCGTTGACCGATACGATCAAGACCACGCCCCTCCACGACCTGCACCGCGAGCTCGGGGCGCGCATGGTGCCGTTCGCCGGGTGGGACATGCCGGTCCAGTACCCCACCGGCATCCTGACCGAGCATCTGCACACCCGCCAGGCCGCCGGCCTGTTCGACGTCTCCCATATGGGCCAGCTGCTCGTCACCGGGCCCGACCCGGCCGGCGCGATCGAGCGGCTGGTTCCGGCCGACATCGCGGGCCTGGGCGAAGGCAAGGCGCGCTACACGGTGCTGACCGCGCCCGATGGCGGGATCCTGGACGACCTGATCGTCACCAAGGACGCTCCGGACCGGCTGTTCGTGGTGGTGAACGCCGGCTGCGCCGATGCCGACATCGCCCATCTGAAGGCGGCGCTGGAGCCCGAGCACAAGGTCGAGCACCTGGCCGACCGGGCGCTCCTGGCCGTGCAGGGGCCCCAGGCGATCGCCTGCGTGGCCCATCTGGTTCCCGAAGCCGCCGACCTGGGCTTCATGGAGAGCCTGTGCGCCAAGGTGCAGGGGGTCGAAGTGCGCGTCTCGCGGCTGGGCTATACCGGCGAGGACGGTGCCGAGATCAGCGTGCCCGCCGCCCATGCGGTGAAGTTCGCCCGCACCCTGCTCGCGATGGAAGCCGTGAAGCCGGTGGGCCTGGGCGCCCGCGACTCGCTGCGCCTGGAAGCGGGCTTGTGCCTCTACGGCCACGACATCGACCTGACCACCTCGCCGATCGAGGCGAACCTCGCCTGGACGATCGGCAAGCGCCGCCGCGAGGGCGGCGGTTTCCCCGGGGCCGAGCGGATCCTGCGCGAGCTCGCGGAAAAGCCGGCCCGCCGTCTGGTCGGCCTGAAGCCGGAGGGCAAGGCCCCTGCCCGCGAAGGCGCCGAGATCACCAGCTTGGACGGCACGCCGATCGGCAAGATTACCTCGGGCGGCTTCGGCCCCAGCGTCGGCGGCCCGGTGGCCATGGGCTATGTCGCCGCCGCCCATGCCGCAGCCGACACCCCGGTCCAGATCCTGGTGCGTGGCCGGCCGCTGGCCGCCACCGTCGTCAAGCTACCTTTCACGCCGCATCGCTACGCCCGCCGAGGAGCCTGATCGCCATGACCACCCGCTACACCAAAGACCATGAGTGGATCCGCGTCGAGGGCGATACCGCCACGACCGGGATCACCGACCACGCCCAGGAGCAGCTGGGGGATGTGGTGTTCGTCGAGTTGCCCGAGGTCGGCAAGGTCGTCGAGCAGGGCGGCGACATGGCGGTCGTCGAGAGCGTCAAGGCTGCCTCGGAGGTCTATGCCCCGATCTCCGGCAAGATCGTGGCGGTGAACCAGTCGATCGTGGATGAGCCCGGCTCGGTCAACCAGAGCGCCGAGGGCGATGCCTGGTTCTGCAAGATCGAGGCCTCGGACCTGTCCGAGATCGACGAGCTGATGACCCGCGAGGACTATGACGCCTTCCTCGCGACGCTGGATTGAGGACCGTTCATGACCTTCGAGGATCTGCCCCTGGCGTCGCTGGAAGACCATGACGCCTTCGCCCGCCGCCATATCGGCCCCGATGCGGGCGAGCAGGCGGCGATGTTGGAAACCTTGCGCCTGGCTTCCCTGGACGAGCTGATCGAGCAGACCATCCCGGCCGAGATCCTGGCCAAGCGCCCGTTCGCGCTGAAGCCGCCGGCCAACGAGCACGAGGCGCTGGCCGAGCTGCGCGGCTATGCCGCCCGCAACACGGTGGCGATCTCGCTGATCGGCATGGGCTATTACGGCACCCACACGCCCAACGTCGTGCTGCGCAACGTCCTGGAGAACCCGGGCTGGTACACGGCCTACACCCCCTACCAGGCGGAGGTCAGCCAGGGCCGGCTCGAGGCGGTGCTGGTGTTCCAGCAGGTCGTCGAGGACCTGACCGGCATGCAGATCGCGAACGCCTCCCTGCTCGACGAGGCGACCGCGGCGGCCGAGGCCATGACCATGGCCATGCGCGTGGCGAAGTCGAAGTCGCGCCGCTTCTTCGTGGACGCCGACACCCACCCGCAGACCGTGGCGGTGCTGCGCACCCGCGCCGAGCCGCTCGGCATCGAGGTGTCGGTGGGCGATGCCGAGGCGGAGCTGCCCGAAGACCTGTTCGGCGCCCTGCTCTCCTATCCCGGCTCGTCCGGCCAGGTCCGCGACCTGCGCCGGCACATCGAGGCGGTGCAGGCCAAAGGTGGCCTGGCGATCGTCGCCTCGGACCTTTTGGCCCTGGCCGTGCTGACCCCGCCCGGCGAGATGGGTGCCGACGTGGTGGTCGGCTCCGCGCAGCGCTTCGGCGTGCCCATGGGCTTCGGCGGACCGCACGCGGCCTTCTTCGCCACCAAGGACACGCACAAGCGCTCCATGCCCGGCCGCCTGATCGGCGTGTCGCGGGATGCCGCCGGCAACACTGCCCTGCGCATGGCGCTGCAGACCCGCGAGCAGCACATCCGCCGCGACAAGGCGACCTCCAACATCTGCACCGCCCAGGTGCTGCTCGCGGTGATGGCGGCCTTCTACGCCGTCTATCACGGGCCGGACGGCATCCGCCGGATCGCCCAGCGCGTCCACCGGCTGACCCGCATCCTGGCGCGCGGCCTGGCGCAGGCCGGCGTCACCGTGGAGACCAGCGCGTTCTTCGACACGCTGACCCTCCACATGCCCGGCCGGGCCGAGGCCATCGCGAAGGACGCGCACGGCTGCGACATCGATCTGCGCCGCATGGGTCCCGACCGGCTCGGCCTCTCGCTGGACGAGACCTCCACCCGGGCCACGGTCGAGGCGGTGCTGGCCCTGTTCGCCGACCGCCCGGCCAGCGTCGACGAGCTCGATGAAGGCTTGTCCGCCGTTCTGCCTTTGCCGCTGCAGCGCCAGTCCGCCTACCTGCAGCACCCGACCTTCTCGCTCTACCGCAGCGAGACTGAGATGCTGCGCTACCTGCGCCACCTGCAGGCCAAGGACGTGGCGCTCGACCGGTCCATGATCCCGCTGGGATCGTGCACGATGAAGCTGAACGCCACGGCGGAGATGATCCCGGTCACCTGGCCGGAGTTCGGCCAGATCCACCCGTTCGCGCCGGCCGACCGCTGGCCCGGCTACCGGATGCTGCTGGACGATCTGGAAAGCTGGCTGGCGACCATCACCGGCTTCGACCGGGTGTCGCTGCAGCCGAACGCGGGCAGCCAGGGCGAGTATGCCGGCCTTCTGGCGATCCGCGGCTACCACCGCGCCCGCGGCGACGTCGGGCGCGACGTCTGCCTGATTCCGTCCTCCGCGCACGGCACCAATCCCGCCTCGGCGGCGATGGCGGGCATGAAGATCGTGGTGGTGGCCTGCGACGGGCAGGGCAATGTCGACCTCCCCGACCTGGAGGCGAAGATCGCTGCCAACGAGGGCCGGGTCGCCGCCTTGATGATCACCTACCCGTCCACCCACGGCGTGTTCGAGGAAAGCATCCGCGCGATCTGCGACCGGGTGCATGCGGCCGGCGGGCAGGTCTACATGGACGGCGCCAACCTGAACGCGATGGTCGGCCTGTGCCGGCCGGCGACGTTCGGCGCGGACGTCAGCCACATGAACCTGCACAAGACCTTCTGCATCCCGCACGGCGGCGGCGGCCCGGGCATGGGGCCGATCGGCGTGAAGGCGCACCTGGCCCCCTATCTGCCCGGCCATCCGGTGGTGGCGGGCGTCAATCCGGACGCGGTGGCGGGCGAGCCCGACCACACCGTCTCGGCGGCCCCCTGGGGCTCCGCCTCGATCCTGCCGATCTCCTGGATGTATATCCGGATGATGGGCGTGGAGGGCCTGGCGCAGGCGACCCGGGTGGCGATCCTGAACGCCAACTACGTGGCCGAGCGCCTGGAGCCGCACTTCCCGGTGCTGTACCGCGGCAAGCGCGGCCGGGTCGCGCACGAGTGCATCATCGACCTGCGGCCGCTGAAAGAAGCGTCCGGCATCACGCCCGAGGACGTCGCCAAGCGCCTGGTGGACTACGGCTTCCATGCGCCGACCATGTCGTTCCCGGTGGTCGACACGCTGATGATCGAGCCCACGGAGAGCGAGAACAAGCGCGAGCTCGACCGTTTCTGCGACGCCATGATCTCGATCCGTGCCGAGATCGCCAAGGTCGAGGACGGCACCTGGCCGCTGGAGGACAATCCGGTGCGCAACGCCCCGCACGTTCCGGGCGGCCTGCTCGGCCAGAACTGGAACCACGCCTACGATCAGGCCACCGCCTATCATCCCGGCCGGCATCCCTTGTGGGAGGACAAGTACTGGCCGCCGGTGGCGCGCGTCGACAACGTTTTCGGCGACCGCAACCTGATCTGCTCCTGCCCGCCCATGGAGGCCTGGCAGGAAGCAGCCGAGTAGTCTGGCAGGAAATGCCCGCCGCCCGGCAGGAATTGCCGGGCGGGCGTCATGACTTTCCGACAGGCCGTCGCGATCTTTGACGACATTGGCCGGGACCGAGCCTGACCACGGGCTTGGCCCGGCCTTTGCTGTTCCGCCCTCGGGATTTTCTTCGAGGGTTGCCGATCGTGATGCCGCGCTGCCTTGCTCCATTTCTGGCTGTCCTGGTCGCCCTGGCCGGATGGCTCGTCCAGCCCTCGCCCGCGGGTGCGGTGTCGTCGCGCGTCAAGGACGTCGCTGATTTCGAGGGCGTCCGCGACAACATGCTGGTCGGCTATGGCCTGGTGGTCGGGCTGAACAGCACCGGGGACACGCTGCGCAACGCCGCGTTCACCCAGGAAAGCCTGACCGCGATGCTGGACCGGCTGGGCGTGGCGACCCGCGGCGGCAGGCTGAACACCAAGAACGTGGCTGCGGTGATGGTCACCGCGACCCTGCCGCCATTCTCGCGCCAGGGCAGCCGGCTGGACGTGGCGGTGAGCGCGCTGGGCGACGCCAAGTCGCTGAACGGCGGCACCCTGCTGGTCACGCCGCTGCTGGGCGCCGATGGCGAGGTCTATGCCGTCGCCCAAGGCGCCCTCACCACCGGCGGCTTCGAGGTCGGCGGCCAGGCGGAGAAGGTCACCCGCGGCGTACCCACCAGCGCCCGGATCCCCTCGGGCGCCATCGTCGAGCGCGAGATCGCGTTCGCGCTGGCGGACCTGCAGGAGATCAAGGTTGCGCTGCGCAACCCCGACTTCACCACCGCGACCCGGATCGCCGCCGCCATCAACCGCTGGTCCAAGAGCGACGGCGCCAGGGCGGTCGATCCCGCCACGGTCGTGCTGGCGGTGCCCGGCACCTACCAGGACCGGATCGCCCTGCTGATGAGCGAGGTCGAGCAGCTCCGCATCGATCCCGACCAGCCGGCGCGCATCCTGGTCGACGAGACCAAGGGGATCATCGTGATCGGCGAGAACGTCCGGATCAGCACGGTGGCGATCGCCCAGGGCAACCTGACGGTGCGCATCACCGAGACGCCGCAGGTCAGCCAGCCCAACCCGCTCTCCAACGGCGAGACGGTGGTCACCCCGCAGACCAATGTCGAGATCGACGACCAGAGCGGCCGTCGCATGGCGGTGGTCGGCGGCGAGGTGACGCTGCAGGACCTGGTGGACGGGCTGAACGCCATGGGCGTCGGGCCGCGCGACATGATCGGGATCATCCAGGCGATCAAGGCGGCCGGCGCGCTGCAGGCCGAGATCGAGGTGATGTGATGAGCGACCCGATGCTGCATGCCCACGGCCTCGACGCCCCCTCGCCCGCCGCGCTCCGGCCGGGCCCTGGCCGGGCCGGCCCGGACCGGACCAGCGAGGTCGAGGAGGCGGCCCGCCAGTTCGAGAGCGTGTTCCTGGCCAGGATGCTGGAGGAGATGAGCACCGGCTTGTCCGGCTCGCTGCTCTCGGGCGGTCAGGCCGAGCAGACCTGGCAGTCCTTCATGAACGACGAGTACGCGAAGCTGATCAGCCGGTCCGGAGGCATCGGCGTGGCCGATGCGGTCCAGAAGGCCATGCTCGGGGCCCAGGAGGTCGGATGATGGAAGCACTGGAACGCGTGACGGTGGTGATGGCGCTGATGCGCCAGCTCCGTCAGGTCATGGAGCAGGAGATCCTGCTCCTGCGCGGCATGCGCCTGGAGCGGCTGGAGGAGGTCGTGGCGGAGAAGACCATGCTCTGCCAGGCCTATGAGGGGGAACTGCGGGCGCTGCGCCGCGAGCCCGAGCTGCTGGCGGCGCTGGATCCCTCGATCCGCGCCGAGCTCGAGCATGCGACTCGGGACTTTCAGGCCCTGGCGGCGGCGAACCTGCGCGCCCTGGACGCGGCGCGGTCGGTGGTCGAGCGGGTCATGCGCCATATCGGCGCCAGCCTCGAGGCCGCCCCCTTCAAGCCGAAGCTCTACCGCCAGGGCGCGCCCCGCCCCTCGATGAGCGGCGAGGTCATCGCCCTCGCCTTCGATCGACAGGTCTGACGCCATGACCCTCAGCAGCACGCTCGCCAACGCCGTCAGCGGCCTGAATGCCGCGCAGACGGCCCTTGCGACCACGGCGGCCAACGTCGCCAACGTCAACACCCCCGGCTACTCGCGCAAGGTCGTCCAGCAGGAGAACCGGCTCCTGGCCGGCCAGGGGGCCGGCGTCCGCTCCCTGGACGTGGGCAGGATCGTCGACCAGTTCCTCGGCACCGAGGCGCGCGCCCAGGCGACCCGCCTCGGCCGGACCAGCGCCCTGGCCGATGTGCAGCAGCGCATCCAGGACACCGTGTTCGGCGCGCCCGGCGATGCCGGCCGCGACATCCACACGAAGCTCGCGAGCCTGCTGACCTCCCTGGACGCGCTGGCCGCCACGCCCGAGCAGGCGGCGGCGCGGATCGAGGTGGTCAACCAGATCGCCGAGGTGCTGCGTGGCCTGGATGCCGGCATGCGCGCGGTCCAGTCGATCCGCGCCGATGCCGACCACGCCATCGGGGAAGAGATCGGCGCGATCAATGCGGGCCTGGCCGAGCTGGCCGACATCAACCTCCAGCTCGCCCGCGGCAACGGCGGGGCGAACCTGCAGGACCGGCGCGACCAGATCCTGGCCGGCCTTGCCGGGCGGATCGACCTTCAGGTCGGCTGGCAGGACAACGGCCAGCTCACCCTCACCACCCGGACCGGGATCGTGCTCCTGGACGGCCCGCCCCGGCAGGTCGTCTACCAGCCGGCGTCCTCGGCCGCGCCCGAAGGGACGTTTGGCCGGATCGGGGTCTACCAGCGCACCGACATCGATCCAACCACCGGCCAGCCCCGGCCCGGCGCCCGCTCCGACGAGCTGGTCAGCGCCGGCGCCCGTGCGCGGCTGACCCCGGAACTGGTCGCCGCCGGAGCGGCACCGATCGTGTCCAGCCTGCGCGGCGGCACCTTGCAGGGGCTGGTCGAGGCGCGCGACCGGACGCTGCCGGAGCTGGCGGACCAGCTGTCGGAACTGGGTGACCTGCTCCGCTTCACGCTCAACGCCGCCCATAACGGCTCGGTGTCCCTGCCGCCGCCCAACAGCCTGACCGGGACCAGGGCTGGCCAGGCTGCCGGCGACCCGTTCGCCGGCACCGGCCAGGCGACCTTCGCCCTGGTCGACCGCGGCTCCGGCGCCACTGCGGGCGTGTTCCGGATCGACCTGTCGACCCTGGCCTCGGTCGGCGACGTCCAGGCGGCGATCACCGCCGCCTCGGCCGGCAGCGTGGTGGCCTCGCTGGACCCGGAGGGCCGGCTGGTCCTGGCCTCGGCCGATCCCACCCTGGGCCTGGCCCTGGCGGAGGGCGACAGCGCCATCGCGGGAAGCGACGCCGCCGGCCACGCGCGGACCTTCGGCTTCTCGCATTTCTTCGGCCTGAACGACCTTGTGGTGGGCGCCGACAGCGGCCGGGCCGGGTCGGTGCGGCCGGACATCGCCGCCGACCCGTTCGGGCTGGCCAGCGCCCGGCTCGACGTTGACGCCGCCCCCCCGCTGGCCGCGACGCTCGGCGGCAAGGGAGACGCAAGAGGTGCCGCGGCTCTGTCCTCGGCGCTGCGCACCCCCTCCATGACGGTCGCCCGGGGCGGCCTGCCTGCCTACGCGACCACGCCGCTCGGCTATGCCGCCGACATCACCAGCCTGTCGGCCTCGCTCGCCGCCGAGGCCGGCCGGGCCCGGGACGCCGACCAGGCGCTGGCGTCCGACCTGGAGAGCCGGATCAGCGGCCTGTCCGGCGTGAGCCTGGACGAGGAGATGTCGCGGCTGATCCTCTACCAGCAGGCCTATGCCGTCTCCGCCCGGATCATCTCGATCACCGACGACCTGTTCGGCGAGCTCTTGCAGATCGCCCGCTGACCGGAGCCTTGCCATGACCAACCGTATCGGCGACTTCAGCCACCACGCCCGCCTGTCCGACCTGATGGGCCAGACCCGCGCCCGGGTCCGCGACCTCGAGATCGACGTCGCCACCGGCAAGGACATCCGGCGATTCTCGGAGATCCCGCAGGACACCGGCCTCCTGCTGCGCACCCGCGCGCAGCTGTCCGGCAACGCGCAGTTCGTGGTGCAGAACGAGCGGCTCACCGACCAGCTGCAGGCGATGGACGGTGCCCTTGGCGACGTCGTCACGATCGCGGAGCGCCTGCGCACGCTGCTGGTGCAGCGGCTGAACGACCCGACCGGCCGGGACATGCCTCTGGAGGTCGAGTTGGCCGGCATGACCGAGCAGGTCGCGGCGCAGCTCAACTTCACCTCCGACGGCCGCTATCTGTTCTCCGGCACCGCCACCGACCGCAGGCCGGTCCAGCTGCCCGCGGGCCCCATCACCAGCGCCGACCCGAGCCTCTACTACCAGGGCGACGCGATCGACCGCACCGCCTGGCTCGACGCGCAGGTCGAGCTGGTGCTGCCGGCACGCGCCGACGATCCGGCCTTCGCCGACCTGCTGGCAGCGCTCGGCAGCACGCTTGCCGCCCATGCCGCCAACGACCGCCCGGCGCTGGAAGCGGCCCTGGCCGGGGCCGACCGGGCGCTTTCCGGGGTGCTGGCCCTGCGCAGCTCGGTGGGAGCGGCCGCAGCGCGGGTGCTGGACGTCACTGAGGGCCAGCGCGCCGCGAGCGACTACCTGGACGAGACCCGCTCGCGCATCGAGGACACCGACATGGCCCTGGCGATGACCCGCATGGCCCAGGACAAGGTCACGATCGAGGCCTCCTACCTGATCGTCAGCCAGATCAGCCGCCTGTCGCTGGCCGACTATCTGCGCTAGGCGCGCTGCCGGTCGCGGGCGTCACCGAGGCGACGGGCGCCGCTGCGCACCTGGGCGGGCGCCACCGCCTGTTTCAAGGCAGCGGGGAAGAGCATACGGACCTGAATGCCAGATCCCCACCCGAGGCGCGGCCGCCTGGATCATCGCCATCTGGTCTGGATGCGCCCGGGGCCGGACGCTTCGGGCCGAGCCCGCCTGGAGGCACCCTCCCCGGCCATCTGCCTTCCTCAAGCGCGCCTGGACACGGGCGCCGGCCATTTGGGCCCGCCCCAGGCGACGGCACGGCGAGACCATGGCGCCAACCCGCCGATGCCTGGCGGATGCGCCCGATATCGGGGTGCTTCCGGATCCGGCCAGCAACGGTTTGTTAAGGATTGCACGTTATCGTCCTGGTCATGGAGTTACTCGTCGAGGGACGACACGCGTGACCGTTGCAGCAGCTTTGGCCGATCTGCCTCCCCAGCCCGGCCTCCTTTCCGCGCCGGACATGACGGCGGCCCATCTCGAGACCCGGTTCGGCAGCATCCGGGTGGATCCCGACCGGCTGCTGTTCTTTCCCGCGGGGATGCCGGGCTTCCCGGGCTGCCAGCGCTTTCAGCTGGAACGGCTCACGGGCGGCGGGCTGCTGCTCCTGCAGTCGGTGGATGACAGCGAGGTCGGCTTTTTCGTGATCCCCCTGGCCGAACAGGGCGGGCTGATCCGGCGCGCGGACCTGATCGCCGCCTGCCGACTGGTCTCGGTGGATCCCCTCTGCACCGAGTTCCTGGCCATCGTCACGGCCCGTCGCGGGCCAGGCGGTCTGGAACTGCTGGCCAACCTGCGGGCGCCCGTCCTGATCGACACCCGCCGGCAGCTGGGCATCCAGGTAGTGCTGGCGGATGCGAGCTATCCGCTCCGTCATCCGGTCATGGCCTCGAACTGACCCGGACCGGAGCCCGCAACCATGGCATCGACCAGCAGCCCGGCAGTCCGGGCCCGCCCGGGCCGCGCCCCGCATGGCCAGGACGGCCGCCGCGCCGCAGCCCAGGCCATGCTGATGGCGGCCGCCGAGCGCCACCGGGCGAAGGATTACCGGACCGCCCGGGACCTTTACCGGCAGGTGCTGCGCCACGATCCGCGCCAGCCGGACGCCCTGCATCTCCAGGGCATGGCCATGGCCGCCCTGGGCGAGGTGGCCGCCGGCGAACGGCTGGTCCGCCGTTCCATCGCGCTGCACCCTGGGCGGGCAGCGTTCTGGTCCAATCTCGGCAATCTTCTCAGCCGCTCGGACCGCAAGGCGGCCGCCGTCGATGCCTACGGGGAGGCGATCCGCCTGGACCCGTCCTTCGCCGACGCGCGGGCCAACCTGGCGGGCGCGCTCGCCTCGCAGGAGCGCTATCCGGAAGCCGAGCAGGCCGCGCGCGCCGCCCTCGACCTGGCGCCGGACCATCCGACCGCCCTGGCCAACCTGGCTGGCGCGCTGATCGGCCGGCACCGGTTCGAAGACGCGGAGGCGCCGCTGGAGCGCGCCCTGGCGCTGGCGCCGGACGGCTACGACAGCTGGTACAATCTCGGCCATCTTTCCATGGCCCGCGGCCGCGCCGACGAGGCGGAGCACGCGTTCCGGCAGGCGCTCCGACTGGATCCCCATGCGCTCGAGGCGGTGCGCTGGCTGGGCTATGCCTGCACCCGCACCCGCAAAGGCGAGGAAGCTGAGGCGCATCTGCGCCGCTTCCTGGCGGCGCGCCCCGGCCCGTCCAACGTGCACTCGATGCTGGGACATCTCCATGTGCAGCGCGGCCGCCTCGCAGACGGGCTGGCGCTGCTGCGCCAGGGGGTGGCCCGTCCCGATGCCCAGTCGGCCGAGCATTCGACGCTGATCTTCGACCTGAACTACGATCCGTCGATCGACCCGGTCGCGCTGCGGGCCGAGCATGAACGCTGGGCGCGCCGCTTCGCGTTGCCCCACGTGCTGCGCAGCATGCCCGCCTGCACCGGCCACGATCCCGAGCGCCGGCTGCGGGTCGGGTTCATCTCGCCGGACTTCCGCGGCCATTCGGTCAGCTTCTTCTTCCTCCCGCTCCTGCGCCACCTGGACCGGAGCGAGGTCGAGACCTTCTGCTATGCCTACGTCGATCGCCCCGATGCGATGACCGGGCGGCTGCGCGAGGTCGCGGACCACTGGCGTGACGTGCGCCGCCTGTCGGACGACGAGATCGACCGGCAGGTCCGCGCCGACCGGATCGACATCCTGGTGGACCTGGCCGGGCATACCTCGGACAGCCGCCTGCTGGTCCTGGCGCGCCGCCCGGCCCCGGTCCAGGCGAGCTATCTGGGCTACCCCAACACGACGGGGACGGCCGCGGTCGACTGGCGGATCGTCGACGCGATCACCGATCCGCCCTGGGCGGACGCCCATTCCGTGGAGCGGCTCCTGCGCCTGGACCGCTGCTTCCTGGCTTACGAGCCGGTCGACTATCCCGAGATCACCGACCCGCCATGCCTGGTCGAGGGTGTCGTGACCTTCGGCTCGTTCAACAACATGGCGAAGCTCAACGGCGCGGTGTTCGACCTGTGGGCCAGGATCCTGCATGCCGTGCCGGACTCGCGCCTCCTGCTCAAGCACGACATGAGCCACGACCCGGTGGTCCAGGCCGATGTCACCGCCGGGTTCGGCGCGCGGGGCATCGAGGCCGGGCGGATCCGGCTGGCGCAGCGCTCCGACAGCCGCCTGGACCATCTGCGGACCTATGGCCGGGTCGACATCGCCCTCGATCCCTTCCCCTATGGCGGGACCACCACGACCTGCGAGGCGCTGTGGATGGGCGTGCCGGTCGTGACCCTGGCGGGCGACCGGCACAGCAGCCGCGTGAGCGCCTCCTTGCTGCACGGAGTCGGCCTGCCTTCCTGCGTCGCGTCCACCGGCGACGACTATGTCCTGACCGCCACCGAGCTGGCCGGTTCCGCCCCGATGCTGCGCACCCTGCGCCGGATGCTGCGCGGGGAGATGGCCGCCTCGCCGGTCATGGACCAGGCCGCTCTGGGCCACAGCATGACCCGGGCGTTCCGGGAGATCTGGCGGGACCATTGCGCCCGGGCGGCGCGCCGGTGACCGCCGGGCCCGACCGGCTCCCGGATCGGACGGTTATGGCCCATGACCCCATCGCTCCCCCCTCGGAGACCGACATGATCGTCATGCAGAGCCCTTGCGGGCCACCGGATCCAGCCTTGGCCATGGACATACCAACGGAGGCCGGGCCTGGCGCCGGCATGTCCGGGCAGGACGAGATCCGGCTGCATATCGGCGGCGTCCAGCCGCGCCCCGGCTGGAAGATCCTCAACATCCAGCCAGGCCCGCATGTCGACTTCGTCGGCAGCTGCACCGATCTCGGCCAGTTCCCGGACGGCTCGGTGGCGGAAGTCTATGCTTCCCACGTGTTCGAGCATCTGGGCTACCAGAGCGAGCTGCCGGCGGTGCTGGAAGGGGTGCGGCGGATCCTCCGGCCGGGCGGCTGCCTGCGCGTCAGCGTGCCCGACCTGGAGATCCTGTGCCGGATGTTCGTCCATCCAGCGCTCGGGCCGGACGCCCGCTTCCATCTGATGCGGATCATCTATGGCGGCCAGACCAACCCCTACGACTTCCACAAGGTCGGGTTCACCCTCGAGTTCCTGGGCCATTTCCTGACCCGGCACGGGTTCCGCGACATCCGGCGGGTCGCAGGCCACGACCTGTTCGACGACACCAGCCGCCTGGTCCTGTTCGGTCATCCAATCAGCCTGAACCTGGTGGCCTATGCCTGAACGCAGGCTCCGGCCCGTCTGGCTCGGGCCACCCGGTTAACCTTAACGCTCGTGCAACCTTAACGCCCTGGCCCGACCCGATCGTCCGGCTGGATGGCAGGAGAAGACCATGCCGCTCACCGGCACGACCAACACCGCGGCCAACACCGCGCTGCGCTACCTGAACGCCAACTCCGCCCAGGCGGGCAGCTCGCTGGCGAAGCTCTCCAGCGGCTCGCGGATCGTCAAGGCGTCGGACGATGCGGCATCGCTCGCCGTCGGCACCAAGATCCGGGCCGACGTGTCGGCGCTGCGCCAGGCGGCCGTCAACACGGCCCAGGCCTCCAGCCTGCTCCAGGTCGCCGATGGCGGGCTTGCCAAGATCGCCGACATCCTGCTGCGCATGAAGTCGCTGGCGGTGCAGGCCCAGTCCGGCTCGATCACCGACAGCGAGCGCAACTTCCTGGACCTGGAATACCAGGAACTGATCAGCGAGGTGGGCGACATCTCCGGGCAGACCAAATTCAACGGGGCGCAGCTCCTGAACGGGGCCTCCGGCAAGAGCATCGACCTGAGCGCCGCCACCGACAGCCTGTTCAACCCGGACAGCACCCATGCGAACGGCATTGCCGCCCGGCTGTCCGGCAACGCCGCGGTTGGGACCTGGCAGCTCGCCTACGACTACACCGCCGGCTCCAGCCTCGGCCAGTTCACCCTGTCCAACGGCACGATCTCGGACACGGTCCAGTTCACCCATGCATCCAACGCGGTGGTCCATGAGGGCCGGATCTCGTTCGAGCATGCCGGCCTGGAACTGGCCTTGAGCAATTTCGACTTCAGCACGACCTTCGCCGCCGGCACGCAGAGCCAGCTCGAGGTGGCGGGCGGCGAGACGCTCAGCTTCCAGGTCGGCGTGGCCTCGGGCGACACGATCACCATCAACATCGACGACGTCCGGCCGGCAAGCCTGGGCCTCACCGGCACCAGCGTCGGCACCACCGGCAGTTCGGTCACCGCCGGCGACGCCCTGGACGCGGCGATTTCCGAACTGAACGCGGCGCGCGCCAACATGGGTGCCATGATGTCCCGGTTCGAGTTCGCCGCGGCCAACCTCGCCACCAGCGTCGAGAACCTGGACGCCGCCCGCTCCACCCTGCTGGATGTCGACATGGCGGCGGAGATGACCCGGTTCACCTCCTTGCAGATCCTGACCCAGGCCGGGGTGTCGATGCTGGCCCAGGCCAACCAGATGCCGCAGAATCTTCTCAGACTCCTGCAGTGACGACGGCGACCCGCCGCCACCCGGATCGAGAACGATCGGCCGCGGCACGCCCGGCCGCTCTGGCCGCCCCAGCCCCGCCCTCGCCACTCGCGCCTCTACGTTCCGACCGCACCCAGGCACGCCGCGCGGCCGGGGTGCCGCCATGCCGGGGGACAGTGCCGGCTGGCGGAACCGGCGGCATCACCCCTCTTCCGGAGACCCGGCGGCCGGCTCTGGCACCCTGTGCCTCGCCCGGCCGCCCAGGGTTCCGGCCGACCCGCCTCGGGCTCCTATCCCGGCAGCGGCCATGGCGCCAGCGCCCGTGCATCAACGCCTCTGGGACGACAGGGACATGGTTCGAGCCTAGCTGGCGGGCTGCGCGCTGCCCCGCTCGCTGGCGGGGTGGGCTCCGTGCCTCCATAGGAGCAACCCGTGGCCTGGCTTCGGTCCGGAACCAGATGCCCGGATGCCGCGACACCCCGACGGGGCCGCCTCCGGACCAGGTCGGGGGCCCCCATCCCGGTGCCAAGCTTCCAGGATGGACAGGGAAGAAGCCGCAGCCTTGGGCCGGCGCGCCGGTTCCGGCTGCCCTTCCCGACCCTTCCCCTCAGGCCCGGATCAGCCGGGCGATCCGGCAGGGCTGCGGCCGCGCGGCGCCGAACGCCCTTGTCCTACCACCCTGTCCTCGGGCAGGAGCGAAGCTCCCGCAACGGGTCCATCACAGGGAGGCTGCCTTGACCCAGATCGCCATCATCGTCGAGTTCGACATCCTGGACGGCCACGAGGAGGAGTTCACCCGGCTGATCAGCGAGCATGCGCGGCTGACCCTGGAAGAGGAGGAAGGCTGCCTGCGCTTCGAGGTGATCAAGCCGATCGAGCGCGACGGCACCCCCATCCCCAACAAGCTGCTGGTCAACGAACTCTATGCCGACGAGCCGGCGGTCAGCCGCCACGAGAAGAACCCGCGCATGCCGGGCCTGGGCGAGGCCACCCGCAAGCTCCTGGCCAACCGCCGGCTGATCCTCGCCGAGGTCCGCTGAGTCCCGCACCTCCCGACGGCGGGCGCGGTCAGTCCTTCAGGAGCGCTTCCAGCGCCGGAAGGATGCCGCGCTCGGCGATCGCCTGGCGATGGTGCCGGAAGCTGTCGACGAAGCCCGGGTGGTCCTCCAGCGCGAACGGCTTCAGCATCGTCATCCGCAAGGGCGCCTGGGGATCCGGATCCTGCACCAGCGCCTGGTCCGCCGCCTCCAGATGCGGCTCGATCGGCTCGAACGCCTGGCCCTTGTCGTCGACCCCGCCGAGATAGCGGACGAAGCCGGCCAGCAGGAACGCCAGCCGGCGCGGGTCGCGGTTCTGCTCCAGGCAGTCGCGGATCGTCTCGCCCAGGAACACCGGGATCTTCGAGACGCTGTCCGAGGTCAGCCGCGCGTTCTGGTCGTTGATCGCCGGGTTGGCGAAGCGCGCCAGCAGGATGTCGCGGTAGCGGTCCAGCGGCATGTCGGCCGGAGCCTGCAGCAGCGGGATCACGTCTCTGTCCATGAACGTGCGCAGCAGCTCCATGATCCGCGGATCGGCCATCGCCTCGTGGACGAAGCGGTAGCCGCCGACCTGGCCCGGGTAGGACAGCATCAGGTGCGAGGCGTTGAGCATGCGCAGCTTGATCTGCTCGTAGCCCTTCACGTCGCCGGTGAACTGGACGCCGACCTTTTCCAGCGCCGGCCGGCCGTTGCAGAAATCGTCCTCCACCACCCACTGGATGAAGTCCTCGGCGAACACCGGGGCCTGGTCCTCCACGCCGGTCAGGGCGTTCAGGCGGCCGACATCGGCCGGCAGCACCGCGGGCGTGATCCGGTCGACCATGCAGCTGGGGAAGCTCACGTTCGCGCCGATCCAGTCGGCGAAACCCTGGTCCCGGGCGCCGGCGAACGCCAGCACCGCCTGGCGGGCGATCCTGCCGTTGTGCTGGAGGTTGTCGCAGGACAGGACGGTGAACGGCGGGATGCCTGCCGCCCGGCGGCGGGCCAGCGCTGCGACGATCAGGCCGAACACGGTCCTGGGGATCTCCGGGTTGGCGAGGTCGTGGACGATGTCCGGCGCATCCAGGCGGAACGCGCCGGTCTTCTCGTCGATGTTGTAGCCGCCCTCGGTGATCGTCATCGAGACGATCCGGATCGCCCGATCGGCGAGCCTGACCACCGCCTGGGCCGGATCGGCCGGCGCGAACACATAGTCGACGATCGAGCCGATCACCGAACAGGCGGGTTCGCCGTTCGGCGGGAACACGCTGAGGGTGTAGAGCCCGTCCTGGCTCTGCAGGGCCTGGGCCTTGGCCCGCTCCGCCGGGCTGTCGACCACGCCGACGCCCAGGATCCCCCAGCCGTCCTGTTCGGGCAGGGCCAGGCACTGGTCGAGATAGACCGCCTGGTGTGCCCGATGGAAGTTGCCGACGCTCAGATGGGCGATGCCGGCCCGGACGCGGCTGCGGTCGTAGCCGGGACGGGCGACGTTCTCCGGCAGTGCTGCCAGCGTGCTGGCGCCGAGCGTAACCATGTCGCTTCTCCCCGAACCAAAGGCGTCCATCGACGATGACAGGCTTCCACGGGTGACGAAACCGTCCTGTTCCGCGGAACTGCCGCCTGCCTGATGCCTTTCACCTGCGGCTTGCGCAAGCGGGGAAAGCCAGGACGTGGCCGTCCGGCGGACAGCCATTTTTGAACTCTTGGATGCGTCGCCGGGTCATCCGGGACGCCGCTTGCCCGTATCCCCTTGGATGCCGCTGCGGGACTTCTCCCTCGGAGGCACGGCCGGGCGTCGCTCCTGCCGGCAGGCTTCGGCCGGTTCCGGCAACAGGCGTCTGCGGGATGCGCTCGGCTCTCGTTTTGCCCGCTCCCGCCGGCCAGGGGCGCACCAGGAACAAGGGGCGGCGGCCCTGCCGCCGGATCCGCGAAGAAGGACGAGGCGCATGGAACGGGATCTGCTGGGCAAGTCGGTGGTCATCACCGGCGCATCGAGCGGGATCGGCCGTGCGGCCGCCCTGGCCTTCGCCCGCGCCGGGGCCCGGGTGGCCCTGGCGGCGCGCCGCGCCGGACCGCTCGACGAGGCCGCCCAGGCCTGCCGCCATGCCGGGGCCGAGGCGATGGCGATCCCCACCGACGTCACCGATCCGGACGCGGTCGCCCGGCTGGCGCAGGCGGTGGAGCGGGCATTCGACGGGATCGACATCTGGATCAACAATGCCGGCACCGGCGTGTTCGGCGCCTTTGACCAGGCTGACCTCGCCCTGCACCGCCGCACCATCGAGGTGAACCTCCTGGGCAGCATGCATGGCGCGGCGGCGGTGCTGCCCCTGTTCCGGCGCCAGGGCCACGGCATCCTCATCAACAACATCTCGATGGGGGCCTGGGCGCCGGTGCCGTTCGCCGCGGCCTACACCGCCAGCAAGTTCGGCCTGCGCGGCTTTTCCGCCAGCCTGCGCCAGGAACTGGGCGACCAGCCGGGCATCCATGTCTGCGCCGTGTTCCCCGCCGTGGTCGACACGCCGGGCTTCGTGCACGGCGCCAATGTCTCCGGCCGCAGGATCGACCCGGGCCTCCTGCTCTACGCGCCCGAGGACGTGGCCGAGACCTTCGTGGCGCTGGCGCGCAAGCCCAAGGACGAGGTGGCGGTGGGCTGGCCGGCGCGCGCCCTGCAGCTGGCCTATGCGCTGGCGCCGGCCCCGACCGAGCATGCCATGGGTGCCTTCCTGCGCATGGCGCTGCGCCGCGCTTCCCCGGCCCTGCGCCAGGAAGGCTCGCTCCTGGCGCCGCAGCCGGAGGGCGTCGACGCCAGCGGCGGCTGGCGCGATGCCAAAGGCCTGCCCTCCGCCCGCACCCTCAGCCGGGTTGTCGGCGTGGCGGTTCTGGCCGGGGCGGCCCTGCTGCTGGGCAGCCGGGTCGCGGCCCGGACCAGGCGCTGACGGCCCGGCCCTGATCCCGGCGGCATTGCCGGGGGGCGGGCTCATTCAAGCTGGATGACCAGCCCCTCGTCCGGCCGCAGCCCGACTTCGCCGGACGCGGGTTCACCGGCCCGGTCCAGCGCGGTGGACAGGAGGATCCGGCCGTCCGGCGCATCGTCCGGCAGCGGCACGGTCTGCGCCTCGCCGCAGAAGTTCAGGGCGATCAGCAGCCGCTCACCGTCGTGGCGGCGCTCGTAGGCGAATGCCTTGCCGTCCACATGGGCGCCCACATAGCTGCCGATGCTCAGCGCCGGGTGGCGCCGCCGGAACTCGATGAGCCGGCGATAAAGGGTGAGGATCGAGCCCTGGTCCTTTGCGAGGGCCGCGACGTTGCAGACCGTGGCGTTCGGCGCGACCGGCAGCCAGGGCCGTCCGGTGGTGAAGCCGGCATGGAGCGAGCCCTCCCACTGCATCGGCGTGCGCTGCGGGTCGCGGCCCAGCCCCAGGCCCGGCTCGTTCTTCTCCCACGGATCCTGCACCGCGCCCGGGGGGATCTCGACCCGGCCGATCCCGATCTCGTCGCCGTAATACATGGTGGGCGTGCCGCGCAGGGTGAGCAGCAGCATGGCCGCGACCCGTGCCTGGGCCGGCCCGACCCGGCCGGCGATCCGGGTCTGGTCGTGGTTGCCCAGCACCCAGTTCGGCCAGCCGCCTTTAGGAATCGCCGCCTCGTACTCCTCCACCAGGGCGGCGATGTCGCCCGCATCCCAGGCCATGTGGATGAGCTGGAAGTTGAACGGCAGGTGCGCGCCTTCCAGGTTCTCGCCGTAATAGGCGACCAGCCGTTCCACCGGCAGGTAGATCTCGCCGATCAGCACCCGGTCGTCGAACTCCTCCAGCACCGAGCGCATCCCGGCAACGATGTCGTGCACCTCGGGCTGGTCGGTGGAATAGACCTGCAGGGTCTTGTTGATGTCGCCCTGGCTGGGATCGTAGGCGGGGTTGGGTGGGTTGTCCCTGAAGGTCGCGTCCTTCATCAGGTGCCAGATCACGTCGACCCGGAACCCGTCCACGCCGCGCCTCATCCAGAAGCGCAGGACGTCGTGCATCGCCGCCTGCACCTCCGGATTGCGCCAGTTCAAGTCCGGCTGCTCCTTGAGGAAGGCGTGGTAATAGTACTGGCCGGTCGCCTCGTCCCACTCCCAGCCCGATCCGCCGAAATTGCTGTTCCAGTTGTTGGGCGGGCCGCCGTCCGGCGCCGCATCGCGCCAGATGTACCAGTCGCGCTTGGGGCTGGAGCGCGACCGGCGGCTCTCCTGGAACCATGGATGCTGGTCGGAGGTGTGGTTCGGCACGAAGTCCAGGATCAGCTTCAGCCCGCGGGCATGGATCTCGCCCACCAGCCGGTCGAAGTCGTCCATGGTCCCGAACATCGGGTCGATGCCGCAATAGTCGGCGACATCGTAGCCGAAATCCGCCATCGGCGAGGGATAGATCGGCGACACCCACACGGCGTCGACGCCCAGCCAGGCCAGATGGTCCAGCCGCCGGCGGATGCCCTCCAGGTCCCCGATCCCGTCGCCGTCGGTATCCTGGAAGGAACGCGGGTAGATCTGGTAGACGATCCCGTGTTTCCACCAAGTTGTCTCCGGCATCAGGCACGACTCCTGGTTGGCCGCCCATCACGGCGCGCTGCGATCGTTCATGCAAGCCGCCCGCATCCGGGTTGGTTCCCCCGTAACGAGGCCGCGAGAGACCGGAACGCCCGGAGCCCGCGCCGGTTCTGGCTCGGATCCACCTTCATCCCCCCGTCCGAGGATGCCGATGAGCGAGATGGCGAACATACTGGCCGCTCCCGTGTTGGGCGCTGCGCCCCGGCGCTATCCCATGGGCGCGGAAGTCACCCCGAACGGCGTCTCGTTCCGGGTCTGGGCCCCGGCCCGGACCAGCGTCGCGGTGGCCCTGGAGGGCGGCGACGAGTGGCCGCTCTTTCCCGAGCCGGGCGGATATTTCGCCGGGCTCCATCCCGATGCCCAGGCCGGATCCCGCTACCGGTTCCGCCTCGACGACACCACGCTCTGCCCCGATCCCGCCTCCCACTGGCAACCGGAGGGCCCGCACGGCCCCTCCGAGGTGGTGGATCCAGACGGCTACCGCTGGCGGGACCAGGACTGGCGGGGGGTGCGGATCGAGGGCCAGGTGGTCTACGAGATGCATGTCGGCACCTTCACCCCCGAGGGGACCTGGGCCGCCGCCGCAGCCAGGCTGCCGTTCCTGCGCGAGACCGGGATCACCCTGATCGAAATGATGCCGGTCCACGACTTCCCGGGTCGGTTCGGCTGGGGCTATGACGGCGTGGGACTGTTCGCCCCCACCCATCTCTACGGCACGCCCGACGATCTGCGGGCCTTCGTCGACGCCGCCCACGGGCTTGGCATCGGGGTGATCCTGGACGTGGTCTACAACCACCTCGGGCCGGACGGGAACTATCTCTCCAGCTTCACCCCCTCCTACTTCACCGACCGCTACACCACCGACTGGGGACAGGCGATCAACTTCGACGGGCCCGATTGCGAGGGAGTCCGCGCCTTCTTCATCGCCAACGCGGCCTACTGGATCGACCGGTTCCACTTCGACGGGCTGCGGCTGGACGCCACCCAGAGCATCTTCGACTCCTCCGACGACCATGTGATCGCGGCGATCGCCCGCGCGGCGCGCGCCGCGGCCAACGGCCGGGACATCGTGCTGATCGGGGAGAACGAGCCGCAGCAGACCCGGCTGGTACGCCCGCCGGCCAAGGGCGGCTTCGGGCTCGACGCCCTGTGGAACGACGACCTGCACCACTCGGCCATGGTGGCGCTCACCGGCCGCAACGAGGCCTACTACGCCGACCACCAGGGCAGCCCGCAGGAATTCATTTCCGCCGCCAAGTACGGCTACCTCTTCCAGGGGCAGCGCTACGCCCACCAGGGCAAGCCGCGCGGCACGCCCGGGCTCGACCTGCCGCCGACCTCCATGGTCGTGTTCACCCAGAACCACGACCAGATCGCCAACACCGGCTGCGGGCTGCGCTTCCACCAGATGACCAGCCCCGGCCAGGCGCGGGCAATGACCGCGCTGACCCTGCTGATGCCGGGGACGCCGATGCTGTTCCAGGGCCAGGAGTTCTGGGCCTCCTCCCCTTTCTTCTATTTCGCCGACCACAAGCCCGAGCTTGCCGAGATGGTGCGCCGGGGCCGCAAGGAGTTCCTTGGCCAGTTCCCGAGCATGAGCTCACCGGAGATGCAGGCCGCCCTGGCCGATCCTAGCTCAATCGAGGTGTTCGAGCGGTGCCGGATCGACTGGGCGGAGGTCGAGCGGCACGCGCCGATCCTGGCGATGCATCGCGACCTCCTGCAGATGCGCCGCGAGGATCCTGCCTTCGCCCGCCAGGAGCCCGGCTGCGTCGACGGCGCGGTGCTGGGCCGGGATGCCTTCCTGCTGCGCTTCTTCGGCGGTTGTGGCGACGATTGCCTGCTGCTCGTCAATCTCGGCACCGACCTGCACCACGCCAGCATCGCCGAGCCGCTGCTGGCGCCGCCGGAGGAGCGTGCCTGGACGATGCGCTGGTCGAGCGAGCGGCCGGCCTATGGCGGCAGCGGCACCTCGGAGGTGCATTCCGAACAGGGCTGGCACATCCCGGGCCATGCCGCGATCGTCTTGGCAGCCGTCGCGCCCGGCAAGGCGGGAGCCCCGCCGGCCGTCTAGCCGTCCAGGGCCATCACGTCGGCATCCACCGCGCGCTCGCCGTGGATGCGGCTCTTGGCGGGACTGTCATACACCACCAGCAGTTCCCGCCCCTCCGAACCCGGCAGGAGCGCGATGCCTTCGGCATGGTCGGTGCCGCGCCCGACCGGGAGGTCCAGCACGACCGGGCACTTGTCCGCCGCGGTGATGGTGTCCTCCACCTGGAAGGTGGAGGGACGCCAACGATGCAGCCGGATCGGCCCGTCCAGGTCCATGGTTGGGCCGGCCAGGATCAGCAGGTCGCCGTCCAGGAAGCACAGGTCGCGGATCCCGCAGCCCTCCAGGTCGAGGAAATGCTTGCGGTAGCAGCGTCCGGCAGGCGTGATCGGCAGCAGCTTCAGCTTGCTGCCGTCGACCTCCACCCGCAGCTCCAGGACCATCGCCCAGCCGCGCAGCACCGGCCCGCGCAGGCCGAGCAGGACCTGCCCGCCACGCACCGCCAGCCCCTCGACGTCGAACCCGTTCTCCTTGGCCGGCACGTCCATGAAGGGGCCGAGATGGCGGTCGTCCTCCAGGACATCCAGGAGCGCGCTGGTCTTCTTCTTTGCCTTGAGCTGCGCCACCTCCTGGTCCTCGCCGCCCTGCCCGCCCAGCTTCGCCAGGGGAATCCGCGCCAGCATCCGCCGGTTCGGGTTGCGGTCGACCTCGGCCAGCTCGTCCAGGGCCTGGTCCGGATCGTTCTCGTCGAGCTCGGGCTTGTCGCGGGTGTACGAGTGCGAGCCCACCACCCAGAGGCAGCCGCTGTCCGCATCCATGCCCTCGATGTCGATCTCGGCATCCTCCTCGGGCGACGGCAGCTTGAGCATGTCCTTCAGGTCGAACGCCTTGTGCTCGCCGTAGCGGTTGTCACCGAGCTTGCGCAGCCGGTCCACGGCGGCTCCTTCGTCGGTGCCCAGCCAGAGGAAATCACCGGTGGCGGCGACCGCCGAGAGGTCGGCGCGCACCAGGCCCTCCCGTTCGATGTTGCCGACGCCGCCAAAGTCGAGCCGGACCGTGCGGAGCTGCCGGGACTTGGACTTGGCCATGTAGGTCTCCCGAAATGGATGGGCGCTTGCGCAAATGGGGCTGGCGGCTAGGGGCGCCGGCCGGGCTCGACCACCACACTCGGCGGCTCGTCGTCGCCGTCGCCCTCCAGGACCTGCCGGAGCTCGCCCTCGGAGACCGCCCGGGCGGTCGCGTCGGGAGTGGAGCGGTGGACATGGTGCATGCGGGGCGGAGAGGCGGCCGCCTTTGGTCCGGCACCGGCCGTGGCGGCGTCGGCTGCGCACTCGCCGGCCACCTCGGGCAGGCTCGCCTTGGCCAGCAGCCCGTGCTCCACCGCATGCTCGGCGAACGCCATGGTGTCCCCGGCCAGCAGCAGCGAGCTGCCCGCCTCGGCCACCGCCACGGCCAGCCGGTTGATCTCGTCGATCCGGCGCGGGTCACGCGATACGTTGCGGATGTAGACGGCCAGCACCCGTCCGGGATGCTCCTCGACGATCTCGCGGTAGACCTCCGGATCGTGCTGGCCGCTGTCGCCGATCAGGATGAACGGCAGGTTGCCGTAGAGGGCCAGCATGTTGCGGATCAGGTCGCGCTTGTGGTCCTCGGCCTTGCGCGGCAGCGGGCTCTTCCAGCTGATCCCCCATTCCCGCAGGAACAGGATCGGCCCGATCGGGATCCGGTTGCGGTCGAAGAACTCGTCGAGCACGTCGTAGATGCCCCAGGGCGCCCGCGACACGTAGAGCATCGGGTTGCCCTCGTTGCCGTCTCGGCCGGCATGGAAGGCCCGGTACAGCGCCGCCACGCCCGGGAACGCCACCCGGTCGGCGGCATCCTCCACGAACAGGCGCCACAGCATCTTCAGCTTGTTGGCGACGCCGGTATGCATGACCGTGTCGTCGATGTCGCTGATCACGACATAGCGGCAGTGGTCGGGCGGGATGAACACGGTGGCCTGGGCCTGCACCGGACGCGGCTCGGCCATGTTCAGGCCGACCACATGCCAGGCCCGGTCGTGGGGCGGGGCCTCGGCCGGACGCAGATGCACCCGGAAATAGCCGTCGCGATCGGTCTCGAACTGCTGCTCGGTACCGCAGAACCGGGCAGTCACCTTGGCGCCGCGCACCGCGCGCCGGACCAGCCGCCGGGCGATGTCGCGCAGGTCGGCCGCCAGTTCGTTCTCGCCAGCGGTCTGCTCGTGATGGGACTGCCAGAACGCCCTGCCGATCAGGAAGATCTCGTTGCGCGAGCCATAGCCGCGATAGGGCTCCAGCACGACGCCACGGCGACCCTGCGCCCGGCGCGCGGGACGGGCGATCTTCTTCAGGATCCGGAAGCTGGTCTTCCGGAGGGTCTTGAAGCTGCCGCCGACGCTCATGCTGATCCTTCTCCGCTCCGCCTGGAGATCTGGTGGGACGCCGCCGGTCCGTCGCGGGATCGACGGCGCCCGGGCGTGGACGCTGCGGGCGGTCATGCACCGCCTTCAGGTCTCAACGCCTGACGTCTCCCTCCGATCCCGGGCGAACCGCGATTCTCCGGCGGCGCCCGGCCTGTTGGCCGAACGCTCCCGCACGCCTGCCTTGCTTTGCGTCATGTTATAACATACAGATCTGCCACTCTCTGACCGTCCTGACCTGGATCCGATTTCCCTTGGCCAAGCATTCCCATCGGCATCATGTCTCCTTGCTGCAGCGCTCCGCCCTGGACCGGCTGGTCCCGGTGCTTCTGGTGATCGCTGCCCTTTGGGTCGCCGTGGCCTGGGCCAGCGACCAGTGGTGATCGACTTGCAGGCCGCGGCCGGTCCGGCCGTGCAGCTGCGCGACCTGACCTTCAGCTACCGGCGCCATCCGGCGGTCCATCACCTCAGCGGCCGGTTCGCGCCGGGCTCGCTGACCGCCCTGGTCGGCCCGAACGGTGCCGGCAAGTCCACCCTGCTGAAGGGCATCATGGGCACGCTGCGCCCGGATTCGGGCCAGCTCGAGATTGGCGGCATCGACCGTCGCGACATCGCCTACCTGCCGCAGATCGCCGAGCTCGACCGCTCCTTCCCGATCAACGTGCTGGACCTGGTGGCGCTGGGGGCCTGGCGGCGGGTCGGGATGTTCGGGCGGATTGCCGGCGTGCATCTGGAGCAGGCGCGCGCTGCCATCGCCGCGGTCGGGCTGGAGGGCTTTGAGCGGCGCACCATCGGCACGCTGTCCGGTGGCCAGCTCCAGCGCGCGCTGTTCGCGCGGATGCTGTTGCAGGATTCCAGGCTGCTGCTCCTGGACGAGCCGTTCGCGGCGGTGGACGCCCGCACCACCCGCGACCTGATGGACCTGATCCACCGCTGGCACGGCGAGCGGCGCACGATCATCGCGGTGCTGCACGACCTGGAGCTGGTGCGCGAGCATTTCCCCGAAGCCCTGCTGATCGCGCGCGAGAAGGTTGCCTGGGGCCCTGCCCGCTCGGTTCTGTCCTCTGCCAACCTGGCGGCGGCCAGGCGGATGAGCGAGGCCTGGGACGAGAGCGCCGCCACCTGTGCCCGGCAGGCCGCATGATGATGGACCTCCTGATCCAGCCGTTCCTCGACTACGGCTTCATGCGCCGCGCCCTGGTCGGCTGCCTCGCCCTGTCGGTGGGCGCCTGCCCGCTGGGCGTCCTCCTGGTGCTGCGCCGGATGAGCCTGATGGGCGACGCCATGGCCCACGCGATCCTGCCGGGGGCGGCCGCGGGCTTCCTGGTGGCCGGCCTCTCGCTGGTGGCGATGACCATCGGCGGGATCGTCACCGGGCTGACCGTGGCATTGCTGGCCGGGCTGGTGTCCCGGCTGACGCCGTTGCGCGAGGATGCGAGCTTCGCCGCCTTCTACCTGGTGTCGCTGGGCCTGGGCGTGCTGCTGGTTTCCATGCGCGGCTCCAGCGTCGACCTGCTCCACGTGCTGTTCGGCACCGTCCTGGCCCTGGACAATCCGGCCCTGATCCTGATTGCCGGAGTGGCCTCGGTGACCCTGCTGGCGCTGGCGGTGATCTACCGGGCGCTGATCGTGGAGTGCCTGGACCCGGGCTTCCTGCGCTCGGTCGGCGGCCTGGGGATCGCCGCGCACATGGTCTTCCTCGCCCTGGTCGTGCTGAACCTGGTCGGCGGCTTCCATGCCCTGGGCACGCTGATGGTCGTGGGCATCATGATGCTGCCGGCCGCCGCCGCCCGGTTCTGGTCGGAAAGCGTGCCGGGCCAGATGGCAGCCGCGACGGTTATCGGCATCGCCGCCTGCACGGCCGGCCTCCTGTTCTCCTACCACCAGAGCCTGCCGGCCTCGCCGGCCATCATCCTGGCGGCCGGCGCCATCTATGGCGCCTCGCTGCTGCTCGGCCGGCATGGCAGCCTCGCCGCCTCGGCCCTCCGCCTGCGCCACCTGCAACGCTGACAAGGCCCCTGTCCCATGTTCATGCGCCGAACCGCCCTGGCCCTCCTGGCGGGCCTGCCGCTCGCCGCCCATGCGCCGATGGCTTTCGCCGACGAAGCGCCGCTCGAGGTCGTCGCCAGCTTCTCGATCCTGGCCGACATGGTCCGGGAGATCGGAGGCGACCATGTGGCGCTTACCACCCTGGTGGGGCCTGACGGCGACGCCCATGTCTATGAGCCGACCCCCGCCGATGCCAGGAAGATCGCGGCGGCAGATCTCCTGGTGATCAATGGCCTGGGCTTCGAGAACTGGCTGCCCAGGCTCCTGGACGCCTCGGGCTTCCAGGGCGAAACCGTGGTCGCCTCCGCCGGGGTGCCCCCCCGTTCCTTTGGTGCTGCGCCCGACGAGGACGGTCATGACGGCCACGACGACCATCATGACGACCATGCCGGCCACGAGGATCACGACGATCACGCCGGCCATGACGGCGAGCATGCGGACCACGACGAACACCATGCCGGCCATGAGGGGCACGACCATGGACCGGAGGATCCGCATGCCTGGCAGGATCTCGCCAACGGCGTCGCCTATGCGCGCGCCATCGGGGCGGGCCTGGCTGAGGCGGATCCCGGGAACGCCGATGCCTATCGCGAGGCGACCGAGGCCTATGTCGCCCGGCTCCAGGCCCTGGACAGCGAGATCAAGGCGCGCTTTTCCGCGATTCCGGCGGAGCGCCGGCGGGTGGTGACCACCCACGATGCCTTCGGCTATTTCGGCGATGCCTACGGCATCACCTTCATCGCCCCGCTCGGGACCTCGACCGAAGCCGAGGCGTCGGCGGCGGACGTGGCCCGGATCATCGACCAGGTCCGGGAGCAGCGGGTCACGGCGGTGTTCGTGGAGAACATCTC
This sequence comes from Geminicoccus roseus DSM 18922, assembly GCF_000427665.1. Taxonomy (NCBI): domain Bacteria; kingdom Pseudomonadati; phylum Pseudomonadota; class Alphaproteobacteria; order Geminicoccales; family Geminicoccaceae; genus Geminicoccus; species Geminicoccus roseus. The sequence goes on from NZ_KE386572.1 coordinate 35,633, forward strand.
CAACACCCGGCTCTCCGACCAGATCGCCCGGGAAACCGGAGCGGTGGTCGGCGGCGCGCTCTACTCCGACGCCCTGTCCGGCCCGGACGGCAATGCGCCGACCTACGAGAGAATGTTTGCCTGGAACGTGGACCAGCTCAGCCGGGCGATGACGGAGAATTGACGTTTCCGGAACGCTGTGCTGCACATCACACTTCCTACGCAGGCCCCTTGTTATTTCGTGAACGCGCTGGTGCGTCGTGACGAATGGCCGGCCGCCGCGGCGGCTGGGGGAGTGAACGATGAAGGCAACATGGATGATGATGGCCGGGCTGGCCCCGGTCCTGCTCTCGGGCATCGCCCAGGCAGCCGGCGGCGAGGCCGGCCGGGGTGAGTACCTGTCCAGGATCATGGATTGCGGCGGCTGCCACACCCCGGGCGTCTTTCTGGGCCAGCCCGACCATGCCCGCTACCTGGCCGGCTCCGAGGTCGGGTTCATGGTCCCGGGCCTGGGTGTCTTCTATCCGCCCAACCTGACCTCGGACGAGACCGGCCTGGCCGGGTGGAGCGAGGACGACATCATCCGCGCCGTGCGCGAGGGTGTGCGGCCGGATGGGCGCGAGCTGGCCCCGGTGATGCCGTGGCACGCCTACGCGGCCCTCAACGACGAGGATGCCGCGGCCCTGGCGGGCTACCTGAAGAACCTGCCCCCGATCGCCAACAAGGTGCCCGGCCCGTTCGGCCCGGACGAGGCCGCCACCTCTCCCTACCTGACCGTGGTCATGCCCCAGGCAGCCGGCGATCAGCCGAAGAACTAGAACCAGGGCCGCCGTCGCCAGTTAGAACTGGGTCGCACCCTGGCCGCGCCTGCGGGGCCAGGATGCGGCCCAGCCTGCCAGGAACAAGCGATTGCGGCCGATGACACTCAACAGCAAGCGGGACGAGACCATCGGTCCGGGAGATCCGGCGCCGAAGGGCCATGGCCACCAGGCCACCAAGCCGACCGAGATCCCGCCGCGCGGCTGGTGGCAGATCCTTAAGCGCGTGGTCTCGCAGACCTCCGAGGACCGGCTGACCACCGAGGCGGCCGCGGTCACCTTCTACGTGCTGCTGTCGATCTTCCCGGGCGTCGCCGCCCTGGTCTCGCTCTACGGCATGGTCTTCGACCCGGACACGGTGACCCAGCAGATCGCGATGCTGGAGGGCGTGGTGCCGGGCGGCGGGCTGGACCTCCTGACCCAGCAGCTCCAGGGCCTGGCCGCCACCCAGAGCTCCGCCTTGAGCTTCGGCGCGATCGCCGGCATCGCCACCGCGCTGTGGACCTCCAACCAGGGGACCAAGGCGATGTTCGACGCGCTGAACGTCGTCTACGAGGAGAAGGAGAAGCGCAGCTTCATCTGGCGCACGGCGGTGACCCTCCTGTTCACCCTGTGCTCGATCGTGTTCGTGATCGTGTCGCTGGCCGCCGTGGTCGGCCTGCCGATCGTCCTGAACTTCGTCGGCCTGGGTGCCATGAACGACCTGCTCCTGCGCCTGGTGCGCTGGCCGTTCCTGCTGGCGATGATCGTCGTGCTGCTGGCCGCCCTCTACCGGTTCGGCCCCAGCCGCAAGAGCCCGCAATGGCGCTGGGTGACCCCGGGCAGCATCCTGGCGGCGCTGGTCTGGGTGGGCGGCTCGGTCCTGTTCTCCTGGTATGTCAGCCGGTTCGGCAACTACGACGCCACCTACGGCTCGCTGGGTGCCGTGATCGGCTTCATGACCTGGATCTGGCTGTCGGCCACCGTGGTTCTGGTCGGCGGCCAGCTCAATGCCGAGCTGGAGCATCAGACCGAGCACGACTCCACCATTGGCCGTCCGAAGCCCATGGGCAGGCGCGGCGCGGTGATGGCGGACAACGTCGCCCGGGTCGCCTGACCGGGCAGACGAAGCACTTGCTGCCGGCTTGACCCCTTGCGCTTCCGGGCCCCACCTTCCGCGCGCCGCCAACAGGCAGCCTCAGGGAGCAAGGGCATGGCAGATTTCGTGGATCGTTTTTCCGTCACCGGGCGCAAGGCCCTGGTCACCGGCGCGTCGCGGGGCATCGGCGCGGAGGCGTGCCGGGTGCTGGCCGATGCCGGCGCCGACATCGTGGCGGTTGCCCGCGACACCGCCGCCCTCGCCGAGACCAAGGCGGCGGTCGAGGCCAAGGGCCGGCGCTGCCTGGTGATCGAGGCGGATCTTGCCACGGTCGAGGGCGGCCGGCGTGCCGCGCAGCAGGCGCTGGAAGCCTGGGGCACCATCGACATCCTGGTGAACAATGCCGGAATGGGGCTGGCCGAGAGCGTGCTCGACGCCAGCATGGAACATTTCGACGAGGTGATCGCGATCAACCTGCGGGCACCGCTGCTGATGGCCCAGCTCCTGGCTCCGGCGATGATCGCCCAGCGGCGCGGCAAGATCATCAACATCAGCTCGCAGGCCGGCGTGATCGGCCTGCTGGAGCACGCCACCTACGCGGCCTCCAAGGGCGGCCTCAACGCGATGACCAAGGTGATGGCGGCCGAGCTGTCGCCCCACAACATCCAGGTCAACACGGTCTGCCCCACGGTGATCATGACGCCCATGGGCGAGAAGCACTGGAGCGATCCGGCCAGGCTCGACCCGTTCCTGGCCAAGGTGCCGCTCGGCCGGGTCGGCCAGCCGATCGAGGTCGCCGACCTGATCCTGTTCCTGGCCTCCTCCGCCTCCGACCTGATCACCGGCGACGACATCATGATCGACGGCGGCTACACCGCCCTCTGATCCGGAGCCCCTGCCGCCGGCGGGACCGCTCTCAGGTCACGCCGGCCAGGGTGAACAGCTCCAACGGCTCGTCCCGCCCGCGGATGCGCACCTGGCCCACCGGACGCAGCCGTCCCGGCGTGACCAAGGCCGCTGCCTTGGGACCGAGCAGGATCGTGGTGCCGAGCTGCTTGTTCTGCCCCTCCAGGCGCACTGCGAGGTTCACCGCATCGCCATAGGCGGTGTAGTCCAGCCTTGTGCCGATCCCGACATCCCCGACGATCACCAGCCCGCTCTCCACGCCGATCCGGGTGCGTCCGACCCGGTGCGCCGCGACCTCGCCCTCCTGGCGGAACGCCTCGGTCCAGGCGACGATCGCCTCTGCCGCGTCCAGCGCCCGCGAGGCATGGTCGGGCAGGTCGACCGGGGCGTTGAAGATGGCATGCACCGAATCGCCGACCAGCTTGTCGATCATCCCGCCATGGGCGACCACGATCTTGCTGATGCCCTCCAGGTAGCGGTCGAGAATAACGATCAGTTCCTGGGGCTCGATCCGGTGGGTGAGCCCGGTGAAGTTCTCCAGGTCGGTCACCAGCACCGTCACCCGGCGCCGTTCCCCCGCCAGCTTCAGCCGGTCCGGCTGGCGGGCCAGGCGCTCGACCATGAACGGATGCAGGCGTTGGCCGAAGCTCTCCCGCAGGCGCTGCTCGCGCTGCCGGGTCAGGGCGAAGGCGCCAAGCCCGGTGACCGCGAACACCAGCGCCGCCACCAGTGGCGGGGCCGCCGGGTCGAGCAGCCGGTCGGTATGGCGCAGGAGAGCCAGCGCGCCACCGATCCAGGCGAGGCAGGCTGCGCCCAGCACCAGCGCCCCCGCCGCCGGCCCCAGGACCAGCGCGGCCAGCAGGGCGAGGCCGCCCAGCATCAGGCTGCCGCCCGGCTCCAGCCAGCGCCAGGCCGGCGCGTCCCGCAACACCTGGCCGTCCATGAGCTGGGCCAGCGCCCGCGCCTGGATCTGCACCGAGGGCACCAGCGGGTCGAAGGGCGTCCCGCGCAGCCCGCCCAGCTCCGGCGCGGAGCCGCCGAGCAGGACGATCCTGCCGGCCAGGTCCGGGCGCTCGCCCCGGAGCAGATCCAGGGCCGGCACCACCTTCGCCGGACTCCCCGGGGTCAGGCGGAGGACGGCGCTCTTGGGCAGGACGATCCGCTGCCCCCCCGCCTCCAGCAGGGTCTCCTCCTCCCGGCCGGCATCCAGGCGGAACATCGGGGCGCCGGCCGCCAGCCGGAGCGTCTCCACCGCCAGCCCCGGCAGGACCGTCGGCCCGGCCGCCACCAGGAGCGGCACCTCCCGCACGATCCCGTCCGTGCCGCCGGGCAGGGACAGGGTGCCGAGGCCGGAGGCGGCCTGCAGCAGGACCGGAGCCGGCCCCACCGCGCCGTCGCTCTGCCAGATCGCGCGGAGGTCGGGTCGGCCGACCGTCAGGAACGGCGCCCCCGGCAGGCTGCTCCGCCCCTCCGGGTCGAGCACGAAGCCAAGGGCGGCTGGCAGCGCACCGATCGCCCGGGCGAGTTCCGCATCGCCATCCGGCAGGCTTGCCGCCAGGGCCTGCAGGTCGTCCCGTCCGGACACCTCCGCCAGCTGCCGGGCCAGGGCGGCGGGCGAGCGCTGGTCGGGTTCGGCAAACAGGATGTCGATGCCGAGCGCCGCCGGCTCCAGCTCGACCACGGCGTCCACCAGCCCCGCGATGGTCAGGCGCGGCCACGGCCAGGGGCCGATCTCCTCCAAGGATTCACGGTCGATGTCGACCACCACGACCTCGAAGAGCGGGGTTTGCGCGGCGGGCCTGCCCAGCAGCGCGTCCGCCGCCAGCAGCACGTCCAGCATCCGGGTCCGCCAGCTCTCCGGCGCCAGGGCGTGGGCCAGCAGCAGGAGTGCCAGGACCAGCCCGCCCGCCAGGACCGGTGCGGCCCTACCCGCCATCGGGCGCCGGTACCGGGCGGCTGCTCAAAGGACGCTGGCCAATGCGGCGCGGATCCGCCGTTCGCCCCAGGGTGCTGGCGGGGTCGGCGGCGCGCCGGGCCTGGCGATGTTGGTGCCGTCGCCCTCGTCCAGCAGTACGCTGCGCCCGGCCGCCTGCACCGAGACCCGGCCGCTTGCCACGAACACGCCGAACACGTCGTTGCTGGGGCCGGCGAAGAACCGGGTGCCGCGCACCGCGATCAGCCCGTAGGGGCTGCGCACGGCAGCTGGAACGGTCGGACCGTTCTCGTCGTGCTCCAAAAGGAGCGGGCCGGCCTGCAGCTCGTACTCGCCGCTGTCGTCGGCGATCACGAACCGGTCGATGCGCAGCCGGGCATTGGCGCCGAGCGCCAGCCGGGTGCGCCGCCCGAGGCGGATCTGCAGCCTCGATGCCTGGCCGGTGACGACCACGTCGCCGAGATAAAGGGGTGCCTGCGCCTCCAGTGCCCGCCGCGCCTGCCCGGTCAGGGCGAAGGCCTGGCCACGCAGGGCCTGGACATGGCCGATCCCCTCCCCCTGCGCGAGCACGGTTCGGGGCAGCGCCAGCGCCGCCGCCCCCGCCCCGATCACCTGGCGCCGGGCCAGCCTCGAAAATAAGGCTCCGCAGTCGGCCATCTGGAACTCCTCGGTCCGAAAATGGGCCCGCCTGATGGCATGGTGCCGCCCTTTGCCGCCAGGGATCCTCGTCACCCTCAGGCCGGTTTGCGCCACAGGGTAGGGAAAGACGCGCCCGGGCGCGACGCCTCATCCGGCCAGGCGCAGCAGGATCGCGGTGAGCAGGCCGCCGGCCAGGGCATAGGCGGCGCAGGCGGCGGCGGTGCTGGCCAGGACTTCGCCTTCCTGCTTCCGCAGCCCGACCGTGGCGCCGCCGGCGATGATGTTGTGCGGGCAGACGATGTTGCCGACCGCCGCCCCGAACCCCTGGGCCGCCACCATCGGCAGCACCGGCAGCGCCAGCGCCTCGGCCGTGCCGAGCTGGAACTCGGTGAACAGGATGTTGGAGGCGGTGGCTGAGCCGGTGACGAAGGTGCCGAGCACGCCCACCGCCGGCGCCAGCAAGGGCCAGGCGGCACCGGTGGCCGCCGCCTGCTCCGCCAGGACCCGGATCATGCCGGCATGCACCATCACCCGGGACAGGGCCAGCATCGCGGCCAGCGCCAGGACCACCGGGCCCAGCCAGATCGCCGCTGCGCGCATCGCTGCCGGCAGAGCCCCTGCCCTGCCGGTCAGCACGGCTCCGGCCAGGAGGCCCAGCAGCAGCATGCTGTCCGGGTGGTAGAGCGGCTGGAAGCTGCCCTGGAACGCCTCCTGCAGGCTCCAGCCGATGCTCGCCGAGCGCAGCAGCTCCGGCGCGCCCGGGAGCAGCCGGCTGGCCAGCACCAGCCCCAGGATGATCGCGTAGGGAGCCAGGTCGCCCGCGATCCCCACCATGCCGGATGCCGGCTGCGGGCGGAGCCGGCGCAGCACGGCCAGGAACAGGGCGGTGCCGAGAAAGGCGCCACCCAGCGTCGGCAGTTCCGGCCCGGTGAGCCATGCCAGCGCCAGGAACGGCACCAGGAAGCAGAGCGCCGCCAGGAGCGCCAGCGCGCCGTCCCGCCAGCCCATCCGGGGACCGCCCGCCAGGCGGAGCAGCGCCACCAGCAGGATCCAGCCGGCCAGGCCGTGCAGCAGGGCGGTGGCGGTGGCCAGGCCCACCGGCGGCAGGCCGGTCATCTCGACCTGCACCAGCACCGGCGTGCCGACCGCGCCGAAGGATACGCCGGCGGCATGGCCGACCAGCGCCAGGGCCACTGCCCGCACCGGCGGATAGCCGATCCCGACCAGCAGCGGCGCGCCCAGCGCCACCGGTGTACCGAAGCCGGCGGCCCCCTCCATGAACAGGCCGAAGAACCAGGCGATCAGGATCGCCAGGATCCGCCGGTCGTCGGAAACCGCCAGCAGCGCCTGGCGGATCCGGTCCATGGCCCCGGTGCGGACCTGCAGCTCGTAGAGGGCCAGGGCCGGGAACACGATCCACAGGATCGTGGCTGTGCTGTGCAACGCCTCCAGGAAGGCGCCCGTCAGGGCCAGGGCCGGGCCCGGACCGGCAGCACCGCCGCCCAGGTTGAACCAGCCGAGCGCCAGGGCCAGCGCCAGCAGGAGCCCCGCCCCTCCGGCCGCGGCCGCCGACCAGTGCCGTGCGATCATCAGGGCCAGCACGGCGGCCAGCGGGGCCGCCGCGGCCAGGGCGCCGGTCACGCCCGGCGGGTGTGCTGCTCGGCCCGCACCTCGTGCACGGCGCGGCCGGTGGTCGCGAAGGCGGTGATGTTGCCGATCGTCGTGCTGGCGATCGCGCCCAGCGCCTCTTCGGTGAAGAACGCCTGGTGCCCGGTGATCAGCACATTGGGGAAGGTCAGCAGGCGGGCGAACAGGTCGTCCTGGATGTACTGGCCGGACAGGTCCTCGAAGAACAGGTCGGCTTCCTCCTCGTAGACGTCGAGGCCCAGGCTGCCGATCGTGCCGTCTTTCAGGCCCCGGATCACTGCCTTGGTGTCGATCACCGCGCCGCGGCTGGTGTTGACCAGCATCGCGCCCTTCTTCATCCGGCCGAGCGCTTCCCCGTCGATCAGGTGGTGGGTCGCCGGGGTGAGCGGGCAGTGCAGGGTCACCACGTCGCTGGCGGCGAGCAGGTCCGGGAGCGCCACATAGCGCACGCCCATGTCCCGGCAGGCCTGCGCGGGCATCGGGTCATACGCCAGCACGGTGCAGCTGAACCCGGTCAGGATCCGCGCGACCAGTTGGCCGATCAGTCCGGTTCCCACCACCCCGGCGGTCTTGCCGTACAGGTCGAACCCCAGGAGGCCGTCCAGGGCGAAGTTGCCCTCGCGAACCCGGTTGTAGGCGCGGTGGATCTTGCGGTTGAGGGTCAGGATCAGGGCCACGGTATGCTCGGCCACGGCATGCGGCGAATAGGCCGGCACCCTGGCCACCGTGATCCCATGCCGCTCCGCGGCATCCAGGTCGACATGGTTGAACCCGGCGGAGCGCAGGGCCAGCAGCCGGACGCCCAGGCCCGCCAGTTCCTCGACCACCGCCGGGCCAAGGTCGTCGTTGACGAACGGGCAGACCACCTCGGCCCCGCTGGCCAGCGCCACTGTTTCCCGGGACAGCCGTGTCTCCAGGAAGGTCAGCCGGTGCCCGCCCTCCCGGTTCGCCGCCTCCAGGAACCGGCGATCGTAGGGCTTGCTGCTGAACACCGCGACGTTCATCGGCAGGGCCTCCCATGCTCCATCATCGCCCGTCGCCACCGCCCTGCGCCGCCTGCACGGCAGAGGGGATCAGCGGCGGCGGCGCTGCATCCACCACGCGACGGTAGCGCAGAACATCGCCCAGGCCGACCCGACGATCCAGCCTGCCAGCACGTCGGTTGGCCAATGGACACCCAGATAGACCCGGCTGATCCCGATCAGCATGGTCAGGAGCAGCGAAACGATCATGACATAGGCGCGCACCCGCAGTTCCGGCAGGACCCGCGTCAGCAACGCCCCCAGCGTCAGGTAGATCATCGCCGACATCATCGCGTGGCTGCTGGGGAAGCTGGAGGTGAACACCTCGACACCGTGCGGCACCAGGTCCGGGCGGGCGCGCTCGAAGAACATTTTCAGCGTGAACGAAAGCAGGGTGCCGCCGCCCGCCGACACCAGGACCAGCAGCGCCATCGCCCGCCGGCGGAGGATCAGGAGGAAGCCCACCACCACGGCACAGGTCAGCGTCAGGACCGGCACGCCGCCCAGTGCGGTGATGTCCCCTGCCGTCCGCTCCAGCCAGGCCGGCCCGATCGGATCGGACAGGTCGGCCGGATTGCGCAGCGCCAGCAGGATGACCCGGTCGAACCCGCCGGTGTCTCCCTCCAGCACCTCCTCGGTCATCAGGCCGAACACGAGGACGATCGCCGCCACCGCGCACAGCGCACCCAGCAGGGCGAATTCGTAGCGTCCAAGGCGGCTCAGGAAATCCGGGCGCGGCAGTGCCCGCAAATAGCTCAATCGCATCCGGTCAAGGCGCTCCGCGTCGTCCAAAGGTCGTGACGCGATACACATAGATCAGGACCAGCCCGGCCGCGACGACATTGGAGACCGGGTTGAGCCAGCCCTGGACCAGCTCGTACTGGCTGCCCAGCACGTATCCGGCGCCCGCCAGCAACGCGGTCCACACGCCGGTCCCGACGGTCGAGTAGAGCAGGAACCAGCCGAGCGGCATCCTGGCGATCCCGGCCGGCACCGAGATCAGGGTGCGCACCGCCGGTACCAGGCGGCCGATGAACACCGCCATGCCGGCGTGGCGGTCGAACCAGGCCTTGGACCGGTCGACCTCGTCCGGCGAGATGGTCAGCCAACGACCGCGCCGCTCGGCCCAGCCACGCAGCCGGCGCAGTCCCATCCAGCGCCCGAGATAGTACCAGAACAGCGCGCCCAGCACCGAGCCGACGGTGCCGGCCAGCACCACCCCGGCGATGCTGAACTGGCCGCGCTCGGCGGCGAACCCGGCCAGCGGCATGATCAGTTCGGACGGGATCGGCGGAAAGACGTTCTCCGCCAGCATGAGCAGCGCGATGCCGGCATAGCCGGTGTGCTCCACGAGGTTGGTGATCCAGTCGAACATGATTGCTCCAGGATGGGACCCAGCCCCGAACGCCGCAGGAGGATGAAGGCTCCCGCAAGGCAGCTGCCGCAAAGGGTCGCGCCGCCCGGAGGATCCCGCCAAGATGGCCGCTGCAAGCGACCAGGGAGGCAGGCAGATCATGGCAGGCAGCGACGGCAGCGTCCTCGACCGGTTCCGGCTCGACGGCAGGAAGGCGATCGTCACCGGCGGCGGCCGCGGGATCGGCCGCGGCATCGCCCTGGCGCTGGGACAGGCCGGCGCCGACGTCGCGATCGTGTACGAGAAGGCGAAGGACCGCGCGGAGGGCGTGCTGGCGGAACTGCAGGCGCTGGGCCGCACCGGCTCCTACGTGCAGCAGGCCGATGTCAGCGCCAGCGCCGACGTGCAGCGCATGGCGGAGGAGGCGGAGCGCCGGTTCGGCCGGGTCGACATCCTGGTCAACAATGCCGGGATCGCCCACAACGCCGCGGCCGAGGACATGACCGAATCCCAGTGGGAGCGGATGATCCGCATGAACCTCACCTCGGTGTTCCTGAGCTGCCAGGCGATCGGCCGGCAGATGATCCGGCAGAAGAGCGGCGTGATCATCAACATCGGCTCGCTCTCGGCCAAGATCGTCAACTTCCCGCAAAAGCAGGCGCACTACAACGCCGCCAAGGCCGGCGTGCACCTGCTGACCAAGTGCCTGGCGGTGGAATGGGCGCCGCACAACATCCGGGTCAACGCCCTGGTGCCGGGCTATATCCACACCGAGCTGGTGGACCCGATCATGGAAAAGCACGGCGAGATGGTGAAGAAGCACTGGCTGGAGCCGTCGGTGCAGAACCGGTTCGGCACCGTCGAGGAACTGGGTGCCGCCGCCGTCTACCTGGCCTCGGACGCCTCCACCTTCACCACCGGCGAGGAGATGGTGGTGGACGGCGGCTACACGCTGCGCTGACCCAAGGTCCCGGGCGTCTGAACCGGAAGTGTCGGCAATCCGTACCGGATGACGGTTGATCGATCTTTGAAGAGATGAGCATGCAGGATTTTCGTTCCGGCATCTCCAGCCCCGGATGGATGCAGGCGGGAGGGGTTCTGTCGTGACCGTGCTCACTGCCGGCTTTCCGGCCGCCGCCAGCCCGGCATCGGCTACCGACGCCTTCGGCCTTGCCGAGGGCGAGGTGCGGATCCCCGTGCCGGATGGCGAGATACCGGCCTACCGCGCGATGCCGGAGGGCGGTGGCCCGTTCCCGGCGATCCTGGTGATCCAGGAGATCTTCGGCGTGCACGAGCACATCCGGGATGTCTGCCGCCGGCTCGCCAAGAACGGCTACTATGCGATCGCCCCGGCCCTCTATGTCCGCCAGGGCGATGTCGGCCCGATGGACGACGTGCAGCAGATCCTCCGGGAGGTCGTCGCCCGGGTGCCGGATCCCCAGGTGATGGCCGACCTGGACGCCACGGTCGCCTTCGCCACGGCGTCCGGGGACGCTGACGCCGGACGGCTCGGGATCACCGGCTTTTGCTGGGGCGGACGGATTGTCTGGCTCTATGCGGCCACGAACCCGCAGGTGAAGGCCGGTGTCGCCTGGTATGGCCGGCTGGTCGGCGACGGCAGCGCCAACACGCCCCGGCACCCGATCGACGTGGCGCCCGGCCTCGCCGTCCCGGTGCTGGGCCTTTATGGCGGCCAGGACCATGGCATTCCTTTGGAGACGGTCGAGCAGATGAAGGCCGCCCTGGAGAAGGGCACGTCCGGCTCGGGCTTCGTGATCTATCCCGAGGCCGGGCACGCCTTCCACGCCGACTATCGACCGACCTACGACGAGTCGGCGGCCAAGGACGGCTGGAAGCGGATGCTGGCCTGGTTCGCCGCCCACGGGGCCGGGTGAACCGGAGGGTGGCAAAGGCCGGGACCGGTCAGGCGGACCCGGCCGCCTCGCCCTCGTCGATCAGCACGATGTCGTCGCCGGGCTCGGTGGATGCCTCCAGGGCCTGCACCGCCTGGTCGACCGCGTCGTCGGCGAAGCTGCGCTCGCCGCAGTTGCGGCAGCGCCAGGCCGGCACCTGGATGTCCTCGACGATCCGCCCGGCCCGGCGGATCGCGATGGTGACGCTGTCGGCGCGCAGGAGGCCCGCCTGGCAGTAGGGACAGAGCATCCGGTCACTCCGCGATGGTGAGGCCGGCTTCCCTGCAGCAGGCGACCAGTTCGGCGTGGCCCATCTTCGCGAACGTCAGCGGGTGCGCCTTGGCCGGGTCCTGCTCGGCCTCCACCACCATCCAGCCCGCATAGCCGATCTCGCCCAGCACGTTCACGATCTCCCGGAAGCACACCGAGCCCTGGGTGTCGCCCGGCACGGTGAACACGCCCTCGATCACGCCCTTGAGGAAGCTCCAGCGGTTGTTGCGCAGCTGGGAATGGACCGCCGGGCGGATGTTCTTCGCGTGGAAATGGTTCACCCGGGCGGCATGCCGGCGCAGCGTCGCCACGCAGTCGCCGCCGGCAAAGGTGAGGTGGCCGGTGTCGAACAGGAGGCCCACCGCCTCCCCGGTGCTGGCCATCAGCAGGTCGACCTCGCGCTCGGTCTCGACCACCGTGCCCATGTGGTGGTGGAAGGCCATGGCGATGCCCTCCCCCTTCATCCATTCGGCAAGCGCGGTCAGCTTCTCGCCATAGGCCGCAAACTCCGCCTCGGGCATCCGCGGCCGGTTCGCCACCGGCGTGTTGATCTGGCCCTGCACCGTGCCGGTGGTCTCGGCATAGACCAGCACCGGCGATCCCATCGCCACCAGCAGGTCGAGATGGCGGCGGACCGCCTGCTTTTCCTGCTCGATCGAGCGCTGGCGCAGTTCGCCGGAGAACCAGCCGGTGATCAGCTGCAGCCCGTGTTCCGCCATGATCGGCTTCAGCGCGGCCGGGTCGTCGGGGAACTTGCCGCCCTTCTCGATCCCGGCATAGCCGGCCTCCTTGGCCTCGCTCAGGATCTGCTCGAGCGGCGTGACGCCGCCCAGTTCCGGCAGGTCGTCGTTGGCCCAGGCGATCGGCTGGGTTCCGAGGCGGACGGTGCTCACGTTTCGTTGCTCCCTGTGGGTCATGGGCCGGCTTCCGCTCCGGCGGAGCGGGCATCCAGCAATGCGATGGCCTCGCGATGTTCCGCCGGCGCGTGGGCGATGTCGAGATAGGGCCGGGCCGGCCGCCAGGGCCGCACCGCCGCCCGGAACCGCTTACCGAGATCGAGGATCGCGTCGGCGGCGATCGGCGGCGCGGCAAGGAAGTGGCGGGTCAGCTCGCAGGTATGGGTGTCCCACGGGTTGAACGCGGACGGGCTGCGCACCGGGTCGCGCGCCCAGAACACCGGGTAGGGCTTGCCGCCATTGATGCCGCGCAGGCCGCTCCAGCCGACATGGTGGATGACCAGGTTGCCGGTGGGGGGCTGGTCGGCGATCTGCTCGGCCAGTTCGATCGAGATCAGGAACCGGCCGGCCCGGGTCGAATCGGCCAGGCGGAAGCCGATATCCATGTCCGGGCCGATATAGTCGGCGCGCTGGCCGGAGCGAGCACCCGCCCGCACCTCGACGTTCGGGAACGGGAACTGCGCCAGCCAGCCCAGCCCCTTCAGGCGCAAGGGCCCGCGCGCCAGGTCCTGGTCGTACTCCACCAGCGCATCGAAGAACGCCGCGCACAGCAGGGTGGTCTGGGCGAAGTCGGTGACGTCGAAGACGAACAGGATCTCGTCGCCCAAAAGCTTCCAGACCGAATTCATCGGGTCGCAGCCGCTTCCAAGGGCGCGGGCGTCGGCATGGCGCTGGAACAGGGCGGGAAAGTCGCGAAAGAAGCCGGAGATCGATTCCGACCACTCGATCGCCCGGGTCACGTCGCCGGCGATCATCTCCGCCTTGTAGACGGAGCTTCCCACGATGTCGGCCGAGAGAAACAGCCGGACCTCCGGCTTGAGAGTCACCGTGACAGACCGAGCTCTTCCCGGGTCGCCAGGTCCAGCGAAACCAGGCGATAGGCGGCCGCGGCGCAGGAGACATAATAATGCGCGGCAAGCTTGGTCGGCTCGTTGCCGCATTGCGCGGCACAGCGGCAGAACGATTCCTTAGGCATCAGCAGCGCGGCGGCAAACTGATTGGCCTCGCGCTCCACCGGGTCGCAGCCCCAGCGCCCGACCCGGATCCGCTCCGAGCCGAGCGGATCGCCCGAGTGCAGGACATAGTGGCCAAGCTCATGGCCGATCGTGAAATTGTCGCGCATCGGGCCGGTGATCGGCGACAGCTTGATCAGGAAATCGCCGGGCCCGTAGACCTCCAGCGAGCCGCCATCGAGTTCGCGCAGATGCGGCACGTCGACCGTGCCGATCCGCCCGCCGATCGCGGTCACCAGATCGCGCAGGCGGTCACGTCCCGCGACGAAATCATGCTCCGCCGCGAACTGGTTGGCCCGTGCCTCGATCTCGTCGACCGGAAGGCAGCAGGGCCTGGCCGTCACGAACTCGATCACCCTGTCCAGCTCCTCGACCATCATCGGCTTGACGACATGTAGGCACAGCCGCGCATCCCGCCAACCCGATGGCTGATCCTAGCATGCCCGGGCAGCCGGCTCCATGCGCGGCCATGCCGGATCACACCCCCAGCCGCTGCCGCTTCTTGCCCTCGACATGCTCGCGGAACGCGTCCTCGACCCGCTTGCTGTTGGAGACTTCCGGCGTGCCGCATTCCCACCAGGAGCCGTTCTCGCCGGTCCAGTCGGTGGGGTGGACATCGACATGGATCACCGTGGTGCGGTCGGCGGCCTTGGCCTGGCGCACCGCGTCGTCGAACTCGCCCATCGTGGTGACCCGGATGCCCAGCGCCCCCATCGATTCGGCATGCTTGGCGAAGTCGACGCGGAACGCCTCCTTCACCTTGGTGCCCTTCTCGATCAGGTTGTTGAAGCTGGGCTGGCCCTTGTTGGTCTGCAGCCGGTCGATGACGGCGAACCCGCCATTGTCGCAGACCACCACGATCATCTTGTGGCCGGTCAGCACCGACGAATAGATGTCGGAGTTCATGAGCAGGTAGGAGCCGTCGCCGACCATCACGAACACGTCGCGCGACGGATCGGCCATCGCGGCGCCCCAGCCGCCCGCGATCTCGTAGCCCATGCAGGAGAAACCGAACTCGCAGTCGAAGGTGCCGATGCCCTTCGCCTTCCAGTTCATCTCCAGTTCGCCCGGCATCCCGCCGGCCGCGGTCAGTGCCAGGTCGCGCTCCCCGGCCAGCCGGTTCACCGCGCCCACCACATGGGCATAGGTGCTCTCCTCGGCATTGGTCGGGCCGGAGCGGCCATCGATGTACTTGTTCCACTCGCCGTACCAGGCCTTGCCCTGGCTCAGCCAGCTCTCCGGCGCCTTCCAGTTGGCCAGGGCTTGGCCCATCTCCGCCAGCGTCACCCCGGCATCGCCCACCACCGGCAGGCTCATGTGCTTCTTGGCGTCGAAGCGCGCGGTGTTGATCCCGATGAAGCGGGCATCCTCGGGGAACAGGGTCCACGACCCGGTGGTGAAGTCCTGCAGCCTCGTGCCGATCGCCAGCACCAGGTCGGCCTCGGCGGCCAGGTGGTTGGCCGAGGACGAGCCCATGATCCCGACCGGGCCGCAGTTCACCGGATCGTCGTGCAGCAGCACGGTCCGGCCGTTCAGGGTCTCGGTCACCGGGATGCCGTGCTTTTGCGCAAACGCCGCCAGCTGCGCCTCGGCATCGGCATAGCGCACGCCGCCGCCGGCGATGATCATCGGCTTCTTCGCGGCCTTCAGCAGTTCCACCGCCGCCTCGATCTGGCGGACATCGGCGCGCGGCTTGGGGATGTGGTGGACGGTCGGCTCGAAGAACCGCTCGGGATAGTCGAACGCCTCGGCCTGGGTGTCCTGGCAAAGCCCCAGGAAGGCCGGGCCGCAATCGGCCGGGTCCAGCATCATGCCCAGCGCCTGCGGCAGGGACTGGATGATCTGCTCGGGCCGGGTGATCCGGTCCCAGTAGCGCACCACCGGCTTGAACGCGTCGTTCACCGACAAGGTCGGGTCGCCGAAATGCTCGACCTGCTGCAGCACCGGGTCGGGGAAGCGGCTGACATAATAGTCGCCGGAGAGCAGCAGCAGCGGCAGCCGGTTGGTGTGCGCCACCGCGGCCGCGGTCACCATGTTGGTGGCGCCGGGACCGACCGAGCTGGCGGCGATCATGATCTGCTTGCGCTTCTTGGCCTTGTTGAAGCCGATCGCGGCCAGCGCCATCGCCTGCTCGTTCTGGCCGCGCCAGGTCGGCAGGACGTCCTTCACCTCCTGCAGGGCTTCGGACAGGCAGGTGACGTTGCCATGCCCGAAGATCGCGAACAGGCCGGGAAACAAGGGCTCGGTCTTGCCGTCGATCACGGTATGCTGGCTGGTCAGCCAGCGCACCAGGGCCTGCGCCATGGTCAGACGCACTGTCTTCATCGTTCTGCCTCCCCGTACCGGCCCCTTGTCCGAACGGCGCAAACCATAGGGGAGCGTGGATGGCCGGTGAAGTATCCTTGGCCGCCGGGCCGGCAGATCGGCCGACGCCCCTGCTCATGGCGGGATCCGGCCGTCCGAGAGGGCGGGCAGCAGCAGGCCGCAGCCGATGAACCGGCAGCCAAGCGCGCCGCCCAGGTTCTCCTGGCGCCAGGTCCCGCCCTCGTTCGTCCAGTGCCAGAGATGGTCGTTCGGCCCCCTGGCATAGACATGGGCGGCGCCGTCGCTGCCGCCATAGGCGGTCAGGTTGCCGATCATCCCGCTGCCGGCCTGCTCCTGGCGCCATGTCCCCCCGCTGTTCCACCAGTGCAGGAGGCGGTTGCCGGTCCCGCGCACGAACACATGGGCGGTGCCGTTGCTGACATAGGCGGAGGGGCCGCCGATGACGCCCTTGCCGAGTTCTTCATGCCGCCAGCCGCCGCCATTGTTCCACCAGTGCCAGAGGCGGCCGTTCAGCGTCTGCGCGTAGACGTGGTGGCTGTTCGCGCCGACCGCGTAGGCGGTTGGCGGATTGACGATGGCGCCGCCCAGGTCCTCGCGGCGCCATTTCCCGCCGGACTTCCACCAGTGCAGGATGTTGCTGGTATGCGCCCGCCCATAGACATGGTGGACGTTGCCCACGGCATAGGCGGCCGGGGCGCTGACCAGTTCCCGGCCGAGATCCTCCTGGCCCCATTCGCCGTCGGAGAACCACCAGTGCCAGAGGCGGCCCTTGCGGGTGTGGGCGAAGACGTTGCGGTGCGGGACGCCATAGGAGGTTGGCGGACCGCCCGGGTCGCCGCCAAGATTGGCCACCCGCCATTTCCCGGCAAAGCGTCGCCAGTGCATGAGGTCGCCGTTGCGGCCGAAGGCATAGACGTTGGCGCTGTTGCTGCCCAGGTCATAGGCGGTCGGGCCGGAGATGATGTCGCCGCCCAGGTCTTCCTGGCGCCAGGTCCCGCCGGTGCGCCACCAGTGCAGGAGGTGGTTGCTGCGTCCGCGCACAAAGACGTGGTGGTCGCCGCCGCCGACGACATAGGCGGCCGGCCTGTCCTGCATCAACGGGTTGTGGCGCGGATCCTCCCCCACGCCGAACGCCGGCAGACCAATAATCAACAAAAAGAAAAAACCTGCCAGGATCATCACCCTGGGCAGGCCGTTATTTCCGGATCCAGGCCTCACCGCCTCTCTCCCCTTGAGGTGCGAGCAGGATCCAGGATGCTCCATTTTGACGGGCTTGCTGTCAACGCCGCAGGATTGCCCGGAATGCCCGGCCGGCTGGCGGTGAAGAGAGAGGGTGCTGCCGGCGCCCGGTCCGGGAGCGGGACGAGGCCCGAGGCCTCG
This sequence comes from Geminicoccus roseus DSM 18922, assembly GCF_000427665.1. Classification (NCBI taxonomy): domain Bacteria; kingdom Pseudomonadati; phylum Pseudomonadota; class Alphaproteobacteria; order Geminicoccales; family Geminicoccaceae; genus Geminicoccus; species Geminicoccus roseus. The sequence goes on from NZ_KE386572.1 coordinate 52,866, forward strand.
ACCTGCTCCCGGCGGCTCCTCAGTTCGCCTTCACCACGAGGCGCTTGCGGCGCGCCATCAGGTTGAGCGCCTCCACGCCCGCCGAGAAGGCGATCGCGAAGTAGACGTAGCCGCGCGGCACGTGGAAGTGCAGGCCCTCGGCCACCAGCATGGTGCCGACCAGCACCAGGAAGGCCAGCGCCAGCATCTTCACGGTCGGGTGGCGGTTGACGAAGTTGCCGACCGGCTCGGCCGCGACCAGCATCACGATCATCGAGATGACCACGGCGGTGACCATCACCGACAGATGGTCGGCCATGCCGACCGCGGTGATCACCGAATCCAGCGAGAACACGATGTCGAGCAGGACGATCTGCACGATCGCCATGGCGAAGCCGCGACCGGCTGTCGAAGCCTCCGTGTGCTGCTCCTCCATGGTGTGGTGAATCTCCAGCGTGCCCTTGGCGAGCAGGAACAGCCCGCCGCCCAGCATGATGATGTCGCGCCAGGAGATCTCGAAGTCGCCGATCGACGCGATCGGCTCGGTCAGGCCGACGATCCAGGCGATGCCGGCCAGCAGGCCCAGCCGCATCAGCAGCGCCAAGGACAGGCCCAGCCGCCGCGCGGTGTTCTGCTGGTGGGCCGGCAGCCGGCTTGCCACGATGGAAAGAAAGATCAGGTTGTCGATGCCCAGCACGATCTCCAGCGCGGTAAGCGCGGCGAGCGAGGCCCAGGCGGCCGGATCGGTGAGAAGCGCCAGAACGTCCATGGTGATCTCGGGGTCATGAGCAGATGTGGATGATGTAGCGGGCTGCCATGACCGGACCACCGGTTTCCGCACAATCTCCGGCGCTTGGGCGCGCACGGCCGGCGAATGATGCGGATGCGGCACGTCCTGTCGCGCTGTTCGTTGACGGCGGCGCGCCCGGCAGGCAGGTGGCGGATCTTCGACCCTCGGGAGATCCCACTTGACCGAAGCCGCGATCGCGCTTGGCAGCAATCTTGGAGACAGCCGGTCGATCCTCGACCGCGCCGTGGCGCTGATCGGCCAGCGGATCGGACCCGTAACGGCCCGCTCGCCCTGGATCGAGACCGCTGCCCTGGTCCACCCCGACGATCCGGTGCGCGAGCATCCCGCCTATCTGAACGGGGCGCTGGTCGCGGAAACGGAACTGCCTGCCGAAGAGGTCCTGGCCGAGCTTTTGGAGATCGAGCGGATGCTGGGACGGGTGCGCGACCCGGCGGCCCCGCCCTGGCAGCCGCGCGAGATCGACCTGGACCTGATCCTGCTGGGGGACCAGGCGGTGACCCTGCCCGGCCTGACCCTCCCCCATCCCCGCATGCACGAGCGCAACTTCGTGCTGGGCCCGCTGGCGATGATCCGGCCGGACTGGCGCCACCCGCTGCTTGGCCACTCGATCCAGGACCTGCTGTCGGCGCTCGACAGCGGCTCCTGAACCACCGCCCCCTGACATTACGAAGTCATGAACATTCTTAAGACTAGTGCGGCGGGTCATTGGTGGCCGGCCGTAGAGCGATTCGGTGTATTATGTTTATTTTCCTAGTTGAGTTGGCTGGCAAGGCTGATCTGTCGTGTGTTTTCGCATTTTCTATCTAAGTTTTCTATCCTCTGGATCCAGGGGCCGGACCATCGGCAGCCACCCGAGTACGCCAAGCCGCCAAGTTTCTATTGCACTTTCTTAATGTTTTGGTAACTACCCTTGCAGCAGCCAAGCAAGGGTAGTCTTCATGGCCAACTTGATCGCAGGCACCCCCTCCGACGACATCATCAACGGCACCGCCGACGCCGACGAGATCCGCGGCGGCCTCGGCAACGACCAGATCTGGGGCCATCTGGGCAACGACCTGATCTACGGCGAGGACGGCGACGACGTCGTCAACGGCGGCCAGGGCGACGACTTCATCCAGGGCGGCATCGGCAACGACCGCCTGTTCGGCGCGTCCGGCAAGGACGTCATCGAGGGCGGCGCCGGCGACGACCAGATCTACGGCTATGACGGCGACGACATCCTGCGCGGCATGGACGGCAACGACGTGCTGAGCGGCCAGTTCGGCAACGACATCCTGCTGGGCGGCAACGGCCACGACTTCATGCGCGGCGGCGAGGGCAGCGACATCCTCGCGGGCGCGTCCGGCAAGGACAAGCTGTACGGCGATGCCGGTGCCGACCGCCTGACCGGCGGCGACGACGACGACACCATCCGCGGCGGCGCCGGCAACGACAACATCGACGGCGGCACCGGCAACGACGTGATCTGGGGCGACGACAGCTTCGGCTCGGCCACCGGCGACGACATCATCACCGGCGGCCAGGGCGACGACATCGTCCGCGGCGAGTTTGGCGCCGACCTGGTGTTCGGCGCGGTCGGCAACGACCAGCTGTTCGGCAATGACGGCGACGACCGGCTGCATGGCGGCCTGGGCGACGACACGGTCGAGGGCGGGGCCGGCAACGACCTGGTCGACGGCAAGAGCGGCAACGACACGCTGCGAGGCGACGCCGGCAATGACCGCCTGACCGGCGGCACCGGCGACGACATCCTCGACGGCGGTGCCGGCGACGACCTGCTCTGGGGCCAGTGGGGCAACGACACCATGACCGGTGGTGCCGGCAAGGACACCTTCACCATCCTGCGCGTCGGCGGCGAGCGCGACATCATCACCGACTTTGAGGTCGGCAGCGACCAGATCGTCCTGCGCGGCGGTGCCACGGCGGCCGACGCCATTGCCGGTGCTAGAGTGGTGGACGGCAACACCGTGATCGATCTCGGCCAGGACCATCTGGTCACGGTGCTGGGCCAGACCGGAATCGCCTCGAACTGGTTTGGCGCCTGATCCTTTCCCCTCGACCAGCGCGACTGAACCCCGGGCCATCAGGCCCGGGGTTTCTTTTTTCCGCCGCCCGCATGGCTGGCCAGGCGGCCCGCATCCCGTCTAAGCCATCGCCGTGGATGATCCGGGAGGGCGGCATGGACTGGATATGGCAGGACGGCGCGCTGCGGCCCGAACCGGAGGTCCGGGTCGACCCGGCCGATCGCGGCCTGCTGCTGGGCGACGGCCTGTTCGAGACGATGCGGGCAAGGGCCGGCCATGTCCCGCTGCTGGAGCGCCACCTGGCGCGGCTGCACGACAGCGCCCAAGCCCTGGGCCTGTCGCTCGGCCATGATCCTGCACGGCTGGATAATGCCATTCGCGACCTGTTGCGGGCCATGGGCCTGACCGACGCAGCGGTGCGCCTGACCCTGACCCGCGGGCCCGGTCCGCGCGGCCTGCTGCCGCCGGAGCCGGCAAGGCCGATGCTGATGATCCGGGCCATGCCACTGGCGGCATCGCCGCTGCCGCCAGTGCGCGCCGCCACCGCCGCGATCCCCCGCAACGAGCGCTCGCCCCTTTCGGCCATGAAGACGCTGAACTGCCTGGAGCAGATCCTCTGCCTGCGGGCCGCCCGCGCGGCCGGCCAGGACGACGCGGTGATGCTGAACGGCAAGGGCCATCTCGCCTGCGCCACCAGCGCCAACCTGTTCCTGGTCCGGGACGGAGCGCTGCGCACCCCGTCCCTCGCCTGCGGGATTCTGCCGGGCATCACCCGCGCCCGCCTGGTCGAGGTCTGGCCAGGACCGGTCCGGGAGGAGCCGCTTGGCCCGGACGACCTGCTGCGCGCCGATGAGGCGTTCCTGACCAACAGCCTGATCGGCGTCCGCCCCCTGGTCGCCCTGGACGGCCGGCCGGTCGGCTGCGGCCGGCCGGGCCCGGCTGCCGCGCGCGCCGCTGTTCTGCTGGAGGAAGCAGGGCGGGACCCGCCCTAGCGGCCCCGGCGCCCCAGCCGCTCCATCCGCGCCAGCCAGCGGCGCCGGCGCGCCTCGCTGCCCTCCACCATCCCGACCAGCGATTCGCCGCTCGGCCGGATGCCCACGAAGCGCAGGATGTTGCGCTCCAGGCTGCGCAGGCTGTGGGCGCCGAAATACCAGCGATAGACCAGGGCCGGCATGCCCATGGTGACCACGATCCGCGCGGTGCGCCCGGACAGGAGCCTGGTCCGCCCGCCGGTCCCCACGGCAAATCCTGGCCGCAGCACCTGCTCCAGGAACCCCTTGAGCAGCGCCGGCATCCCGCCCAGCCAGAGCGGATAGACGATCACCAGATGCTCCGCCCAGGCGATGGTCGCCTGGGATTCCCGGATGTCCGGCGGCACCTCCGGATCGTCCCAGGCGCGCTTGCTGGTCAGCAACGGAAACGACAGGCGGGCGATCTCGATCGTGCGAACCGCATGCCCGGCCTCCTCCGCCGCCTGGGCATAGGCTTTGGCCAGCGCATGACAGTAATGCCGGTCTTCCGGATCGGGATGGCCCTGGATGATCGCGATCCGCCTGGGCATCCAACGCCTTCCGTCAGCGGCGGCCCGGCCGCCCGAGCCGCTGCTCGGCGTCGTGGACATGGCGGATCGTGCGGAGCAGCACGTCCGGGGTGACGCTGATCGAATCGATTCCGCATTCCACCAGGAAGGCCGCGACTTCGGGATAGTCGGACGGCGCCTGGCCGCAGATCCCGCTGTGCCGGCCGTTGCGCCTGGCCCCCTCCACCGCCTGCCGCAGGAAGGCGGTCACCGCCGGGTCGCGCTCGTCGAAGTCGAACGCCACCATCTGGCTGTCCCGGTCGACGCCGAGCGTCAGCTGGGTCAGGTCGTTGGAGCCGATCGAGAAGCCGTCGAAGCGTTCGGCGAACTGGTCGATCAGCAGGACGTTGGCCGGGATCTCGCACATCACGTAGATCTCCAGCCCGTCCTGGCCGCGCCTCAGCCCCTCCTCGGCCATGGCGGCGATCACCCGGTCGGCCTCGTCCAGCCGGCGGCAGAACGGGATCATCAGCTTCAGGTTGGTCAGGCCCATCGTGTCGCGCACCCGGCGCATCGCGGCGCACTCCAGCCCAAACGCTTCCCGGTAGGCCGGGTGCGCGTAGCGGGATGCGCCCCGGAACCCGAGCATCGGGTTCTCCTCGTGCGGCTCGAACGCCCGCCCACCCAGGAGCGCCGCGTACTCATTGGTCTTGAAGTCGGACAGGCGCACGATCACCGGCCTTGGCCAGAACGAAGCGGCGATGGTGCCGACCCCCTCGGACAGCCGGTTCACGAAGAACTCCGCCCCCGAGGCATGGTCGGCGATCATGGCCTGGATCGCCTGCCGCTCGCCCGGATCGGGCACCCGCTCGGGATGCAGCAGCGCCATCGGATGCGCCTTGATCGCCTCGCTGATGATGAACTCCAGCCGGGCCAGGCCCACCCCGTCGGCCGGCAGCCGCGCCAGGCCGAAGGCGAGGTCGGGATTGCCCAGGTTGATCATCACCTCGGTGGAGGGCCGCGCGACGCTGGCGAGATCGGTGCTCTCCACCCGGAACGGCACCGCCCCCTGGTAGATCCGGCCGGCATCGCCCTCGGCGCAGGACACGGTGACCACCGCCCCGTCCGGCACGGCGGTCGTGGCGCCCTCGGCGCCCACCACCGCCGGGATGCCCAGTTCCCGGGCGACGATCGCGGCATGGCAGGTCCGCCCGCCGCGATTGGTCACCACCGCCGCCGCCCGCTTCATCACCGGCTCCCAGTCCGGCGTGGTGGTGTCGGCGACCAGCACCTCGCCGTCGCGGAAGGCCTCCAGGCCCCGCAGGTCGGTGATCAGCCGGGCCGGCCCGGTCGCGATCCTGGTGCCCACCGCCCGCCCGGTCGCCAGCACCTCGCTCCTGCCGACAAGCACGAAGTCCTCGACCAGCGTGGCGGACCGCCGGGAGGTGACCGTCTCCGGCCGGGCCTGGACGATGTAGAGCCGGCCATCCACCCCATCCAGCGCCCACTCGATGTCCATGGGCGTCGGCCGGCCGGCCTGGCGGCTGTAGTGCTGCTCGATCCGGATCGCGTAGTCGGCCAGTTGCAGCACCTGGGCGTCGTCCAGGCAGAACCGCCGCCGCTCCTCGGCGCTGGTGACCCGGTTGGTGACCGGCTCGCGGGTGCGGCCTTCCGCATAGACCATCTTGATCTTCTTGCCGCCCAGCCGGCGGCGCAGGACGCAGCGCTTGCCCGCCTGGAAGGTCGGCTTGTGGACATGGAACTCGTCGACGTCGACGGCCCCCTGCACCACGTTCTCGCCCAGCCCCCAGGCCCCGGTGATGAACACCGCGTCGGCGAACCCGGTCTCGGTGTCGATCGAGAACATCACCCCGGCGCTGGCGAGGTCGGCGCGCACCATCTTCTGCACGCCCACCGACAGCGCGACCTGGAAATGGTCGAACCCCTGGTCGATCCGGTAGGAGATGGCGCGGTCGGTGAACAAGGAGGCCTGGCAGCGGCGCACCGCGTCCAGCAGCATGCCGGGGCCGCGCACGTTCAGGTAGGTGTCGTGCTGGCCGGCGAAGCTGGCGTGCGGCAGGTCCTCGGCGGTTGCCGAGGAGCGCACCGCCACCGAGAGATCCTCGCCATATTCCGCCCGCATCTGCTCGTGCGCCGTCAGGATCGCCGCCTCCGTCTCCGGCGCCAGCCCGGCGGCATAGACGATCTCCCGGCAGCGGGCTCCCGCCCGCGCCAGGGCGCGCACGTCGTTCTTGTCCAGTCCGTCCAGGGCCTCGTGCAGACCAGGCCAGGCATCGGCGCGGGTCAGTCCGTCCCGGAACGCTTCGGCGGTCACCGCGAACCCGTTCGGAACCGGGATGCCCAGCGGCACCAGCTCCTGCACCATCTCGCCCAGGCTGGCGTTCTTGCCGCCGACCAGCGCCACGTCGCCGATGGTCAGTTCCGAAAACCAGCGCACGTCCCGGTTCGCTGCCATGGCCGTTTCCTTTCGCGATCGATCCAGCGGGCGGTCAACGATACACCAGCACCGGAACCTTCGAGTGCGTCAGCACCCGGCTCGTCTGGCTGCCCAGGAGCAGGGCCGACATTCCGCGCCGGCCGTGGGACGCCATGGCGATCAGGTCGCAGCCCTTGGCCGCGGCCGTGCCGATGATCGCCTCGTGCGGCTGGCTGTGCTCGACCTCGACCATCCCGCAGTCGATGCCGAGCGCCTGCCCCTCCTTCCAGGCCGCATCGAGGATGCCCTGCGCGTGGCGCGCCGCTTGCTCGTGGAAGCTGGATGGCGTCTCGGTCACCTGGTAGGGCGTCATCGAGAAGGGCAGGAACGGCTCGACCACCGTCAGCACCGTCACCTGCGCGCCGATCTCCTGCGCGAAGCGAAGGCCCTTCTGGAGAGCCGCCGTGGCCAGGGCCGAGCCGTCGGTCGGGATCAGCAGGTGCCGGAACATGAACCATCCTCTCCTTGCCGGACGCGCCGGCATGCCGTTGCGCCATGCAACACGATGGTCGGAGGATCGGCGATGCCGGCAGGATGGTCATTGATTCAACGCAAGCCGCGCGGCTTTTGCTGCCTCGGGATCGACAGAGTCGACATGCCGAAGGTCGGCCAGGAGCAGGTCCGGCCGATCAACAGGCGATCATGGAGAGGGAACTGGTGGAGCCGATCGGGATCGAACCGACGACCTCGACGGTGCAAACGTCGCGCTCTCCCAGCTGAGCTACGGCCCCGTTCCGGCGCCTATATGCCGGGCGGAGCGCCATCGGGCAAGGGCGAAGGTCAAGGCCAGCGCAGGAGACCAGCGGCGAGCGTGTCGGCCTCTCCCAGGTCGGCGACGGCGATGCGGTCGCCGGTCCGGCGGAGCCGCTGGCCTGGCAGGAGCGCCTCCAGCACCCCCAGGTCCAGCCAGTCGGCGGCCGGCGCACCGGTTTCCCGCTCAAGGACGCCAAGATCGATGCCCTCCGCCAGCCGCAGCCCGTCGATCGCCCGCTCCCGGGCCTGGTCGGCGGCCGCCAGGCGATGCAGCCGCCCCCGTCCGTCGCCGCCCGCATCCACCGCCCGACGCCAGCGATTACCCGGCCCGCCGCGCCACCAGCGCCAGCCTTCCGCTCCCGGCCAGCGCCCATAGGCGCCCGGCCCCATCCCCAGGATCGGAGCCCCGCGCCTGGCGCCCAGCAGCCAGCGCGCCTCATGGCCCGGCAGCGCCCAGTGAACGGCCTCATAGCGCCGAAGCCCCTGCCCGCGCGCCAGGCCGTCCAGCCGCTCCACCGCCTCGGCCGGCAGGCTGCCGCCGCGAAGCCCCAGATGGACCACGCCCGCCTCCATCAGCCGGCGCAGCCAAGGCGCCGTGCAGCGCCGCAACTCACGCGGCCCCAGGTCGACGGCATGGGGTCCGGGCGCGCCCGGATGCGGCCAGCCTGCCGGCAGCCGCGGCCAGGAGCGGCGGCTGACACCGAGCGCAGAAGCAGCGGCCTCGTTGCCGGCATCCCCATGCCAGGTGATCTCCGCCCCTGGAGCGAGCACGCCGGCAGCGGCGAGATCGCCGGCAAGCGCGGCCGCCGCCCCAACCTCCACCGCCACCGGCGCGTCCAGGAACAGGCTGGCGAAGCGCGCCTTGGGCAGGCCGGCAAGCGCCCGGCCGAGCGCTGCCCGCAGCCGTTCCAGGCCGGGATCGGCGCGGTCGACCCGCAGCAGCAGCCCGGCCTGGGTCATGCCGGGCTCATGCCGGGGTGAAGCAGCGCTCCTTGAGGAGCTGGAAGGCGCGGGTGCGATGGCTGATCGCGTTCTTCTGCGCGGGGTCCATTTCGCCGAAGGTCTGCCCGAACCCGTCCGGCACGAAGATCGGGTCGTAGCCGAACCCGTTGGGCCCACGGGGCGCCTCGACCAGCTGGCCGGGCGAGCGCGCCAGGACGATCTCGTCATGGCCGTCCGGCCAGGCCAGGCACAGGCAGCTCACGAACGCGGCGGCGCGGTCGGCTTCCGCGAAGCTGCCGAAGCGCTCCGCCAGCTCGCGCACCACCCGCGCCATCGCCGGCCCGAAATCCTTGCCAGGCCCCGCCCAATCCGCCGAGTAGACCCCGGGCGCACCGTCCAGCCCGGCGCAGGCCATGCCGCTGTCGTCGGCCAGCGCCGGCAGGCCGCTGGCCCGGGCGGCGGCGTGCGCCTTGATCCGGGCATTGCCCTCGAAGGTCGCCTCGGTCTCCTCCGGCTCCGGCAGGCCGAGATCGCCCGCCGAGACCAGTTCCACCGGATAATCGCCCAGGAGTGCCCGCAGCTCGGCGAGCTTGCCCTTGTTGTGGGTGGCGACCACCAGCTTCGGCTCGGTGAAGCGGCGGCTCATGCGAAGCCCGCCTCGGCCAGCGCCGCCAGCTGCCGCTCGACCAGCTGCCGCACGCCCTGCTCGGCCAGGCGCTGCATCGCCACGATCTGGGCCGGCTCCAAAGGCGCCTCCTCGGCGGTCACCTGCATCTCGACGATCTTGCCGGACGGGGTCAGCACGAAATTGGCATCCGCCTCGGCGCCGCTGTCCTCCAGATAGTCCAGGTCGAGCAGGGCTTCACCCTTGACCAGGCCGCAGGACACCGCGGCCACCGGCTCGCGCAGCGGCAGGCTCGGCAAAGCCCCCTTCTGCACCAGCTTGCGCAGGGCCTCGTGCAGGGCGACATAGGCGCCGGTGATCGAGGCGGTGCGGGTGCCGCCATCGGCCTGCAGCACGTCGCAATCGACCACGATCTGCCGCTCGCCCATCGATTCGACCAGGGTGACGGCGCGCAGCGAGCGGCCGATCAGCCGCTGGATCTCCATGGTCCGCCCGCTCTGGCGGCCCTTGACCACCTCGCGCGGCGAGCGGGAATGGGTCGAGCGCGGCAGCATCGCGTATTCCGCGGTCACCCAGCCCTTGCCGGTGTTGCGCAGGAACGGCGGCACCCGTTCCTCGACGGTCGCCGTGCACAGCACCCGCGTGTTGCCGAAGCTGACGATGCACGAGCCCTCGGCATGCCGGTTGACCCCGATCTCGATCGTCACCGGCCTGAGCGCCTCCGCCAGCCGACCATCCATCCTCATGTTCCGCGTCACCCTTTTCGTGTCCCGTCGCGCTGCCGCTCATAGGGGCTTGGCGTCCCGAAGTCTCGGACCGATCGCAGGGCGTCCCCCGGCTCACCCCGCTTTCCCTGCCGCGACGGCGTCGATCCCGGTTGCTCTGGAGCTTTCGCGAACGCAGGTAGAGAGCAACGACAATGCAACAGACAAGCCATGCCAGGGGAGCGCTCATGACGGCCGATGCGGGGATGAAGGCGGCATCCGATCTGCTGTTCCGCTGCTGGGAGGAAGGCTGGAAGCTGCCCTCCGTGCCCGACGAGATGCGCCCGCGGACGCGCGCCGACGGCTACGAGGCCCAGGCCTTCCTGGAGCAGCGCAGCGCTTCGCCGCTGTTCGGCTGGAAGATCGCGGCCACCAGCCTGGCCGGCCAGGCCCATATCGGCGTGGACGGGCCGCTGGCCGGCCGTATCCTGCAGGAGCGGGTCCTGCCCCCCGGCGCCACCGTGTCCCTGGCCGGCAACGCCATGAAGGTCGCCGAGCCCGAGTTCGCCTTCCGGATGGCCCAAACCCTGGCGCCCCGTCCAGGAGATTACGGCACCGACGAGGTGATGGCGGCGGTCGGCAGCCTGCACCCGGCGATCGAGGTCCCGGATTCCCGCTTCGAGGATTTCGTCAGCGCCGGCGAGGCCCAGCTCCTGGCCGACAATGCCTGCGCCCACCAGTTCGTCTTAGGGGAGCCTGCCCCGGACGGGTGGCGCGACCTGGACCTGGTCACCTTCGCGCCCAAGGCCACCGTGCGCCGCCCGGGCCAGCCGCCCACCACCCGGATGGGCCAGGGCGCCAACGTGCTGGGCGACCCGCGCGTCGCGCTGACCTGGCTCGCCAACGAATTGTCCCGCCTGTCGATCCCGCTGCAGGCCGGCCAGGTGGTCACCACCGGCACCTGCATGGTGCCGCTCGCCGTCGAGGCTAGCGACGAGGTCGAGGTCGATTTCGGCGTGCTGGGCGGGCTGCGGATCGCGTTCGGCGCCTAGTCCGGGCGCAGGATGCGGCCACCCCGGCGCAGCAGTTCCTGCGCTTCTCGGAAATGGGGCAGCTCCGGATCTCCGGTGAAGGAGGCACAGGCCGCCGCCAGCCGTTGATGCGCCAGCCCCGCCTCGCCTGCCGCTGTGGCTGCACGAGCCATGCTGATCGCGGTGCGCAGCCGCCACAGCGGGGCGTCCTGCGCAGCCGCGATGGACCAGGCCCTTTCCAACTCCTGCTTGGCTGCAGCCGGATCGGCCGCCGGTTCCAGGGCCAGCAGCTCGCCCCGGCGGCGCACCAGTTCCGCTTCGAACCAGCCCTCCCGGATGCGCTGGGCCTGCCTAAGAGCCTTGGTGACCTGCAGCAGGAGCTCCGGCTTGGCCCGTCCCGCCCAGGAGAGCGCGTCGATCAGGAGGCAGCGGTTGTACGGCATGAAGATCCGTGTGCGGGTCCCCAGCAGGGCCGTGAACCCTTCGCTGATCCGGGCAAGGCCCGCCTCCGGCTGTCCGGTCCGTGCCAGGGCCCAGCCATGGAATACCTTCGCCTCGCCTGCAAACATCAGGAAGTCCAGCTTCTCGGCCAGATCCAGATAGGCCTCCGCTTCCGCCAGGGCCGTGGCGGTGTCGCCGCATAGCTCGGCAACCATGAAGCAGTAGGCGCGGGCATAGGCGCCTGAAGCGGGATGCCTGAGGAAAGTCGCGCGGCTCAGCGCCTCTCGGGCGTACTGCCGCGCCCGGCCCGGCCGGCCGCCAATCGTGAGGATGAGCGCCAGGTAGCACAGGGCGACCACCCGGGTGTCGCAATAGAAGCCGAAGGGCGCGGACAGCCCCGGGTCGTCGAGAGCGAGAACTGCGCCCAGATGGTGTCGCGCCCTGGCAAGATCGCCCATGTGGAACGAGTTGACGCCGATGACCCGGTGGCCCAGCGACTGCGCGACCACGTCCCCTCGGCGTTCGCCCAGCGCCAGCAGCGCGGCGCCTTCTCTTTTCGCGGCTTGGTAGTCCGCGCGAATCGCCTTCACGCCGCATTGCGCCAGGAGCACCAGCGGCAGCTGGTCAGGTTCGCCCAGCGACTCGCAGAGGGCGCGGGCGCTCTTCCAGACCCGTTCCGCGTCGAGCGAGCCGTAGCCGCGCAGGCTGGCGACCACGGAGCCCAAAGCAATCTGCAGGTCAAGTTCGCGCCGCATCCGCCCGCGATCTTCGGGCATCCTGTCCAGCAGGGCCAGCGCCTGGCTGAGATGGGCGATAGCCTCGCGGCCGGCCGAGCGCGCGATCGCGAGGGTGCCGGCTTTCTGCCAGTAGGCCACGGCCTGCTCGATGAGCTCCGCTTGCGTGAAATGATGGGCGAGCAGTTCCGGCTGAACCGCGACCACATCCGGGAAACGCGCTTCGATCGTTCGCGCTACCTTGGCATGAAGCTCGCGGCGCCGACTGCGCAGCAGCGTCCGGTAGGCGACATCCTGCACCAGCGCATGCTTGAAGGCGTAACAGCGCTGGGCTGCCGGTCCGCGCACGAAAATCAGTTCCGCCTGCAGAAGATCAGCCAGCGCGCGCTTGAGCATTCTGGTCGGCCAGCCGGCCACTTCTGCCAGCAGGTCGAGAGAGAACTCCCGGCCGATCACCGCGCAGACCTGGACGACGCCACGAACATGCACCAGCCGGTCTAGGCGCGCCAGCAGCGAGTCCTGGAGGGTCGCGGGAATCACCGGAAGATCCGCCGGCTGCCCCGGAGGCGGCAGGTCCCGGACCAGCTGCCGGGACTCCACCAACGTCTTGGTCAGTTCCTCCACGAACAATGGCACGCCATCGGTCCGCGCCACGATCTGGCTGAGAAGCGCGCGCGGCAGGTCCGTTTGCCCCGCCACGCTTTCGGCCATGGCTGCGGCATGCTGGTCGTCCAGGCTGGCGAGCGTGAGGAGGCCGACATGGCCAAGGCTGCTCCAGCGCGGCTCGAAGCCTGGCCGGCAGGTCACGACGATCAGCACCGGCAGGTCCTGAAGTTGCTCGATCGCCAGGTCCAGCAGCTCAAGGGTCGTGGGATCCATCCAGTGGGCATCCTCCACGATGACCAACAGGCCCTGGCCTGCCGCCAGCCGCTCGAACTCGGCTATCAGCGCCCGGAAGGTTCGCGCCTTGCGCTCGTGCGGGCTGAGGTCCTCCAAGGAGCAGCGATGATCCGGATCGATGCCGAGAAGCTCCGCAAGCAGCGGCAGGGTGCGCTCGTCGCGGCCGGCGTCGGCGCCCAGCATCGCCTCCAGCTTACCCAGCCGGACCTGCGCATCGTCCTGCCGGGCGAAACCTGCGGCACGCTGGAGCTGCTCCACGACCGGCCATAGGGCGGCGTTCACGTGGAAGGGAGAACACTGGTAGCGCAGGATCTGCCCGCTCCCGCGAACTTCCTCGCTGATCGCCCAGGCGATCCTCGACTTGCCGATGCCCGGCTCGCCCCGGATCAGGACGACCTGCCCCTTGCCGGCAAGGGCCAGCCGCCAGCGGTCGCGCAGCAGGTTCATTTCCTGGCTCCGACCGATCATCGGCGTCAGCGCAGCCGTGTGGCGCGCCCGGAACCGGTCCCCCACCTCCGCATCGCGCAAAACGCACCAGGCCTGGATCAAGGCGCTGAACCCCTTGAGCCGGCGGCGGCCCAGGTCGCGGTAGAGGAACAGGTCGCCCAGCAGCGTCCGCGTGCCGTCCGCGATGATCACCTCGCCTGGTTTGGCGAGACCTTGCAGTCTGGCAGCCAGGTTGGGCGTCTCTCCCACCACCGAACGCTCACGCGACTCCCTGCTGCCGATCAGTTCGCCGACCACCACCTGCCCGGTCGCGATCCCGATCCGCGCCGACGCCGCGGTGGCCAGGTTCAGGAGAGGCATGGCTGCAGCGATGGCGAGCCCGGCGCGCACCGCCCGTTCCGCCGCATCCTCTTGGGCGACGGGCCATCCGAAATAGGCCAGCACTCCATCGCCCAGATACTTGCTGACATAGCCGCCGAAGCGCGCCACCTCATCCGTGATCAGGTCCTGGTAGGCGTGGATCAGGTCGCTCATCTCTTCCGGGTCGAGACGCTGGCTCAGTTCCGTGGAACTGACCAGATCGACGAACATGACCGTGAGTTGTCGCCGCCCTGCCGACGGCGGGTATCGCGGAGCTTTGGGATCCAGCGATCGCTCGTTCGCCCTGGGGTTCCCGGATGGCGCCGTCCCGGTGCGAAGCATCTGGATCGCATCGAGCATGCGCCGGCGGTGGCCGACGGCGGCGACACCGATTTCCTTCAGGTCGTCGGCGGTCAGCCGGACGAGCAGGCCGAAACCTACGTCATGCTTGCGGAAGTGCGGGCCGTACTGCTCCAGCCCCAGTCCGCGTAACCACGCGTCGAGGTCCAACCCACTCGCTCCCGGCCTTGCCTGGGACCCACCAGTATAGACGCGGCAGCGCGATCCGCTCCCTGAAAGAGCAAGCTTGTCTCAACTTGAAGATGAAAAATTCTTCAGGACGTTTCCGTTATTGCGCTCCACGCCGCCGCAGCGGTCGGCAAGCGCCGAGAGGGTGGCGCGGATCGACATCAATTCGCCGATCTTGCCGTCGATCTCGCCGATCCGGTCCAGGGCCAGCGCCTTCACTTCCGCGGCGCTGCGGTCCTGCCCCCGATAAAGCGCCAGGAGGTCGCGGCAGTCGTCGACCGAGAAGCCCAGCGAACGGGCGCGCTGGATGAACAGCAGGGTCTGGACGTCGGTCTCGTCGTAGAAGCGATAGCCGCTCTGCCGCCTGGCCGGCGCCTCGATCAGGCCGATCTGCTCGTAGTAGCGGATCGTCTTGACCGGCAGGCCCGAGCGCTCCGCCGCCTGTCCGATGTTCACGTCATTCCTTCCCCGCCCCCTCGCCGCCCAGCTCAGGCCGCCAGCGGCGCCGCGGCCGGCTGGCGCTCCCATTCCGGCCCCCAGACCTGCACCACATGGCCGGGCGACACCTCGCGGTACTGGCGGACCGGCGGCTCGTAGTCGGGCGGCCGCACCGGGCTCTTGATCTCGTCCTCCGACACCTCGCGCCGCTCGCCGCGCATGGCCGGATCGGCGATCGGCACGGCGGCCAGCAGCTTGCGGGTATAGGGGTGCTGCGGGTTGCCGAACACCACGGCGCGCGGGCCGATCTCGACGATCTCGCCCAGATACATGACCGCGACCCGGTGGCTGACCCGCTCGACCACCGCCATGTCGTGGGAGATGAACAGGTAGGCCAGGCCGTAGCGCGCCTGCAGGTCGAGCATCAGGTTGATCACCTGCGCCTTGATCGAGACGTCCAGGGCCGAGACCGATTCGTCGGCCACGATGATCTTGGGCTCCAGCGCCAGGGCACGGGCGATGCACACGCGCTGGCGCTGCCCGCCGGAGAACTCGTGCGGCAGGCGGCTCGCCATGTCCGGGGTCAGGCCGACCTGCTGCAAAAGGTCGGCGACCCTGGCCTGGGCCTTCGCACCGCTGGCCAGCCCGTGCGCCAGGAGCGGTGCCGCGATCGCGGCGCCGACGCTGCGGCGCGGGTTCAGGCTGGAGAACGGGTCCTGGAAGATCATCTGCATGGACCGGCGCATCAGGCGCAGGCCCGGCTTGTCCATGGCGCGCACGTCCTGGCCCTCGACCAGGATGCTGCCGTCCTGCGGCTCGACCAGCCGCATGATCGAGCGCCCGGTGGTGGACTTGCCGCAGCCGGATTCGCCGACCAGGGCCAGGGTCTCGCCGGCCCGCAGGTCGAAGGAAACGTTCTCCACCGCATGGACCCGCCCGGTCACCCGGCCGAACAACCCGGTGCGGATGTCGAACCGGGTCACCAGCCCGGCCACCTCCAGCACCGGCCGCGCCTGGGGCTGGATGGTCTCGCCGGTCTCCATCGGCACGTCGGACTGGCCGGTGGCGGTGTCCACCACCGGGAAGCGCATCGGCCGGGCCCGCCCCTCCATCGAGCCGAGCCTGGGCACCGCCGAGAGCAGCGCCTTGGTGTAGGGCCTGGCTGGGCGGGCGAAGATCTGGGTGGTGGGACCGCTCTCGACCATCTCGCCGCGGAACATCACCACGGTCCGGTCGGCGATCTCGGCCACCACCCCCATGTCGTGGGTGATGAACAGGACCGACATGCCGTTCTCGTCCTGCAGTTCCTTGATGAGCTGCAGGATCTGCGCCTGGATGGTCACGTCCAGGGCGGTGGTCGGCT
Source organism: Geminicoccus roseus DSM 18922 (assembly GCF_000427665.1). Lineage (NCBI taxonomy): Bacteria > Pseudomonadati > Pseudomonadota > Alphaproteobacteria > Geminicoccales > Geminicoccaceae > Geminicoccus > Geminicoccus roseus. Next base: position 68,962 of record NZ_KE386572.1, read on the forward strand.
CGTCGGCGATCAGCAGCTTGGGCCGGCAGGCCAGCGCCATGGCGATCATCACCCGCTGGCGCATGCCCCCGGAGAAGCGGTGCGGGTACTCGTGGAAGCGCGAGCGGGCGGCGGGGATACGCACCTTGTCCAGCAGCCGCACGGTCTCCGCCTCGGCCTCGCCCCGCGACATGCCGCGATGCTGCACCAGCGCCTCGGCGATCTGGAAGCCGATGGTCAGCACCGGGTTCAGGCTGGTCATCGGCTCCTGGAAGATCATCGCGATGTCATCGCCGCGGATCTGCCGCATGTCGCGCTCGGGCAGGGTCAAGAGCTCCTGCCCGGCCAGCTTGACGCTGCCCTCGATCCGCCCGGCGTTCTTGGGCACCAGCCGCATGATCGAGAGCGCGGTGACGCTCTTGCCCGACCCGGATTCGCCGACGATCGCCACCGTCTCCCTGGGCGCCACCTCGAACGACACGTCCCGCACCACGGTGCGCCAGCCGTCCTCCATGCGGAACGCGGTGGACAGGTTGGCGACGGACAGGATCGGCGTGGTCATCGGCGACAATGTCTCCCGGCGTTCGGATCCCTGGCGGCGGCCCCGCGATGATAGGCAAGCCCCTCCACCGCCGTCTACGCCCAGCCTGCCGGAGGCACTGGCCGCCGGCCTGCAACCTGTCCGCCAACTCAACCTCACCGATCCCGCAGCCGCGACCTGGCGCACCCTCGCCGCGGCGTGCGCGCTCCTCTATGCCCGAAGCCGTTCCTTGACGGATTTCGGGGTTTGATATGACGCGTGTCCTGGTGACCGGCGGGGCCGGCTATATCGGCAGCCATGTGGTCAAGCATCTGGCGGCGTCCGGCTTCGCGCCGGTCACGCTGGACAATCTCTATGCCGGGCATCGCTGGGCGGTGACCTCGGGCGAGCTGATCGAGGCCGATTTCGGCGATCCGGAGCGGATGGACGCGATCCTCGGCAGCGGCCGGTTCGAGGCGATCATCCACATGGCCGCCCATATCTGGGTCGGCGAGAGCGGCAAGGATCCCGCCAAGTACTACCAGAACAACACCGTCGGCGCCCTGAACCTGTTCCGGATCGCCGCCCGCCACGGCATCCGCCGGATCGTGTTCTCGTCCACCGCCGCCGTCTACGGCGAGCCGGACCTGGACCCGATCCCCGAGGACGCGCCGCTGCGCCCGATCAACCCCTACGGCGCCTCCAAGATGATGGCCGAGCGGATCCTGGCCGACGTCATGGCGGCGTCGGGCGGCAGCTGGATGGCGCTGCGCTACTTCAACGTGGCCGGCGCCGACCCGGACGGCCAGGTCGGCGAGGCCACCCCCAACAACAGCCACCTGGTCAAGCTCGCCTGCATGACCGCCGCCGGCCTGCGCCCGCGCATGGCGATCTTCGGCCGGGACTACCCCACCCCCGACGGCACCTGCATCCGCGACTATGTCCATGTCCAGGACCTGGCCCGCGCCCATGTCGACGCGCTGCGCCACCTGCTGGACGGCGGCGCCTCGATGCCCCTGAACTGCGGCTACGGCCACGGCTTCAGCGTCAAGGAGGTGCTGGACACCTGCCGCCGGATCACCGGCGTCGACTTCCCGATCGTCGACGAGCCGCGCCGCCCGGGCGATCCGGCCCGCCTGGTGGCGGACGGGCGCCGCATCCGCGAGGTGCTGGGCTTTGAGCCCCGCTTCGACGACCTGGACACCATCGTCGCGCATGCCTGGGCCTGGGAGCGGAAGCTGGCGGCGATGCGCGGCGCTTAAAGCCGATGGGACGGACCGGCGAGGTCCTCGCCGCCTTCCTGCCGGTCCTGCTCCTGGTCCTGGGCGGCTATCTCGGCCAGCGCACCGGCCGGATGGACGCCTCCCTGCGCAGCGGGCTGGAGCGGATCGGCTACCACGTGTTCCTGCCGGCGCTGCTGTTCCAGAACCTGGCCTCCTCGGCCGCCTCCTCGGCGGTGGTCCTGCCGCTCCTGGTGCTGACGGTGGTCTCGATCCTCCTGGCCTCGGCGGCAATGCTGGGCTGGTGCCGCTTCGCCCGCACGCCGCACCCGCAGGTGGGGCCCCTGGTCCAGGCCTCGATGCGCTTCAACAACTTCCTGGGCTTCTCCCTGCTGCTTCCGCTGTTCGGCCCGGTCGGCCTGGCCGCGGGCGCCATCGTCTCGACCTTCTCGGTGATCGTCGCCAACACCGTCGCCGTGACGGTCCTGCTGGTCTATGCCGGCAAGGAGCCGCCCGGCCTGCTGCGCCTCGGGCGCGAGCTGGTGCGCAACCCGCTCATCCAGGCCTCGGCCGCCGGGCTCCTGTTCAAGGCGCTGGGCGTGGAGCTGCCGGAGACGCTCGGCCAGACCCTGTCGATGCTGGGCCAGGCCGGGATCGTGGTCGGCCTGATCGTGGTGGGCGCCGCCCTGGCGGCGGCACCGAGCGCCCTGGTCCCCCTGCGCGCCCTGCTGCCGGCCGCCCTGGTCAAGTTCCTCCTGCTGCCGGGCATCGCCTTCGCGATGGCGAGGATGTTCGGCCTGGACCCGGTCGTCACCGCGGCGATCACCATGTTCTTCGCCCTGCCGACCGCGCCGGCCTCCTACCTGCTCTCCCGCCAGCTGGGCGCGGACGCCGACCTGATGGCCGGCCTGATCGTCGCCGAATCGGTCTTGGCCCTGCTGGCGCTGCCGGCCGTGGTGCTGCTCACGGCGCCCTAGCGGCATCCTCCGGGGGTGAACCGGATCACGACGTAGCCGGCGCCCGGTGATCGTCGGATTGCCGCAGGCGTCCCGGGCCTCGTCTGGGCCCGTCCCGATCGAGCTGCCCCTAGTTTCTGGTCGACGCCGTCCCGACGATCGCTGGAAGAGCGAACTCGACCGACCCGTCCTGCCGCTCATATCCGGCGAGCGCATGCCTCGCGTCGTCGAGCAGCGCTGCGTAGGCCTTGTCGCCGAACTCGCCGCCAACCCAGCCTCGGACTTCCGCCTCGACCCAGTCCTCAATCGAGGGGAAGCGTGCGGTGGCATCGACCGAAGCGGCCTCGACATCGACGAACGCTGCCGTCTCGAGCAGCGATCTGATCCTGTCGGCATCCCCCAGGGCGAAGGAGGCGCGGATCGGCATGCCCGCCTCCCGACCCAGATGCCGCTCGACCAGATCGGTCAGCATGGCATAGCCGGGCGTGCGGTCGAGCCGGTCCCAGACTGCCAGGGCGACGCGCCCGCCGGCGCGGAGGACCCGCCGCATCTCTTGGAGGGCTTGCCCGGGATCGTCGAAGAACATCATCCCGAACTGGCACGTCACGGCATCGAAGGCTGCGTCGTCGAACGGTAGCGCCTCCGCGCGACCCTCGTGCCAGTCCAGGTCCGGAAGCTTGCGACGCGCCACCGCGAGCATGTCCGGGCTCCGGTCCAGACCGGTCACGCTCCCGTCCGGACCGACCCGCCTGAGCGCTTCGGCGGCCACGGCGCCGGTCCCGCAGGCAACGTCGAGGACCCGGTCGCCTGGGCCCAAGCGCGCGGCATCCGCCACACGGACGGCCCAAGGTCCGGCCATCGCAGGCAGGAACAGGCGTTCGAAGACCTCGGCGGATGATTCCGATCTGCTTTCTGCTCGCTCCTCGTGTTCCATGCCAGATCCTCCACAGCCGTCGCGAGCGCAGGAACGCTCGTGAAGGACAGCCCCGTCGATCCTAGCATGGGAAAGGTCCGATCGCGCTGATGACGGTTCCGTGGAGAGGCGAACCGCGCTGCTGGGTTCGCGTGCTTGGCGTTGTCGGAGGTGGAAGTCTTGCAGCGAGGTGTCCGGCTTGACCCCGTCTAGCTGACGCCCACGTAGCGGCCGGGCCGGTGGTTCAGCGCGATGATCAGGTTGAGCACGGCGGCGCCCAGCGCCGAGAGCAGGATCTTGGCGGGCGGCAGCACGAAGCAGGCGCCCGCCAGGATGGCGGCGTCGACGCCGAACTGGAAGTAGCCGGCGCGGATGCGGTGCCGGTCCTGCAGGTAGAGCGCCAGGATGTTGATGCCGCCGAGCCCGGTGCGGTGGCGGAACAGCATCAGCATGCCGATCCCCATCAGGGTGCCGCCGGTGACCGCGGCATAGAGCGGCTCCAGGTGGTCGAGGCTGATCCAGTCCGGGGTCAGCCGGGCGAACAGCGACAGGAGCAGGACCGCCAGGAAGGTGCGCAGCGCCAGCTGCCAGCCCATCCGCCGCACCGCCAGGTAGTAGAAGGGCAGGTTCACCACGAAGAAGATGATCCAGAACCCGTGGCCGGTCACGTAGTGCAGCAGGAGCGCCAGGCCCGCCGTGCTGCCGGTGAACAGGGTGGCGTGGGCATAGAGCGTGATGCCCAGCGCCACCAGCAGCGTGCCCAGGAGGATGGCGAGCACGTCCTCGTGCAGCCGGTGCGGCAGGCCGGCGCCTGGCCGCGCCGGCTCATGGCGACGGTCGTCGCGCCGGCGCATGGGCGGCATGCGCTGCAGGGACGAGAGGAGCGGGCTCCTGGCGCTACCGGCCTGGCGCATCGGCCGACACTCCGCCGCGCACCGGGCGCTGCCCGCTCAGACCCGCCGGACCCGCTGGCTCGCCAGCAGTTCCTCCATGAACGGGAACAACTTCAGCCCGTCCTGCACCTTCTTGAGGGTCGCGGCCTCCACCTCGCGCACGTCTTTGAGCGCCGCCACGACCTCCTTCAGCCGCGCGCGCGGCACGATCACCACCCCGTCCGGGTCACCCACCACCACGTCGCCGGACTGCACCACGACCTCGCCCATCACGATCGGCAGGTCGACCGTGCCGGGGCCGCTGCGCGCCGGCGAGTTCGGGGTCAGGCCGCGGGCAAAGCAGGGCACGCCCATGTCGCGGATCCCGTCCAGGTCGCGCACCATGCCGTCGGTGACGAAGCCGACCACGCCCTGGTTGCGCGCCATGCCGAGCGCCAGGTCGCCGGTCACCGCCGCCTTCTCGTAGCCGGCGGTGGTGGTCACCACCACGTCGCCCGGCTTGCAGTCGGCGATCGACGCCAGCATGGCGAGGTTGTCGCAGGGCCCGCAGTCGGAGGTGCGCGCCACCCCGAAGAACCGGTCCTGGCCCGGCACGATCGGCTTGATCCGCCAGTCCAGGGCACCGCTGCCGCCCATGGCGTCGACGATCTGGCTGGTCAGCATGCCGGCCAGCGCGTCGACCAGCTCGGCCGGCGGCCGCTCGAAGCTCTTGGCGATGGTGAGAATCGGCGCTTCGTCGATCATGCTGCGATAGCCTTCGGCCTGGTGGAGGGAACGACGCCCGGCGCCAGCAGGCTGGCATCCGCGTCGGCAAATCGGGTGACGCCGCATAAGCACAAGGCGCGGTCCAGGTCGCGGCGCAGGATCTCCAGCACCGCCGCCACCCCGGCCTCGCCGCCGACCGCCAGCCCCCAGAGCTGCGGCCGGGCGATCAGGCAGGCATCCGCGCCCATCGCCTTGGCGATCAGCACGTCCACGCCGCGCCGGATCCCGCCGTCCAGCAGCACCTTCATCCGGCCCTGGGCCGCTGCCGCCACCGCCGGCAGCGCGTCCAGCCCGGAGGCCGCCCGGTCCAGCTGGCGCCCGCCATGGTTGGACACGATCACCCCGTCGACGCCGTGGTCCAGCGCGATCTGGATGTCCGCGGGGTGCAGGATGCCCTTGAGGATCAGCGGCCCGGCCCACTGCTTGCGCAGCATCGCCACGTCCGCCCAGGACATGGACGGGTCCAGCAGCGCGTTCATCCGCCCGGCCAGCGTGTTGCGGTCGGCGCCGCCCTCGATCGCGGCATAGTTGGCGAAGGTGAAGTCGCGCCGCTCGCGCATCCGCCAAAGCCAGTTCGGCCGGATCGCCATCGCCGCCATCACCTTGAGCAGCAGCTTGGGCGGGATCGAGAACCCGTTGCGGGTGTCGCGCTCGCGCTGGCCGAGCGTCTGGTTGTCGATGGTCAGCACCAGCGCGTCGAAGCCGGCCTGCGCCGCCCGGTCCACGAACGAGCGGGTGAAGCCACGGTCCTTGTAGACGAACACCTGCATCCAGCGGTGGCCGGTCTTCGGCAGCGCCTCGATCGGCACGGTCGAGGCATGGCTCATGCAGTAGGCGGTGCCGGCGGCCGCCGCCGCCCGGTGCGATTCGAGCTCGCCGTCCGGCCACAGCATCCCGGACAGCCCGGTCGGGCCGATCATCACCGGCATCGACAGCGTCGTGCCGAACATGTCGACCGACAGGTCCCGCTCCGCCACGCCCTGCAGCGGCCGCGGCAGCAAGGCAGGCTCGTGGAACGCCGCCTCGTTGCGCCGCAGCGTGACCTCGTCCTCGGCCCCGCCATCGGTGAAGTCGAACACCGGCCGCGGCAGGACGCGCATGGCGCCTCGCCGAAAGCCGTCCACGTTCAGATATCGCCGGACGAGCTGGTCCCGCTCCATCATCCGGCAGCCTCCCTGCCCCGGTTCCTTGTCGGAGCACCTAGGCCCCGGCCGCGCGCAGGGTCAACCGCGACATGGCGCGGTTGATCAGCCGGTCAGGCCGGGATCTCGTCGCACACCACCTTGAATCCGGTAAGCGTGCTCGGGCCGAACGTGTGGGTGAGCGGCACGTCGGCGGCATCCCGGCCCCGGGCGATCAGGATCCGGCCGAACATCGGGCGGTTGTTGCGCGGGTCGAACACCCGCCACTGCCCGCCCAGGAACACCTCGATCCAGGCGGCGAAATCCATTGCGCCATAGGGGGGCGGCTGGCCGATGTCGCTGATGTAGCCGGTGCAGTAGCGCGCCGGGATGTTCATGCAGCGGCAGAAGGCCAGGGCCAGGTGGGCGAAGTCCCGGCACACCCCGACCCGCTCCCGGTAGCCGTCATGGGCGGTGCGGGTCGGCCGGGCATGCTGGTAGCCGAACTCGATGTGCTGGTGGACGAAGTCGCAGATCGCCTGCACCCGCGCCCAGCCCGGCGGGGTGGTGCCGAACAGGCGCCACGCCTCGTCGAACAGATGGTCGGTGTCGCAGTAGCGGCTGCCCAGGAGAAACACGATCGTGTCGTCGGGCAGGTCCTCGACCGCGTGCTGGATCGCGTCGGTCGCCACCGGGTCGCTGGCGCCGCCGTCGCGGATCACCGTGTCGGCGGCAAAGCGCACCTGCCCGGCCGGCGCCACCAGCCGGGTGCACCAGTTGCCGAACACATCGCGGTAGCCGTGCAGCGGGATCGACGGCCGGGTGACCAGGTGGTCGGCTGCCTCCAGATCGCTCACCCGCGACCAGTGCACGTGCAGCATCGCGATCATCGGCGTCGGCTGCGGGAAATCGTAGTCCATTTCGTAGCCGATCCGGATCCGCATGCGTGCCCTCTTTCATGGCTTGCTCACGGCCGCGGGGCCACACCGTGTGGGCCGTCGGAAATGGCAGTTGCTGCAACAACAGATCAAATAGCATGCCAGTGCCGTCCGGTCCCGTTCCTCCGGCAAACAAGTTTGGCGCCGGCCGCGGCTTTCCGGACCAACTGCCGCAGCGGGGGTGCATGACCGGTTGCCGGGCCGCCGGCGGATCTCCATCCTGCCTGGTGGAGTTGTCGGAGGACGCAGATGTTGTCGCGGCGCACCCTCGTCGTCCTGGCCGTGCTGCTGGCGGCCGGCGCCGCTGCCTTCTGGTGGTGGCGAAACCAGGCGCCCGAGCTGCCGGCGGGGATCGCGCAGGGCAACGGCCGGATCGAGGCCGAGCCGATCGACATCGCGTCCAAATATGCCGGGCGCGTCCAGGAACTGCGGGTCGACGAGGGCGACCGGGTCGAAGCCGGCCAGGTGCTGGCCGTGCTGGAGTCCACCGAGACCGAGGAGATGCTGCGCGAGGCGGAGGCCGACCTGCGCCGCCTGACCCTGCAGCTCTCCGAGACCCGGGCGATGCTCTCCAGCCGCCAGAGCGAGCTGGCCCTGGCCCAGATCGAGTACGACCGCGCCGCCGAGCTGCGCCGCTCCCAGAATGTCAGCCAGTCGGTGCTCGACCAGCGCCGGGTCGCCCGCGAGGCCGCCCAGTCCTCGGTGGACGCCGCCGAGGCGGCGACCGGCCAGATCGAGGCGGCGATCGAGGGGGCGGAGGCCAGGGTCGCCCGGACCCGGGCGATGCTGGCGGAACTGTCCTTGCGGGCGCCGCGCGCCGGGCGGGTCCAGTACAAGCTGGTGCAGACCGGCACGGTCGTGGCCGCCGGCCAGCGCGTCTACACCCTGGTCGACGTCACCGACGTGCACATGACGATCTTCCTGCCGACCGCGGATGCCGGCCGGCTCGCGATCGGCTCGGAGGCCCGGATCGTGCTGGACGCCGCCCCGGCCTACCGGATCCCGGCCAGCGTCTCGTTTGTCGCCAGCGAGGCGCAGTTCACCCCGAAATTCGTGGAGACCCAGGACGAGCGCAACAAGCTGATGTTCCGGGTCAAGCTGCAGCTGCCAAGGGACCTGCTGGCGAAATACGCCGACTACGTGAAGACCGGCGTGACCGGGGTCGCCTATGTCCGGGTCGACCCCGACACTGCCTGGCCGCCCGGGCTCGAGCTGCGCCTGCCCGATGAATCCTGATCCCGGCCCAGCTCCCGGTCCTGGCCCGGACCCGGTGGTCGACCTGGACGGGGTCAGCCATCGCTACGGCAAGGTCGCCGCGCTGGAGGACGTCCGCCTCGAGGTCGGGCGGGGCCGGATGGTCGGGCTGATCGGCCCGGACGGCGTCGGCAAGTCGACCCTGATGGCGCTGGTCGCGGGCGTAAAGCGGATCCAGGCCGGGCGCGTGTGGGTGCTGGGCGGCTCGATGGCCGAGAACCGCCACCGCCGGCTGGTCTGCCCGGACATCGCCTACATGCCGCAGGGCCTGGGCAAGAACCTCTACCCGACCCTGTCGGTGGCCGAGAACCTGGCCTTCTTCGGCCGGCTGTTCGGCCAGAAGCGGGCCGAGCGCCAGGCCCGGATCGAGCACCTGACCCGCTCCACCGGCCTGTTCCCGTTCCTGGACCGCCCGGCCGGCAAGCTTTCCGGCGGCATGAAGCAGAAGCTCGGCCTGTGCTGCGCCCTGATCCACGACCCGGAGCTGCTGATCCTGGACGAGCCCACCACCGGGGTGGACCCGCTCTCGCGCCGGCAGTTCTGGGCGCTGATCGGCGCCATCCGCCAGGACCGCCCGTCGATGAGCGTGCTGGTCGCCACCGCCACCATGGACGAGGCCCGCCAGTTCGACCGGCTGGTCGCGATGGATGGCGGCCGGATCCTGGCGGAGGACACGCCGGCCGGCCTGCTGGCGCGGACCGGCAGCGACGACCTGGAGGCGGCCTTCATCCGCCTGCTGCCCGAGGAGCGCCGCCAGAACCATGTCGCCCCGGTCCTGCCGCCCCGGACCTCCGCCGGCGGCCCGCCGGTAATCGAGGCCCAGGGCCTCACCCAGCGCTTCGGCTCCTTCACCGCGGTCGACCATGTCGACATCCGGATCGAGCGGGGCGAGATCTTCGGCTTTCTCGGCTCCAACGGCGCCGGCAAGACCACCACCATGAAGATGCTGACCGGCCTGCTGCCCGCGACCGAGGGCAACGCCACCCTGCTGGGCAAGCCGATCGACGCCCGCGACATCCAGACCCGGCGCCGGGTCGGCTACATGAGCCAGGCGTTCTCGCTCTACGACGAGCTGACCGTGCGCCAGAACCTGGAGCTGCACGCCCGCCTGTTCCGCCTGCCCGACGATCGGCGCACCGCCCGGATCGCGCTGCTCCTGGAGCGGTTCGAGCTGGAGGAGGTCGAGGGCCAGCTGGCCGAGGCCCTGCCGCTGGGCGTCAAGCAGCGCCTGTCCCTGGCGGTGGCGGTTTTGCACGAGCCGGAGCTGCTGATCCTGGACGAGCCGACCTCGGGCGTCGACCCGATCGCCCGGGACCGGTTCTGGGAGCTGCTGATCCGGCTGTCCCGCGAGGACGGCGTCACCATCTTCCTTTCCACCCATTTCATGGGCGAGGCCGAGCGCTGCGACCGGATCTCGTTCATGCATGCCGGACGGGTCCTGGAGGTGGCGCCGCCAGCCGAATTGAAGGCCGCCGTGCCCTCGCGCGACCTGGACGACGCCTTCGTGGCGGCGATCGAGAAGGCGGCGCCCGAGGCCACCGACGACGGCAGCAGCCCCGGCTCCACGCCGGAGATCGCCGTCGGCCACCGCGGCGGCGCTGTCGCCCGCACCCTGGCCTGGGCGGCGCGCGAGGCCAAGGAGCTGCGCCGCGACACGATCCGGCTGGTGTTCGCCTTTCTGGGCCCGGTCCTGCTGATGGTCGCGTTCGGCTACGGGATCAGCTTCGACGTCGAGGACGTGGCGTTCGCGGTGCTGGACCAGGACCGCAGCGCCGAGAGCCGGGCGCTGGCCGCGGACTATCGCGGCTCGCGCTACTTCGCCGAGCAGCCGGACCTCGCCAACCTGGCCGAGCTCGACCATCGCCTGCAGGCCGGTGCCATCAAGGTGGCGCTGGTGATCCCGCCCGGCTTCGGCCGCGACCTGCAGGCCGGCCGCAGCCCGGAAATCGGGATCTGGATCGACGGCGCCATGCCGTTCCGCGGCGAGACCGCGCGCGCCTACGCGATCGGCGTGGCCCAGGGCTTCGGCGCGCGGATCGCCGGCGAGCTGGGCCGAAACGCCGGCGCGGCGCCGCCGGTCGAGGTGGAGACCCGCTACCGCTACAACCAGCAGTTCGAGAGCGTGCGCGCGATCGTGCCAGGCGTCCTGATGCTGCTCCTGGTGATCATCCCGGCCATGCTGACCGCGCTCGCGGTGGTGCGCGAGAAGGAGACCGGCGGGATCGTCAATTTCTACGTCACCCCGACCCGCCGCCTGGAGTTCCTGGTCGGCAAGCAGCTGCCCTACATGGGCGTGGCGTTCGTGAGCTTCCTCCTGCTGACCCTGATGGCGGTGCTGCTGTTCGGCCTGAGCGTCCAGGGCAGCTTCCTGACCCTGGCCCTGGGCGCCCTGCTCTACGTGGCCGGCACCACCGCGGTCGGCCTGGTGTTCTCGACCTTCGTCAACAGCCAGGTCGCCGCCATGTTCGGCACCGCGATCGCCACCACCATCCCGGCGATCAACTTCTCCGGCTTCATGACCCCGGTCAGCTCGCTTTCCGGCGTCACCCCCTGGATCGGCCGGCTGTTCCCCTCGGCCTGGTTCCAGATCGTCTCGGTCGGCGCCTTCGCCAAGGGCACCGGCCTGGCCGAGCTGGTCCTGCCGCTGCTGGCCCTGGCCGGCCTCGCCCTGGCCTATCTGGCGCTGGCGGCCCTGCTCCTGCGCAAGCGAGCGCGCTGAGCGATGCGCCGCACCCTGTCCGCCGCGTTCTGGCTGGGCCTGAAGGAGCTGGCCTCGCTGCTGCGCGACCCGGTGCTCCTGTTCCTGATCGCCTATTCGTTCAGCTTCGCGATCGTCTCGGTGGCGCGCGGCGCCCGCATGGAAGTTTCCAACGCCGCGGTCGGCATCGTCGACGAAGACCGCAGCCGCCTGTCCCGCGCCATCGCCGACGCGCTGCTGGAGCCGCGCTTCCAGGAGCCCGTCCCGCTGGAGCTGGACGAGGTCGACCAGGCGTTCACCCTGGCGCGCACCACCTTCGTGCTGGACATCCCGCCCCATTTCGAGCGCGACGTCCTGGCCGGGCGCCAGCCGGCCTTGTCCCTGGCGGTGGACGCCACCGCCATCGCCCAGGCCGGCACCGGCGCCGGCTACATCACGCAGATCGTGCAGCAGGAGGTCGCCGCCTTCCTGTCCGCCGCCCCGGACGGCACGGCCCTGCCGTTCGGCCTGGCGGTGCGCACCGCGTTCAACCCGAACCTGGACAGCGAGAGCTTCAACGCGGTGATGCAGCTGGTGAACTCGGTCTCGATCCTGTCGATCATCCTGACCGGCGCCGCGGTGATCCGCGAGCGCGAGCACGGCACGCTGGAGCATCTTCTGGTGATGCCGCTGAAACCCCTGGAGGTGATGCTGGCCAAGATCTGGGCGAACGGGCTGATCGTGCTGGTTGCCGCCGCCCTGTCGCTCACCGTGGTGATCCGGGGCGTGCTGGGGGCGGAGGTCGCCGGCTCCACCCTCCTGTTCGTGCTGGGCACCGCCGTCTACCTGCTGGCGGTGACCTCGCTCGGCATCATGCTGGCAACCATCGCCCGGACCATGCCGCAGTTCGGCCTGCTCGCGATCCCGGTGTTCGTGGTGATGAACCTCTTGAGCGGCTCCTCCACGCCTTTGGACGCGATGCCGCCCTTCCTGCAGTGGCTGATGCAGGCCTCGCCCTCGACCCACTTCGTGGCGTTCGCCCAGGGCGTGCTCTATCGCGGCGCCGGCCTGTCGATCGTCTGGCCGCAGCTGGCGCTGATCCTGGCGCTCGGCAGCCTGTTCTTCCTGGTGGCGCTGCGCCGCTTCCGTGCCGCGCTGTTCGCCTGAGGCGTCCTCAGGAGAACTGGTCGGCCGGCTCCGCCACCGCCGCGGCGAACCCCGCGGCCGGGGCGGCGGGGATCCGGCCCAGCACAGCCTCGACCTCGTCCGGCGCCGCCGGCACGGCCTGCCCCACGCGCATCGCCAGGTCGGCGCGGATCACCGCCTGCATCTGCCGCGCCATCACCTTGCGGTCCGGCACCTCCCAGGACAGCACCGGCTCGTGGAACACCAGCTCGATCCGGCAGCCCCGGTCGCACAGGGCGCCGAACAGGTGGGTCCCGAACAGGGCGTCGCCGTACCAGGCATAGCGGTCCGCCTGGTCCGGGCCGATCGGCATCCCGTCCGCCAGGGCCACGTAGGCGATCGTCACCGGCTGCACCGCCACCGGCCGGTCCAGCAGCTTGGGCTCGGCCGCGGCGAACAGCGTGCTCTTGAACGCCAGCACGTCCAGCCCGTCGGTGGAGGTGCCCTCCGGGAACAGGATGATGTCCTCGCCCCGGCGGAGGCGCTGGGCCAGCTCGTCGCGCTGCTCGCGGGCGAAGCGCCAGTGCCGGCGGATGAACATCGTCCCGGCCAGCTGCGCCAGCCAGCCGAACACCGGCCAGCCCGCCACCTCGGACTTGGCCACGAAGGTGCCGTCCACCGCCTGGCCCAGCACCAGGATGTCCAGCCAGGAGACATGGTTGGCGACGAACAGGGTCGGGCAGGCGGTGAAGGCCTGCCCATGGCGCTGCACCCGGATGTTCAGGAGCAGCAGGCAGCCCCGGCACCAGACGAACCGGCCGATCCAGGTGGCGCGGCGGCCGAACGGCATCGCCGCCAGATAGATCGACAGGCCCAGCAGCAGCACCAGCACGAAGCAGAGCGCGCGCAGGACGAAGCGGAGGGCTGGAGCGAGCGCCGCCACCGCTCAGGCCGCTGCCAGGACGGGCGGGCGGACCGGCTTTTGGAACCGGCGGCGGTTGCGCTGGCGCACGCCCTCGCAGGGCAGCAGCACGCAGACGTCGATCGTGTTGAACAGCGGGTCCAGCGAGGCGCCGTCGCCGACCACGGCGCCGGCCAGGAGATAGCCCTTGAGCAGCGGCGGCAGCTGGCGCTTGGCCAGCGTCTCGTCGATCTGCCCGGGCGGCAGGATGTCCATCTCGACCCGCTGGCCGCGCAGGGCGGCCGGGCGGAACGAGGCCGGCGCCCGGTGGTGGCGGTGCAGCCAGGAAAGGGCGTGGGCCACCGCGTCCGGGTCGGTGCCGGGCAGGCTGGCGCAGCCGAACATCACGTCGATGCCGTGGCGGTCGACATAGTCGCACAGGCCGCGCCAGAGCAGCTGAACCACATGGCCGCCGCGATGCTCCGGCGCCACGCAGGAGCGGCCGAGTTCCAGCAGTTCGCCGCGGCTGGCCAAAAGGCCGCTGATGTCGAACTCGCCGGCGGTGTAGAAGCCGCCGGCCCGCTCGGCGACACTTCGCCGCAGCAGCCGGTAGGAGCCCACCACCACCGGAGCACCCGGGCGCGAGGCGGCCCGGTCGATCACCAGCAGGTGGTCGCACAACGCGTCGAACGGGTCGATGTCCCGGCGCAGCTTGTGGCAGGCCGGGCTGGTGCCCGCTCCCATCTCCTCGACAAACACGCGGTAGCGGAGCGCCTGGGCGGCCGCGATCTCCCTCGGATCTTCAGCCAGCCGCAGTTCCATGACGCCGTCCTGAATACCAGGGCTCATCAACTTCTCCTCGAACCGCCGGAACGTTGCGATCCTGCTTGCGGCCAAGAACTCTGCTTGCCGATCGCCTGTTTAATACTCTGGTGCTGCGCCTTCGCGACTGTCTGGTGACGGATGCTTCGCCGTATCGCGACCGCCGGATGACGGTGGCTTCTTCACGTTTCGTTAAGAGCTGGGCGTGCATGCTCTGGCCAAGCGGATGAACTTGGAGACCACGATGATGGACGCGACGGCTTTCGGCGGTGCGGCGGCGAACGGGGCGATGCGGGTCCCGGCGCCAGAGATGGCGGGCGGCGAGGTCGAGAAGCTGCCGCTGCCGCAGTCGGCCATGCTGATCGTATTGGGCTCCGGCGGGTGCTGGTTCCTGCTGACCCTGGCGGCGCGCTGGCTGTTCTTCTGAGCCGGCGGGTCCCGCCCGCGGCTTGAAGGCGAGGTTGCGCCGCCCGCCGCCTTTTGCCACCACCGCGCCGACCGCCGCCGGAAAGCCGGCGGGGACCGCCCGCCGGATCTTGCCTGCGGGCGCGGGCCGGACAGCAGGCGAAGAGGACGAGCGTGATCGCGTGGCTCGACGTGATGGAGGCTGGACGCCGGCGGCTGTGGCCGCCCGCCATGGCGTTCGCCGACGGCTGGATGCTGCTGCTGCCGGCCCTCCTGCTCGTCTCGGTGCTGGCGGTGGGGCTGGTGTTCATCGGCGACATGTCGCTGCGCACCCTGGACACCTCGACCTTCATGCTGAGCGAGGACTGGTCGCTCGCCAACTACGCGGCCGCGATCGAGCGCCGCGCCACCTGGCTGGTCGGCTGGCGCACCTTATGGGCCTCGGTCGCCACCACGCTCCTCACCCTGCTGCTGGCGTTCCCCTACGCCTACGCCCTGGTGCGCACCTCCTCCTCGGCCTGGCGCAAGTTCCTGCTGATCAGCCTGTTCCTGCCGTTCTTCCTGGGCCAGGTCGTGCGCGCCTATGGCTGGCTGATCGTGCTGGGCCGCCAGGGCCTGGTGAACAGCATGCTGGCCTGGTTCGGGCTGGAGCCGCTGGCGCTGATCTACACCCCCTCGGCGGTGGTGCTGGGCCTGGTCCAGTACATGCTGCCGTTCGCGGTGCTGATGCTGGCGCCGGCGCTGACCGCCATCCCTGAGGAACTGGAGCTGGCCTCGGCCTCGCTGGGTGCCGGCTGGGTCCGCACCTTCCGCCACGTGGTCCTGCCGCTGGCGCGGCCGGGCCTGGTCGCGGCGGGGATCGTGGTGTTCACCCTGAGCTTCACCGAGTACGCGATCCCGCAGATCATGGGCGGCGGCAAGTTCGACTTCGCCGCCCAGGCCGTCTACGAGGCCTGGTTCTCGACCTCCGACGCCGGGCTCGGCTCGGCCCTGGCCCTGATGGTGGTGATCGTGTCCACCGGCTTCACCGCGCTCCTGATGGCGCTGCTCGGCATCCGGGCGGTCGAGGGCCATGCCGCGCCCTCGGGCAAGGGGGGCGGCTCATGACCGGCGAGCGCGGCAAGCGCCTGCTGATCGGCGGGCTGGTCCTGTTCGACCTAGTGTTCCTGGCCCTGCCGACCGTGATCATCCTCCTGGCCTCGTTCACCAGCGGCTCGATCGTGCGCTTCCCGCCCGAGGGCTTCTCCTTGCGATGGTATGCCGAGCTGTTCGCCGGCGGCGCCTTCCTGGACGCGTTCGGCCGCTCGCTGCTGGTGGCGACCGTTTCCACCGCGATCGCGGTGCCGGCCGGCAGCCTCGCCGCCCTGGCGCTGGCCCGCTGGCGCTTCCGCACCGCGGCGCTGATCCGGCTGTGGCTGCTCTTGCCGTTCACGATCCCGCTGGTGGTGGCGGGGCTCGGCATGATGGTGCTGTTCGGCGAGATCGGGATCCTGGGCAGCCTGTGGCCGGTGGGGCTGGCCGCCTGCATCATCAACCTGCCCTTCATGCTCTGGGCGGTCAGCGCCTCGGTGAACCATCTGGACCCGGAACTGGAGAACGCCGCAGCCAACCTGGGCGCGGCACCCCTGCACCGATTCGTGACCGTCACCGCGCCGGCGGTGATGCCCGGGATCGTGACCGGCGGCCTTTTGATGTTCATCCTGGCGTTCAACGAGTTCCTGGTCAGCCTGATGCTGACCGATGCCCGCACGGTCACCCTGCCGGTGCAGATTTACACGTCGATTCGTGCGATCATCACCCCGGACTTGGCAGCGGTTTCCGCGATCTACGTGCTGGTGGCGCTGGTTGCGGTCTGGCTGCTCGACCGGCTGGTCGGGCTCGACCTGTTCCTGCGCTCGCGCTGATCCGGAACCTGCTCCGCCCAAGCCCGTTGATCGCCCAACGGATCTACACTCACGTTTCTGTGAGTGTTGATCCGACACATGGAGGGAAGTATCGTGGCCACCACCGCTGGAGATATCCGCGACTCTGCCCGCAAGACGGGCGAGGATCTTCGACAGGGCGCCCGTGACGTCGGCAGCGACGTGCGCCACTCCATCCGCGACACCGCCCGCGACGCGAAAGAGCAAGCCTTGCACACCGCCGAACATGCCCGCCAGTCGCTCAGCGCCAACTATGACCAGCTCAAGCGCGATCTCGACGTGCTGCGCGGCCAGCTGGTGGCGCTGGGCGCCGATGCCAGCGACGAGGCGAAGCACCGCCTGCACGACGGTCTGGAGACCTTGAGCCGTCGGGTCGACCATCTGTCCCACGACGCCAAGGACTTCGGCGGGCGCAAGCTCGAGGAAGCCGAGCGGCTGGTGCAGGAGCGTCCGTTGACCAGTGTCCTGGTGTCGTTCGGCCTCGGCATGCTGTTCGCCCAGTTCCTGCGTCGCTGAGGTCGTTGCCGATGTGGCCGCTCCTGCGGACCGTGCTGCCGGTGGACATCCTGCGTCCGCAGGTGCGTGCCCTGACCACCCGCCTCGGCGCCTATGCCGTGGCGGGTCTCCTGGGCCTGATCGCCTTCCTTTATTTCCTCGACGCCGCGCGGCTGGGGATGCTCGGCGTCATGCCGGCCTGGGCCGCCTCGCTGGTGGTGGGCGCGATCCTGGTGATCGCGGCCGCCCTGGTTGGCCTGATCGGCGCCGTGGTTGCGCGCCGGGCCGAGCGGCGCGCCCGGATGCTGGCCCTGGCAGCACCGCCGCCCTCGATGCAGATGGCGACCTTGGCCACGCCCCTGGTCATGAAGGTGCTCCGGCACCCCCGCCAGATCGTGCTGCTGAGCCTGGTCGCCGGGGCGGCCATGGAGTTCTTCCGCAAGCGTTGAGCCCGGTCTCCTGGACGGGGACCCGGCGGACATCACGGGCCGAGGCGAGCGGGCGACCGCTCGCCTCGGTCGCTTTTCGCGCCGGGACCGCATGCAGCCGGTTGCTCCTGCGCGGCGGGCGGCTAGGTTCCGCGACGCCAACCCCCTGGAGGAACCATGCGAGGCGCCAACATCATCGATCTGGCGGAGCTGTCGGGCGAGGCCCGGGCGGCGCTGATGAAGCGCGCCGAGCACGACGTCTCGGCGATCCTGGAGCCGGTGCGGGCCATCGCCGACCGGGTCGCCGGCGGGGGCGACCGCGCGGTGGCCGAACTCGGCCGCGAGATCGACGGCGCGCCGCTCAGCCCCGACCGGCTGTTCGCCACCGAGCAGGAGTTCGAGGACGCCGAGGCGCTGGTCGAGCCGGAGGTCAAGGCCGCCATCGAGGAGGCCGCCCGCAACATCCGGCTGTTCCACGAAAAGCAGATGCCCCCGCCCATGTGGCTGGAGGAGATCCGCGAGGGGGCCTTTGCGGGCGAGCGGCACCGGCCGATCCCGTCCTGCGGCTGCTACGTGCCGCGCGGCAAGGGCTCCTTCCCCTCGGTGGTGATGATGACCACCATCCCCGCGGTGGTGGCCGGGGTGCCGGAGATCGTGATCCTGACCCCGCCGACGCCCGAGGGCGGGGTCGACGCGGCGAGCCTGGTGGCGGCGCGCCGGGTGGGCGTGTCCAGGGTCTACAAGGCCGGCGGCGCCGTAGCGGTGGCGGCGGCCGCGCACGGTACCTACAGCCTGCCGAAGCTCGCCAAGATCGTGGGTCCGGGCTCCCCCTGGCTGGTGGCGGCCAAGAAGCTCCTGGCCGACCGGATGGACACCGGGCTGCCGGCCGGCCCGTCCGAGGCGATCATCCTGGCCGACGAGCACGCCAACCCGGAAATCGCCGCTCTCGACCTGCTGATCGAGGCCGAGCACGGGCCGGACAGCTCGGCCTATCTGGTGACGCCGTCCCGCCGGGTCGCCGAGGCGGCCGCCCGGGTCCTGCCGGACCTGTGGGCCAGGATGGGCGAGCAGCGGGTGGGATTCTCCAGCACCGTGCTCAGCGGCCCGCGCGGCGGCATCCTGGTCGCCCGCGACATGGACGACGCGGTGGCGTTCGTGAACGAGTACGCGCCTGAGCATCTGGAGATCCTGGCCGCCGAGCCCATGGGGCTGATGAACCGGATCGAGCATGCCGGCGAGATCCTCCTGGGCGAGAACACCCCGATCGTGATCGCCAATTTCGTGCTGGGGCCGGACGCGGTGCTCCCCACCGGCGGCAACGCCCGGACCTGGTCGCCGCTCTCGGTGTTCGACTTCCTCAAGCGCACCGGCATCGGCTACGCCACCCGGGCGGGCTACGAGCGCCTGGCCGAGCCGGCCCGCCGCCTGGCCCGCTACGAGGGCTTCGACGCCCACGCCAACGCCATCGAGCTGCGCGAGCGTTATCGCCGCTGACGGTTGGTCCTAGCGGAACAGAACCGTCACGGAACGTCCCTATGTACCTCCGCGCACCGCATCCTCCCCAGGGCGGCCGGCGCCGGTGCTAGACCTCGACGCCGGGGACCGCCGCCCCGGCGGGGGCGCGATCATCGACGCGGCCCGGTCCTTGCATCGGGCCTGACGGGGTTCGACCCATCGAAGGGCGTTTCATGGCCTCTTTGGACCTGCCGATCGTGGACGCCACCGCCCGCGGCGGCGACGTCGAGCAGCTGGCGCGCGCGGTCGGGCGCGCCGCGCGCGCGACCGGCTTCTTCTACCTGTCCGGCCACGGCATCCCGCGCGACCTGGTCCGTGCCGTGTTCCAGCACACCGCCGCCTTCTTCGCCAGGGACGAGGCCGCCAAGCGCGAGCTGGCGGCAAGCCGCTCCGCGGATGGCCGCGGCTATGTTCCGTTCGGCGCCGAGCGGCTCGACCCTGCCCGCCCGGCCGACCTGCGCGAGGCGTTCAACATCGGGCTGGAGCTGCAGCAGGACCATCCGGAGATGGCCATGGGGATGCCGATGCGCGCCCCCAACCAGTGGCCCGCGGACCGCGCGTTCCGCCACACGATGCAGGCCTATTTCTGGGCGTGCTGGTCGGTCGGCCGCCGCCTGCATCAGGCGATCGCCCGCGATCTGGGCCTTCCCGCCGACTTCTTCGAGGACAAGTTCGACCGCCCGCTCGCGACCTTGCGCCTGCTCCACTACCTGCCGCATCCCCCGGCCGGGCCAGACGGCCCGATCGGGGCGGGCGAGCACACCGATTCCAACGCGCTGACCTTGCTGATGACCGACGGCAGCGCCGGGCTGGAGGTCCGCCGTCCAGACGGCTCCTGGCTGCCGGTGCCGCACGTGCCGGGCGCGTTCGTGGTCAATATCGGCGACTGCCTGGTGCGCTGGACCAACGACACCTACGTCTCCGCCCCGCACCGGGTGGTCAACCGCAACCCGGCCGGGCGCTACTCGCTGGCCTTCTTCCTGGGCCCGAACCCGGAAGCCAGCGTCGCGGTGCTGCCGACCTGCATCGCCCCGGACCGTCCGGCCCGCTACGCGCCGATCAGCGGCGCCGCCTACTCGCGCGAGCGCCCCTATCCGGGCTTTGCCCACCAGCAGGCAGGCTGATCAAGAACAAGGCAATGCCCCTGTTCTGAGCAGCGGATCCGGGCATTCCGGGCCGACCCGCCCGACCGCGCCGGCGGGTGGCACGGAGCTTGCCCGTTCCTGCAGGCGAGAGCCCGGTCACAGATGGCCGGGCCGCCGGGCGGATGGGTGCAGGCATGACCACGATCGATTCGGATCCTTATCCGTGGCCGTTCGACGGCGGGCTGCGCGTGGACAACACCGCGCTGGTCGTGATCGACATGCAGACCGATTTCTGTGGCAAGGGCGGCTATGTGGACGCGATGGGCTACGACCTGTCGCTGACCCGCGCGCCGATCGAGCCGATCCGGGCGGTGCTGGCGGCGATGCGCCGTGCCGGCCACGCAATCGTGCACACCCGCGAAGGCCACCGCCCGGACCTGGCCGACCTGCCGGCCAATAAGCGCTGGCGCTCGCAACGGATCGGGGCCGGCATCGGCGATCCGGGACCGTGCGGCAAGATCCTGGTGCGCGGCGAGCCCGGATGGGAGATCATCCCCGAACTGGCGCCCCTGCCGGGCGAGATCGTGATCGACAAGCCCGGCAAGGGCAGCTTCTGCGCCACCGACCTGGAGCTGATCCTGCGCAACCGCGGCATCACCAACCTGGTGCTCACCGGCATCACCACCGATGTCTGCGTGCACACCACCATGCGCGAGGCCAACGACCGCGGCTTCGAGTGCCTGCTGCTGGAGGATTGCTGCGGCGCCACCGACCACGCCAACCATCTGGCGGCGCTGCGGATGGTCAAGATGCAGGGCGGGGTGTTCGGCGCGGTCGCGACCAGTCAGGCCCTGCTGGCCGGCCTCGCCTGATGCCCCAGGCCCGCGTCCACCGCATCCCGGCAGCCTCGCCTGACGACATGCAGGGCCTGAACCGGCTGATCGGCGACGGCGTGATCGACCCCGCCGGGATCGTGGCGATCCTGGGCAAGACCGAGGGCAATGGCTGCGTCAACGACTTCACCCGCGCGTTCGCGGTGAGCGCGCTGAAGGCCAGCCTGCGCCGCCACCTGCCCGAAACGGCTGTGGAGCGGATCGTCTACGTGATGTCGGGCGGCACCGAGGGCGGCCTTGCCCCGCACTGGCTGGTGCTGGAGCGCAGCGCCTACGACCAGGGCCTCCGCCCGGCCCTCGCCATCGGCGCCCACCACACCGCCGAGCTGCCGGCTTCCGCGCTGGGCCGGACCGCCCAGGCCGAGATGGTCCGCCAGGGCGTGCTGGCGGCGATGGCCGAGGCCGGGCTGGACGACCCGGCCGATGTGCATTTCGTGCAGGTCAAGGTGCCGCTGCTGACCGCCGAGCGGATCGCCGCCGCCACCGGCGAGGTCCGCACCCGCGATACCCTGAAGTCGATGGGCCTGTCCCGGGGTGCCGCCGCCCTGGGCGTCGCCCTGGCTTTGGGCGAGCTGGCGCCGGACCAGGTCACCGACCAGGCGATCGGCGCCGATCCCGCCTTGTGGTCGGGGCGCGCCAGCAGCTCGGCCGGGGTGGAACTGGCCAACCACGAGATCCTGGTCCTGGGCATGAGCCAGCACTGGTCCGGGCCGCTGGTGGTCGATCATGCGGTGATGGCCGACCAGCTCGACATCGAGCCGGTGCGCGACACCCTGGTCCGCCTGGGCCTGCCGGTCCGCGCCCAGCTGGCCCCCTCCGAGCGCCACCGGGTCGTGGCCCTGCTGGCCAAGGCCGAGGCCGGCACCAGCGGCCGGCTGCGCGGCCGCCGCCATACCATGCTGGACGACAGCGACATCTCCGCCACCCGCCATGCCCGCGCCTTTGTCGGCGGGGTGCTGGCCGGCCTGATCGGCCATGCCGAGCTGTTCGTCTCGGGCGGGGCGGAGCATCAGGGACCGGACGGCGGCGGGCCGGTCGCCATCATCGCGGAGCGCACATGAGCGAGCAGGACACCAGCCGGACCCTTCCGGCTCCTCCCACCGACCAGGATCTCGTCCGCCTGATCGAGGCCTGCTCGACGGTGAACGGGATCGCGATCGAGCCCGGCTGGCAGGACCAGGTCCAGGCCCATCTGAAGGTGGCCTTCGCCATGGCGGCCCTGGTCGAGCGGGAAGACCTGCCCGACCAGGCCGAGCCCTTGCCGGTGTTCGCGCCGTGAGCGAGCTCTGCGCCCTGCCCGGCCACGCGCTCGCCGAGCTGGTCGAGGCCGGCGGCGCCAGCGTCGGCGCGATCGTGACGGCCCATCTGGCGCGGATCCGGGCCCATGACGGCCGGCTCGGCGCGTTCACCGACCTCCTGGCCGAGCGGGCGCTGGCCCGGGCCGCCAGCCTGGATGCCGATCCCCGCCCCCGGCCGCTCAAGGGCGTGCCGTTCGCGGTGAAGAACCTGTTCGACATTGAGGGCCTGCCGACCCGGGCCGGCTCCAGGATCAACCGGACGCGCCCGCCCGCTGTTCGCGACGCCACCGCGATCCGCCGCCTGGAAGCGGCCGGGGCTGTCCTGCTGGGCGCCCTCAACATGGGCGAGTACGCCTACGACTTTACCGGCCGCAACTGCCATGACGGGCCGTCCCTGAACCCGCACGACCCTGGGCGGATGACCGGCGGCTCGTCCGGCGGCTCCGGCGCCGCGGTGGCGGCCGGCTTCGCACCCCTGGCGCTGGGCTCCGACACCAACGGCTCCATCCGGGTGCCGGCGTCGTTCTGCGGCCTGTTCGGCCTGAAGCCCAGCTATGGCCGGCTGTCGCGCGGCGGCAGCTTCCCGTTCGTCGCCAGCCTGGACCATGTCGGCCCGCTCGCCCGCTCGGTGCGCGACCTGGCCCTGGTCCACGACGCCTGGATCGGCGCCGACCCGGACGACCCGGTGGTGCCGCGCTCCCCGGCTCCCCCGGTCCTGCCCGGCCTGGAGCAGGGCATCGCCGGCCTGCAGATCGCGGTGCTGGACGGCTGGTTCGTCCAGAACGCCCAGCCCGAGGCGCTGGCGGCGCTGGAGCATGTCGCCGGCGCGCTGGACGCGAGGCGGCGGGTCCGGCTGGAGGGGGCCGAGGCGGTGCGCGCCGCCGCCTACCTGATCACCATGGCCGAGGGCGCCGCCCTGCACCGCGAGCGGCTGCGCAGCCGGGCGCCCGAGTTCGACCCCGAGGTGCGCGACCGGCTGATCGCGGGCCTGATGCTGCCGGCGCACTGGGTGGTCACCGCCCAGAAGCTGCGCCGCCACGTCCTGGAGCAGGCCCGCGAGGTCTTCCGCAGCGTCGACATCCTGCTGGCGCCGGCGACGCCCTGCGTGGCGCCGCTTTCCGGGGCCAAGACCATGACCCTGGATGGGGTCGAGAAGCCGCTGCGCCCGAACATCGGCCTGTTCACCCAGCCGATCTCGGCGATCGGCCTGCCGGTGGTGGCGGTGCCGGTGCGCTCGGTGGCGTCTCTGCCGATCGGCGTCCAGGTGATCGCCGCCCCCGGCCGCGACGACCTGGCGCTGCGGGTGGCCCGCCACCTGGAGCGGACCGGGGCGGCGCAGGGCGGGATCGCAAAAGGATACGACGCATGACCGAGCGCGACCTGCCGCAGGTGAAGGCCGAGGTCGAGGCCGCCTTTGCCGCCTACGAGAAGGCGCTGGTGGAGAACGACGTCGCCACGCTCGGCGCTTTGTTCCTGGACCATCCCGACACGATCCGCTTCGGGATCGCCGAGAACCTGTACGGCTACGCGGAGATCCAGGCGTTCCGCGCCGCCCGGCCGGCCGCCGGCCTGGAGCGCAGCCTCAGCCGCACGGTGATCACCACGTTCGGCCAGAACACCGCGATCGCCTCGACCCTGTTCCACCGGGCAAGCCAGCCCGCCCGGGTCGGCCGGCAGCAGCAGACCTGGGTGCGCACGGAGGGCGGCTGGAAGGTCGCCGCCGCCCATGTCTCGGTGATCCAGGATCATACGGAGGCGAGATAGGCCTTCCAGCCGCCGAACCCGGTGATGTCCTGCGCCCCCTCGATCCCGATGCCCTCGCAGGCGAAGCCGCACACCACCCGACCGTCCTCCAGGACCACCTTGCCGATCCCGAGCGGGGCCGGGATCGCCGCCACGAACCGGCCGAACGCCGCCTCGGGCAGCGCCCAGATCTCGCCGGTGATCGGGGCACCGGTGCCGGGTGCCACCCGGATCAGCCCCGGCCGGTGCGGCGGCCCGCCCGGCAGCGCGTAGAACCGGTAGTCCGGGGCGGTGCGGACCTCTTCCAGGAACACCCCGCCCGCACTCGTGATCTGCGGGTTGAGCGGCAGGCCGGCCAGATGCGCGCCCACCGCCAGGAACGGCACGAACCCTTCGGGCATCGTAGGGCCGGGCAGCGCCTCGCCCAGGAACGCCGCACCCAGCGAGGCCAGTCGCCGGTCCTGCCCGGAAGGTGCCACCAGGGTGATCCCGGCCGGGTTGCCGTCCGCGCGCAGCGGCCCCGGCACCGCCAGGGCGGCCAGGTCCAGCAGGTTCACGAAATTGGTGTAGGTGCCAAGCTCGCTGTTGCGCAGCACCGGCTCCGCCTCGATCTCGGCCAGGGTCACCGGGCGCGGGATCGACGGCACCACCATGGCCGCCACCCTGTCCCACAGGCCCTCCGTCTGCCGCTTCAGTTCCGCCAGCCGGTAGAACGCCTTGAACGCCGCCACCGCGTCGTGGCGGGAGGCTTGGCTGATGATCTGGCGGGTCACCGGGTGCAGCGCGTCCGGGTCGCGGACCAGCAGGTCCTCGACCGCCGCATAGCGCTCCGCCACCCAGGGCCCCTCGTAGAGCAGCCGGGCCACCGCGAAGAACGGCGCCAGGTCCACCGGCACCAATTCCGCCCCCTGTTCCTCCAGCCGCGCCAGGGCGGCATCGAACGCCGCCTCGGCCATGGCATCGCCCAGGAACACCCGGCTGGCCCGATCCGGCACCGCCAGCCGCATCCCCGGCGCCAGCGCGCCGCCGGGCGCCAGGGCCAGGCGGCGGGAATAGGCGTCGTCCGGGTCGTGGCCGGCCATCACCTCCAGCGCCGCTTTTGCACCCGCCACGTCGCGGGTGAAGATCGAGACCACGTCCAGCGTTCGGCAGGCCGGCACCACCCCGGCGGTGGAGACCAGGCCCAGGCTCGGCTTCAGCCCGACCAGGCCGTTCAGGGCGGCCGGCACCCGGCCGGAGCCCGCCGTGTCGGTGCCCAGCGCCAGCGGCACCAGGCCCGCCGCGACCGCCACTGCCGAGCCGGAGGACGACCCGCCCGGCACCCAGTCCGGCACCCGCGGGTTGCGCGGCACGCCATAGGGGCTGCGCACGCCGACCAGGCCGGTGGCGAACTGGTCCAGATTGGTCTTGCCGACCAGGATCGCGCCGGCCGCCTCCAGGCGACGCACCACCTCGGCGGAGTGGGCCGGCATTCTTGCGAAGGCGTGGCAGGCGGCGGTGGTCGGCAGGCCGGCCACGTCGATATTGTCCTTCACCGCGAACGGCACCCCGAACAGCGGCAGCCGCTCGCGGTCGCCTGGTGCCAGGGACGCCGCCGCCGCCAGCGCCTCCGGCTCCGGCCGGAGCGTGATGAACGCCGCCGGGTCACCATGGCCGCGGATCCGCGCGTAGCAGTCCCGGACCGTCGCCTGCGGGTCCGCCCCGCCGCGATGCGCCGCCAGGATCTCCGCCACCGTTGCCATCATCGTCCCGCCTTCCGCGCTGCCTGCCCGAGCCTCGTGCTGCTGCAAGCTCCATGCCGCAAGGAGGGCGATGCCCGGTCAAGGACGGCCGGGCAGGCTCCGTCCATCCAGGCAGGCCCTGCTGATCTGGTCCATCGAGGTCACGCCCAGCAGCGCCATCGACGAATCCAGCTCGTCCCTGAAGATGGCGATCGCCCGGTCGACCCCCGCCTCGCCCGCCGCCGCCAGGCCCCACAGGAACGGCCGGCCGATCATGCAGGCATCCGCCCCCAGCGCTTTTGCCTTGATCAGGTCGATGCCGCGGCGCACGCCCCCGTCCAGGATCACCTGGGCGCGGCCGGCCACCGCCGCCACCACGCCCGGCAGGGCCGCGGTCGCCGAGGGCACATGGTCGAGCTGGCGGCCGCCATGGTTGGAGACCACCACCGCGCTCGCCCCGATCGCCACCGCGCGCTCGGCATCGGCGGGATGCAGCACGCCCTTGACCACGAACGGGCCGCCCCACTCTCTCGCGATCCGCTCCACCGTCGCCCAGTCGGCCGAGGCGTCGCAGAGCTTCGCGATGTGCTGGGCGATGCTGCCGAAGCCCTTGTCCGGCACCGCCCCCTCGAAATTGCCGAAGCGCACGCCCGAGCGCAGAAAGCCGGACAGCCAGGCCGGCCGCGCCAGCACCTCGGCGATCATCCGGGCCGTCGGCCGCAGCGGCACGGTGAAGGCGTTGCGCAGGTCGCGCTCGCGCCGCCCCTGCACCGGCAGGTCGAGGGTCAGGCACAGCACCCGGTAGCCGGACGTGCGGGCGCGCTGGAGCATCGAGCTCATCAACGCCGCGTCTTTCAGGAAGTAGAGCTGGAACCAGCGGTCCACCCCCGGCACCGCCGCCACCTCCTCGATCGACGCCACCGAGTTGGTCGACAGGCAGAAGGGGATCCCGGCCCGGCCGGCCGCCCGCGCCGCCAGGAGCTCGCCGCCCGGGCGGAAGAAGCCGGCCAGGCCGGTCGGCGCCAGCACCAGCGGCAGGGCCGAGCCATGGCCCACCACTTCCGTGGCGGTGGAGCGGGCGGCGACGTTCACCGCCACCCGCGGCATCAGCCGGATGGCGTCCAGGTCGCCGGTATTGTTGCGCAGGGTCCACTCGTCGCCAGCACCGCCGTCGATGAACTCGAACACGGAGCGCGGCAGGCGGCGCCGTGCAAGCTCCCGCAGGTCGGCGATCGAGGCGGCGCGGTCCAGCCTGGCCATGGTCAAATCCCCCAGGTGAGCCAAAGGGCCAGCGACGGGAACACGATCACCAGCAGCAGCACCGCGAGCGACCAGCCCAGGAACGGCAGGATCTCCCGGCAGACCGCCATGAACGGGATCTTGCCGATGCCGGCCACCACGAACAGCAGCAGGCCGACCGGCGGGGTGATCAGGCCGATCATCAGGTTGATCACCACCACGCAGCCGAAATGGACCGGGTCGATGCCGAGGTCGAGGCCCACCGGCAGGAGTGCCGGCAGGAAGATGATCATCGCCGGCAGCGGCTCCAGGATCAGGCCCACCAGCAGCAGGAAGACGTTGATCAGGATCAGCACCACCAAAGGATTGGTGGAGATGACATGGATCAGGTCGACCAGCCGGTCGGCGATCTGGCTCTCCGCCACCAGCCAGGAAAAGGGTGCGGCGGCTGCCAGCAGGAACAGGATGACGGCGCTGCTCCGCCCGGCGCTGGCCAGGATCGCCGGCAGCTCGCGGAGCTTCAGGGAGCGGTAGACGACCATGCTCACGATCAGCGCGTAGACCACCGCCACCGAGGAGATCTCGGTGTCGGTCATCAGCCCCATGCGGATGCCCAGCAGGATGATCACCGGCAGCAGCAGGGCCCAGATCGCGTCGGCGGAAACGCGCAGCCTGGTCCGCCAGTCGACCTTCGGCCCGGCCGGGAACCTGCGGGCGCGCCCGATCAGCGCGCAGATCGCCATGAAGCCGATCGCTAGGAGCAGGCCCGGCAGCAGGCCGGACATGAACATCTTGGCGACGGAGGTGTTGGCCATCTGGGCGTACACCACCATCGGGATCGAGGGCGGGATGATCGGGCCGATCAGCGCGCCGGCCGCGATCGCGGCGCCGGAATAGGCCACCGGGTAGCCCTTGTCCCGCATCTGCGGGATCATCGCCTTGCCGATCGCGGTGGCGTCGGCCACCGCCGAGCCGGAGATGCCGGCCATCATCACGTTGGCGCCGACCGAGACCTGGCCCAGGCTGCCGGGACCACGGCCGACCCACACCCCGGCGAAGTCGATCAGCCGGCGGGTGATCCCGCCCCGGTTCATGATCTCGCCGGCCAGGATGAACAGGGTGATCTGCACGAAGGCGTAGAACCCGACCCCGCTCAGCATGGAGGTCGGGAGCATCACCAGGTCGACGAACCGGTCGGTCTTGAACTCGATGCCGAGCCAGGCCGCGATCACCATGGCGAAGCCGACCTCGGTGCCCAGCAGCAGGAGCAGGAGGAAGGAAAGGAACAGGAGGCTCATGTCTGCTCGGCCCCGGCCACAAAGCGCCGCACCATCCGCCAGGCGATCAGCGGGATCAGGAGCAGGATGCCGGCGAGCACGCCATAGGCGGGCACCGACAGCGTGAGGTTGGTGCCCAGGATCATCTGGTACTGGGCGCTCTGGATCATGGTGAGGCTCTTGACCGCTAGGATGGCGAGCACGGCGAGCAGCAGGAGGTCCACGAGCGTGTCGATGACCAGCAGCGCGCGTGCCGGCAGGACCTCGTGCAGGACGGTGATCCGGATGATCTCGTCGGTGGCGAATGCCCGCGCCAGGCCGACGAAGCACAGCCAGGTCAGGCCGATCTTCACGTATTCCTCAGGCGACTGCCGCCACAGCGTGACGAAGTTGCGGTCGATGAACTGGGAGAACACCAGCACCAGCAAGGCGGCGACCAGCAGGCCGATGAAGACGTCCAGGACCGTGCCGACGATCCTGCCCAGGATCGCGACCCGCCGGTCGATCGAATGGAAGGTCATGAGGCTCACCAAGGCGAGGGCCGCCCCGTCGCCGGGGCGGCCCTCGATCCAGATCTTAGGTCGTCAGTCCTGCATGGCCCGGATCTTGGCGACCAGGCCTTCCGGCCAGACGCTGCCCTCGGACTGCTGGTAGACGTCGGCCAGCGCCGCGCGGAACGCTTCCTTGTCGGGCTGGGTCACCTCGACGCCGTTCTCGGCGAAGATCGCGTAGCCCTCCTGGTCGACCTCCTCGCCGGCCTTGGTCATGGCGGCACCGCCGGTCTTGGCCGCCTGGCGGAAGATCTCGCGGTCCTCCTCGGAGAAGGACTGCCAGAGCCCCTCGTTCACGTAGAACGCGGCGGTCTCGAAGATGTGGTCGGTGGGCGTGAAGTACTTGGCGACCTCGTACCACTTGTAGCCGACCGCGGCGTCGATGCCGTTCTCGTGGCCGTCCACCTGGCCGCGCTCAATGGCGTTGTAGGTGTCGCCCAGGCCCAGCACGACCGGCTTCGCACCCATGGTCTCGAACGCGATCCGGATGCCGTCGATCGGCGGGATGCGGATCTTCAGCCCCTCCAGGTCTTCCGGCTTCTCGACCGGCCGGACCTTGTTCTGGATCGCGCGCGGCGAGCGGGCGCCGTGGACCGCGAAGATGCGCACGCCCGACTGCTCGGCCAGCTCGTCATAGAGCGGCTGGAACACCTCGCTGTTGGCGATCCGCTCCGCGTCTTCCTTGGAGTTGAACAGGTAGGGCGTGTAGGCGACGTTCAGCGGCGCGCCGCCGCGCAGCACGCCGGCATTGCCGATCGCCAGATAGGTCATGTCGACGGTGCCGAGCTGCACGCCGTTGATCAGCGCCTGGATGTCGCCCAGCTGGCTGTCCGGATAGACCAGCACCTTGAGGCGGCCTTCCGACAGCTTCTCGACCTCGTCCGCGAACACCGGCAGAGCCTGGTGGATCGTGCTGGAGGTGGGCCAGGGCGAGCCCAGCCGGATTTCCTTCACCTCCTGCGCGTGCGCCGTCCCGAGCTGGGCGATCATCACTGCCGCACCTGCCATCAAACCGAGCAGCCGCATCCTTGCTTCCCCCCTGGTGGTCGAGGCGTCCCGCCGCGGTGCCCACGGCCGCCGGTGCGCCCCCTTATAGGATGCATGGTATGATGAGCTGATGAGCATGTCGATAGGCGCCGCCGGATTTTCCGGACGGGACAAGGCATCCGGGAGCCACGCGGGCGCCCGGTGCGGGAAAGAACCAGGAAGCTTCTAGAGGTTCAGCCTGCCGCCTCGCGGTAGACCGGCATCACTTCCGGCAGCATTTCCTGGATCTGGTCGATCCGCTGGTCGCCGCTCGGATGGGTCGACAGGAAGGCCGGTGGGCTGCCGCCGCCGGCCGCGGCCATCGACTGCCAGAAGCTCACCGCCGCCTGCGGGTTGTAGGCAGCCTCCGCCATGTAGTGCAGGCCCAGCGCGTCGGCCTCCAGCTCCTGGTTGCGGGTGTAGGGCAGGATCACCCCGTACTGCACCCCGGCGCCCAGCAGGCCCAGGATCTGCGGCGGCAGGCCGTAGGCCTGGGCGCCCACCCCCACCAGCCCGGCGCCGAGTTCGGCGATCTGGGTGGTGCCGATCCGCTGCGCGGCGTGCCGCGCGGTGACGTGGCCGACCTCGTGGCCCATCACGGTCGCGACCTCGTCGTCGCTTTCCGCCAGTTCCAGGATGCCGCGATAGACGCCGATATGGCCGCCCGGCAGCGCGAAGGCGTTGATCTCGTCGCTGTCGAACACCACCACCTCCCATTCCGGGTACGGGATGTCCGAGCCGCTGGCCGGGATGATCCGCGACGCGATCGCCTGGACCCGCTCCTGCGCGCTGGCGTCGCGCAGCTGCGGCGTCTCGCTCTTGATCTGCTGGAACGCCTGGGCGCCGAGTTCCGCCTCCTGGGCCGGCGTCACCGTGGAGGCGGCCAGCTCGTTGTAGGCCGAGCAGCCGGACAGGGCGAAGGCGCCGCCAAGCCCGGCCACGCCCAGCATCCGGCGCCGGGACAGGCTGGCGCAGCGACTGCAGTGAAACCTCATGGCGACGGCTCCCTTGTTGGCGGCTCGGGCTTGCTCCTAGAGCCGCCGAACCGCGGCCGCGGTTCCCGCCCCGGCCATCCCGGCTCCGGCAATCCCGCGTGACGGAACCGGGCAGGCATGGCAGAGCTGTGCCCCCGGCACCGGCAGGACAAGCAGAACGCCGGCACCGCTCCGGCCAAAGAGACTGTCCGATGAACCGTGGATCCGCCATCACGAGCCCTGGATGCGCCGCGCCCTCCACCACGCTGGCGGCGGTAGCCTTCGTGGTCGCCGGGGTGACCCTCTATGCGGTGATGGACGGCACCGGGGTGTTCCTGTCGGACACGCAGAGCGTCGTGCAGATCGTCTGGGCGCGCTACGCCTTCGCCCTGCCGGTGGTGCTGGCGGTGCTGGCCCGCGACGGCGGCGGCGCCCGGCTGCGCACCCGCCGGCCGTTCACCCAGGCGGCCATCGGCCTGTTCCCGGTCCTGGCGAGCTTCTCGGTGGCCGGCGGCTTCGGCCTGCTGTCCCTGCCGGAGCTGACCGCGCTGACCTTCGCCGCACCGCTTTTGGTGGTGGCGCTGTCGGTGCCGCTCTTGCGCGAGCGCACCACCCGCCACGACTGGATCGGGGTGCTGGTCGGCTTTCTCGGCATCCTGGTGGTGGTCCGCCCTGGCGCCGATGCCCTGGCCTGGGCGGCGGTCTTCCCGCTCGGCTGCGCGTTCTTCTTCGCCCTCTACCAGGTCGCCATGCGCTTCGTCGGCCGCCACGACGACCCGGTCGCCACCCTGGCCTGGTCGATCGGCACCGGCCTGGTGGTCACCACGCCCTTGGTGCTCCTCGACTGGCGGCCGCCCAGCGGTGCCGCCTGGGCGGCGATGATCCTGACCGGGCTGGTGTTCGGCGCTGCCCAGTACTGCCTGATCCAGGGCTTCCGCCGCGCCCCGCCGGCCAGGCTCACCCCCTTCACCTATACCCAGATCATCCCGGCCACCCTGATCGGCATCGTCCTGTTCGGCAGCTGGCCGGACATCTGGGTGATCCTCGGCGCCGCCCTGGTGATCGGCGCCGGGATCTACGTCCTGCGCAACCGGACCCGCACCGGCTGAGGACGTGGGACGCCCGGCCCGTTTCTGCTACACTGCCCCGTTCGTGCGGAGCCTGGTCCCCCGCGGACGGTATCGCCTGGTGCGTTTTGCACGAACGAACCCGGGAACAACCCGGCCGTTTTGACCAAACGAACCCGGCAAGCCGCGGGCGGATGCGCCGCCAGCGGGACTCGGCACCCGTTCCGCTCGTTTTGCACGAACGAACCCGAGCGCCGCCCTCGGCCCCGCCCCCGTGAAAAGCTTCGACAACGGCCGCGCCTCAGCCGGCCGCCGCCAGCGGCGCGTGCCGGCCGATCCAGTCCCAAAGGAACGGCACCAGCGACCGGTCGGTGAACACCCGCACCGTCTCCCCGCGTGCCACCAGGGTCACCGGCTGCAGGGCCAGAAGCGTCCGGGCCGAGCGGCCATCGGCGATCTCGGCCGGGCAGCCATGCGCCAGCAGGCGGCGGGCGCCTGGGCCAGCCAGCTCGATCGCCGGCAGCCCGTCGGTCACGTCGGTCACCAGCACCGAGCGCGGCGCCGCTTGCTGCACCGCCCGGACCAGCTCGAACCGCTGGGCCTGGTCGCTGGTCACCAGCCAGCGGTCCGGCCCGGTCCAGATCGAGCAGGGATCGGCGCCGGTGCAGCTGCCGGGCGCAGGATCCGGGGCATGGCCGAGCAAGCCCGCCAGCGCCAGGGCCAGGCCCGGCGCGCCGTGGGTTCCCGCCAGCCCGACCGCCACCCGCACCGGCGCGATCCCGACCCGCAGGCCAGAAACCGCCGGCACCGGCGCCAGCCCGAACGCCTCGATCGGCCCCAGCGGGGCCAGCTTCGTTTCAGCCACGCAGCCGCTCCCCGGCAGGGTCATAGAACACCGGGCTCACCACCCGCGCCCGATAGGTCCGGCCCAGATGGAACAGGTCGACCTCGGCCCCCGCCGCCTGCAGCGCCCGGCCATCGGCCAGGATCGCCAGGGCGATCGGATGGCTCAAGGTCGGCGAGCGGTAGGCGGAGGTGACATAGCCGCGGCTGCGCCGGGTCCCGTCCTCCTGGCGCTCGTACATGTGCGCCCCGGTCGGGATCGCCTCGTCGGCCACGCTGTTGACCAGGCCCACCAGCTCCAGCCGGCCGGGATCGCGGCTCACCGGCCGCAGCAGCGAGCGCCGGCCGACGAAATCGTGCTGCTTGCTGCGCATCGGTGCGGTGACGCCCAGGTCCTGCGGCTCGCTGTTGCCGTCGGTGTCCCGGCCGATCAGGACATAGCCCTTCTCCGCGCGCAGGATCAGCAGCGCCTCCGAGCCCAGCGGCACGATCCGCTCTGGCCGGCCGAGATCCGCCAGCCGCCGGTACAAGGCCGGGCCATAGGCGGCCGGCACGCTGAACTCGAACGACAGTTCCCCGGTGAAGCTGACCCGGGCGATCCGCAGCGGCACCCCGTCCAGCTCGGTCTGCACGAAGCCCATGTGCGGCAGGGCCTTGGCCGACAGGTCGGCCGCCACCGGCAGGCGCGCCACCACGGACCGCGCCTTCGGCCCGGTCACCGCGAAGGTCGCCCAGGCGGTGGTCACGTTGCTGGCAACCACCTCCAGCTCCGGCCACCCTGTCTGCCGCCATTCCTCGACCATGGCATGGACCCCGGCGGCATGGCTGGAGGACGGCGACAGCAGGAAGCGGTCCTCGGCCAGCCTGGCCACCACCCCGTCATCGTAGAGCTTGCCGTGCTCGGTCAGGAGGAACACGTAGCGCACCCGCCCGACCTTCAAGTCGCTCAGCCGGTGGTAGTAGAGCCGGTCCAGGAAAGTCGCCGCGTCCCGGCCGCCGACCTCGATCTTGCCGAGCGGGCTGCCGTCGAACAGCGCCACGCCATGGCGCACCGCCAGCACCTCGCGGGCGATCGCCGCCTCCCGGCGCTCCTCGCCCTTCGGGTAGAAGGCCGGGCGCGACCAGCCGCCATAGTCCTCGAACACCGCGCCGGCGCGCACATGCTCGCCATGGGCCGACAGGAGCCGCAGGGGCGTCAGCATGGCGCCCCGCCTGGACCCGGCGATGCCGGCGAACGAGACCGGCGTGAAGGGCGGCCGAAACGTCGTGGTCCCCACCGCCGGCACCGGCTTGCCGAGCTGGTCGGCCAGGAGCGCCAGCCCGTTCAGGTTGCTGGTCTTGCCCTGGTCGGTCGCCATCCCGAGCGTGGTGTAGCGCTTGAGATGCTCGACCGAGACATAGTTCTCCTGCACCGCCAGGCCGACATCCTTGCTGGTGACATCGTTCTGGTAGTCGACCCATTGCCGGGCTTTCGGCCGGTCCAGCTTGCGCCAGATCGCCTGTTGCCAGGGCGGCTCACGCGCCGCCCGCGGCGCCTGGCCGTCGCCGGCACCACCGCCCGCCGCCTGCCCCGCCCGGTGCCCGTCGCGCAGGCAGCCGGCCGTATCCATCACCCCGTTCGCGGCGCCCACCGTCACCGAGGCCCGCGCCGCCCCGTCCGGCACGAACCCGTCCAGAGCCTCGTCGAAGCGCAGCCGGCCGCCGTCATGCATGTGCAGGTGCACGGTGGGCGTCCAGCCGCCGGCCGCCGCCAGGAGGTCGCAGCCGATCTCGATCCGCCCGCCGCCGCCCAGCGGCTCCACCACCACGCCGCTCACCCCCTTGCGCCCGTGCACGGCGGTCGCCGCCGCGCCGACATGGGTCGGGATCGCCGGATGCGGCAGGGCGTCGGCGCGCAGGTCGACGATCACCGGCCCCGCGCCCGCTGCCGCCAGCGCTTCGGCAGTCCGCCGCCCGGCCTCGTTGTTGGTCAGCACCACCGGCGAGCGGCCGGCCAGGATGCCGTGCCGCGCCAGGTAGGCTCTTGCCGCGAACGCCGACATCACGCCCGGCCGGTCGTTGTCCGGGAACACCAGCGGCCGCTCGATGGCGCCGGTCGCCAGCACCGTGCGGGCCGCGCGCAGCTTCCAGATCCTCTCCGGCGCAAAGCCCGCCGGCATCGCGCGGCGCTCCGCCAGGACCGCCAGCCCGTGGTCGAACAGGCCGAGCGCCGTGGTGGACGGCAGCAGCGTGACGTTCGGCCGTCCCGCCAGCTCATCCGCCACCGCCGCGATCCAGTCGGCGGCCGGCATGCCCTCGATCTCGACCGGGTCGACCAGCAGCTGCCCGCCCGGTGCCGGCTGGTCGTCGGCCAGCACCACCCGGACGCCTTGGCGCGCCGCCGCCAGCGCCGCGGCCAGCCCGGCCGGCCCGGCGCCCACCACCAGCAGGTCGGCTTGGCCATGGACCTGCGCCCGCTGCAAGGGCTCAGGTGTGGCCGGCACCACGCCCAGGCCCGCCATCTGGCGGATGCGCGGCTCGAACAGGTGCCAGTCCGGCCGGATAAAGGTCTTGTAGTAGAAGCCGGCCGGGATCAGCGGGTGCAGCCGGTCCAAAAAGCCGAACAGGTCCCGCCCGGCCGACGGCCAGCCATGGACGGTCTTCACCACCAGCCCGTCCTCCAGCGGCACCAGGGTGGCGCGGGCGACCGGGTCGTGGCGGCCGTCCGGGAAGCGCACGTCCAGGATCGCGTTCGGCTCCTCCGCGCCGATCCCCCAAAGGCCGCGCGGCCGGTGGTACTTGAACGAGCGGCCGAGCACGGTCTGCCGGTTCGCCAGCAGTGCGGCGGCCAGGCTGTCGCCGGCAAAGCCCTCCATCCGCCTTCCCTCGAAGGTGAAGGAGAGCGGGCGCGTCCGGTCCAACGCCTGGCCGCTGTCGGGAAGCCTCGTGGCCTGGGTGCTCAACCCTGCTCTCCGGCCGGACGCGGGCGATCAACGGGCGCGGCCGCAAGCTCGCGGCCTTCGGCGGACGGATGCCCCGGCAGCACCCCGGTCCGGAAGATCTCGTGGCTCACCGTGTCGCGCTCCACCAGGAACCACTGGCCGCACCCGCCGGCATGGCACCAGAGCTCCTGCTGCCGGCCGCGCCGGTTGTGGCGCTCGTACAGGTAGCCTGCCCAGGCACGGTCGTCGGCGCTGTCCGGATCCGGGCGGCGCACCGTCGCCTCCACCCCGAACTTGAACTCGGTCTCATCCCGGGGTCCGCACCAGGGACAGGCGATCGACAGCATCCCACCTCCACATGCCCGTAAGAGCCGGCCGTCCGGCAGGGCGCATGCCTCCCGGCGATGGCGGCGGAGGCTAGAGTCAGCGCGCGGATTCTGCCAGAGGCGGCGACACGTCCCATCACTCCGAGCGCGGCCGCGCCTCGTGCCGCTGCACCCGCCGGCCGTCATGCCAGTCATAGATCAGCCAGCAGCCCTGCCCGTCCGCCAGGTCCGGGCAGTGGGCGTCCGGCACCGAGATCGCCACGTCGATCCCCCCGGCGAACACTTCCGGGCCGCTGCCGGTGGTGGTGATCGGCTGGAACTTCTCGCTGGAGACCGCGATGTCGATCCGGCAGCCCCCTTCGCCGCAGAAGGCCTCGGTGGGGGCGGTGCAGTCCAGGGTCCGGGTGTCCAGGAGGTAGTCGGTGACCCCGTCCTCGTCGAAGTCGCGCGAGGTGATCACCGGCCGGCTGCCGCCATCGACCAGGCCGCCGCCCAGCCTGCGGCAGCGATCGGCATAGCCGGCCAGCGTCGCGGCCACCCTTGGCGGCAGGCCGTCGGCCGCGGCCGGCGCGGGTTCCTCGCCAAGCCGGGCAAGGCTGGTCCGGATCCGCTCCTGGAGCAGGGCGATGCGGGCCTGGTAGGCGTCGCGCAGGCAGGCGGGCTTCTCGCCGCAGGCGGCCCGCTCCTGCCGGAACGATGCCTGGTCGGGTGGGGCCGCTTTAGCCGGCAGCGCCCCATAGGCGAAGTCCAGCCCGCGCAGCTCGCCGTCCAGCGCCGCCAGCTCCGGGCTGGCGCACACCGCCGCCGGTCCGGCGCCGTCCCCCGAAGCGCAGTCCGGGGCAGCTGGACCGGCGGACGTCCACGGCAGCCAGAACGCTGCGACCAACGCCACAACCAGCACCCAGCCCCGATGCAACGCCCACGCCAATTCCCGCCTCCCCGCCGATGGCCCGAAGCCACGCCCGCCGCTTAAACGAGCCGGCGGCAGGCTAGACAGGCAGGCCCCGGCCTTCCAGCGGACTTGGCGTCGCCGGCCTGGCGGAACGAGCGCAGCCGCCATGACTATGCTATCGCTGCAGGTGCCGAACCGCTTCGGGCGGGGTGCCGCCCTTCCGGGAGAAGCCGTGATGCCCAAGGGGACGCAGTTCAACATCTGGTACTGGATCGCCGCGCTGCTGGGCATCCTGTTCATCCAGTACCTGTACGCCTCCGCCCAGTCGGTGGCGCCGGTGCTCTACAGCGACTTCGAGCAGTACCTGCGCGACGGCCGGGTCGCCGAGGTGGCGATCTCCGACAACTTCATCCGGGGCGAGCTGCGCGAACCGCTGCCGGGCGGCCAGACCCGCTTCACCACCACCCGGGTCGATCCGGACTTCGCCGAGCAGCTGCAGAAATACAATGTCCGCTTCACCGGCCAGATCGAGAGCACGTTCCTCTCCGACCTGCTCTCCTGGGTCCTGCCGGTGCTCCTGTTCTTCGGCCTGTGGATGTTCCTGCTCCGGCGCATGGGCGGCGGGATCGGCGGCGGGCTGATGCAGATCGGCAAGAGCCGGGCCAAGGTCTATGTCGAGACCGACACCAAGGTGACCTTCGACGACGTGGCCGGGGTCGACGAGGCCAAGGACGAGCTGAAGGAGATCGTGGCCTTCCTGCGCAACCCCGGGGATTACGGCCGGCTCGGCGGCCACATGCCCAAGGGCGTGCTGCTGGTGGGCCCGCCCGGCACCGGCAAGACCATGCTGGCCAAGGCGGTGGCGGGCGAGGCCAGGGTCCCGTTCTTCTCGATCTCCGGCTCGGAATTCGTCGAGATGTTCGTGGGCGTGGGGGCCGCCCGGGTCCGCGACCTGTTCGAGCAGGCCCGCGCCAAGGCCCCGGCGATCATCTTCATCGACGAGTTGGACGCGCTGGGCCGCGCCCGCGGCATCGGCCCGATGATGGGCGGCCATGACGAGAAGGAGCAGACCCTGAACCAGCTCCTGGTCGAGCTGGACGGGTTCGACAGCTCCAGCGGCCTGGTCCTGCTGGCCGCGACCAACCGCCCGGAGATCCTGGACCCGGCCCTGCTGCGCGCCGGCCGGTTCGACCGCCAGGTCCTGGTCGACCGCCCGGACAAGGTCGGCCGCGTCCAGATCCTCGAGGTCTACCTGCGCAAGTCCAAGCTCGGCACCGACGTCGATCCGGAGAAGGTGGCGGCCCTCACCCCGGGCTTCACCGGCGCCGACCTCGCCAACCTGGTCAACGAGGCCACCCTGCTCGCCACCCGCCGCAGCGGCGACGCGGTGACCATGGAGGACTTCAACAACGCCATCGAGCGGATTGTGGCCGGCCTGGAGAAGCGCAACCGCCTGCTCAACCCCCGCGAGCGCGAGATCGTCGCCTATCACGAGATGGGCCATGCCCTGGTGGCCATGGCGCTGCCCGGCCTGGACGTCGTCCACAAGGTGTCGATCATCCCGCGCGGCGTGGGCGCTCTCGGCTACACCATCCAGCGGCCGACCGAGGACCGGTTCCTGATGACCCGCGAGGAGCTGGAGAACAAGATGGCCGGCCTATTGGGCGGCCGCGCCGCCGAGTGGATCGTGTTCCACCACCTCTCCACCGGCGCTGCCGACGATCTGGCCCGGGTCACCGACATCGCCCGGGCAATGGTGACCCGCTACGGCATGTCCGAGAAGCTCGGCCATGTCGCGCTGGAAAAGGACCAGCGCTCCCTGCTCACCCCCAACCCGATGGCCGGCGGCCCGCAGGAGCACGACTTCTCCGACCGCACCGCCGCGGCGATCGACGACGAGGTCCGCCGGATCGTGGACGCCGCCTTCGACCGCACCGTCGCCATCCTCACCGAGCGGCGCCAGCTCCTGGAGAAGACCGCCCGCGCCCTTCTGGAGAAGGAGACGCTGGACGAGGCCCAGCTGCGCGCCCTGGTCGGCGCGCCGGCCCCCGTCCCGCCGCAGCCGGTCGCCGTGTGAGCGATCCGGCCAGGGCTCAGTCCGGCTGCGGCCGCGCCTCGTGCCGCAGGCCGGGCTTGCCGTCCTGCCAGGCATAGACGGCCCAGCAGGCCTGGCCGGCCTGGAGGTCCGGGCAGTGCTCCTTGGACACCCAGAGCTCGACCTCGGCCAGCTTGCTCCCCTGCACCAGGGTCGGCTGCCCGCCCATCGCCGAAACCGGCTGGTAGCCCGCCGTCGAGGGCAGGATGTCGACCTGGCAGCCGGCATTGGCGCAGAACGCGGTCGCCGACCCGGCGCATTGCAGGCCCTGGCTGTCCAGCAGGTAGTCGGCCTGCCCGTCGCCGTCGAGGTCGGCGGTGAGGATGTTCGGCTGGTCGCCCCCGGCCTCCAGCTTGCCGCCAAGCTCGGTGCACTGGCCGGCATAGCCGTCGATGACCTTCTGCACGCCCTCGGGCAGCGCCGGCGCCGCCGGCTCCGTCGTCGCCAGGTCGCCCAGGCCGTCCTTCACGGCGGTCTTCAGCGCCTTGATGCGGGCCTCGTACAGCCCGGTCAGGCAGCCGGTGTCGGCGCCGCAGGCGGCACGCTCCTCCAGGAACTTGACCGCCTCGTCATGGCGGACGCCGCTCATGCCCATCATCAGCGGGTACTGCTCGTAGGCGAACCAGAGCCCGCCCATCTCGCTGTCCAGCGCCGAGAGCGAGGGATCCGCGCATACCGCCCGCTCGTCCGGCTTCGCCGCCTTGCCGCAGTCGAAGCTCGCCGCGCCCGCCGGCGGCGTCGCCAGGCCGAACGCCGCCGCCAGCGCCACAACCGGCAGAACCTTCCCGATCACCACGAAGCACCTCCCGTAGCTTGCAAGGGCGCCACCATGCCCTCGGCTCCGCGCCAATCCAATGACATTCAACAGACATGCTGTTGTGAATCGCGCCGCCTGGGGCTCAGCCATGCAATTCCCTGGAGTCGCCCGGGGCCTCGTCCCTCTCCTCCATGCCGTAGTCGCGCATCACCGCCGCCACCCGCAGCCGGTAGTCCGCGAACACCTTGGTGCGGCCCGCCGCCTGCGCCAGCCGGTGCTTCTCGGTCCGGCGCCAGCGCATCACCGCCTCCTCGTCCCGCCAGAACGACAGCGACAGGAGCTTGCCCGGCTGCTTCAGGCTCTCGAACCGCTCCACCGAGATGAACCCGTCCACCTGCTCCAGGACCGGGGTCAGCGATGCCGCGATCTCCAGGTAGTTCTCCAGGTGCCCGCGGCGCGGAATGACCTCGAAGATCACCGCGATCATCGGCCCTGCCCCCAGATGGCCGGGGCGGGGCCGGGTGCGGCCCGGCTGGGAATGCGGCAAGCGGGAATCATGGTCGACTTCTCCTCGGCTGGTCGCTCTGGTTGTAGCGGCTTGCCCGGCTGGGATGCTTCGATCATCATCGTAGCATGAGAGCTGGCCCCGACATCGCCCGCGTCGCCGCCCTGTTGGGGGACCCGGCGCGCGCCAACATGCTGACCGCCCTGCTGGACGGGGGAACCCTCACCGCCGGCGAACTGGCCCGCCAGGCAGGCGTCACCGCGCAGACCGCCAGCTCGCATCTGGCCAGGCTGCAGGACGGCGGCCTGGTCGCCAGCCGCCGCCAGGGCCGCCACCACTATTTCAGCCTGTCCGACCACGATGTCGGCGCGATCCTGGAAAGCCTGATGGGCCTGGCCGACCGGATCGGCCACCAGCGGGCACGACCTGGACCGAAGGATCCTGCCCTGCGCCAGGCCCGGGTCTGCTACGACCATCTGGCCGGCACCATGGCCGTGGCGATGCTGGATTCGATGCTGGCCCAGCGCCTGGTCCATTCTCCGGGCGACGATCTCGTCCTGACCGACCAGGGGAGCGCCTTTATCGGCCGGCTCGGCATCGACCTGCCTTTCCTCGCCCGGTCGCGCCGGCCGCTCTGCCGGACCTGCCTGGACTGGAGCGTGCGCCGTCCGCATCTGGCCGGCGGCCTGGGCGCCGCCCTGCTGACCCGGTTCAGCGAACTCGGCTGGGCGTCCCGGCAGGCAGGCTCGCGGGTCGTGACCTTCACGCCCCTCGGGCAGGAAGCGTTCGCCCGCCTGTTCCCGCCGGCTGCCTGAGACGCCTGCCCGATGCGCCGCTTCCCGCCGGAACGGATCGTGTGCCTGACCGACGAGACGGTCGAGACCCTCTACCTCCTGGGCGAGCAGGACCGGATCGTGGGCGTTTCCGGCCATGCCGTCCGCCCGCCGGGCGTCCGCCGGGACAAGCCCCGGGTGTCGTCGTTCCTTTCCGCGGACCTGCCGAAGATCCAGGCCCTGCAGCCCGACCTCGTGCTGGCGTTCTCCGACGTCCAGGCGACGACCGTGGCGGAGATCGCCCGCGCCGGGCTGGCGGTCCACCTGTTCAACCAGCGCGACATCGCCGGCATCCTGGCGATGATCCGCACGCTCGGTGCCCTGGTCGGCTGTCCCGCCCGGGCCGAGGCGCTGGCAGGCTCGCTGGAGGAGCGGATCGCCGCCATCGCGGCGCGCACCGGAGCGGCGGCGGCACGGCCGAGGGTCTATTTCGAGGAATGGGACGATCCCCTGATCTTCGGGATCGGCTGGGTGTCGGAACTGATCGAGGTGGCCGGCGGCGCCGACGTGTTCGCCGGACGGCGCGGCCGGCCGGCGTCCCGCGATCGCGTCGTACGGCCCGAGGAGGTCGTCGCCGAAGCGCCGGACCTGATCCTGGCTTCCTGGTGCGGCCGCAAGGTGGTGCCGGCCAGGATCGCCGCCCGGCCGGGCTGGGAACGGATGCCGGCGGTGCGGGCCGGCCGGATCGCCGCGATCCCTTCCTCGCTGATCCTCCAGCCGGGCCCGGCCGCCCTCACCGAGGGCCTGGACGCGCTGGTCTCCGCCATCGCCTGAGCCGATCCGTCCCATGCAACGGCAAGGCCGCCTCGCCGGTTGTCGCGGCATGACCGCGACCGCCCACACGGAGGCCATGTCCCCATGCGATCGATTGATCCTCGCCCGC
This sequence comes from Geminicoccus roseus DSM 18922, assembly GCF_000427665.1. NCBI lineage: Bacteria > Pseudomonadati > Pseudomonadota > Alphaproteobacteria > Geminicoccales > Geminicoccaceae > Geminicoccus > Geminicoccus roseus. The sequence continues at coordinate 110,740 of NZ_KE386572.1, forward strand.
TGCTTCTGCCCTCCCTCCTCCTGACGCTCGCCGCCTGCACCGGCGGAGCGCCCGTGCCGCCGTCGGTGGCGCCGGATGGGCGTCCCGAGAGCACCCGGACCGACCTCCTGGAGGCAGGCGCCACCGCCCTGCAGACCGACGCGCCGGTCGACGCCATGGACATCTACCTGGTGGGCTTCCACCCGATGAAGGACGATCCCGGCCACCAGATGGAAGCCCACCACTTCTGCCGGCAGGTGAACGAGGACTTCGCCCAGTGCGCCCTGTTCGACGGCAACACCGCCGACGCCAACCTGAACGGGCTGGAATACATCATTTCCGAGCGCCTGTTCGAGCAGCTTCCGCAAGAGGAGCGCCAGTACTGGCATCCGCACAATGGCGAGATCCTGTCCGGCCAGCTGGTGGCGCCCAACCTGCCCGAGGTCGCGGAGCACGAGCTGATGGAGGCCAAGATGAACAGCTACGGGAAGACCTGGCACACCTGGCGGTCCGAGCATGGCACCGGTCCGGGCGACCAGATCCCGCTGGGTCCTCCCATGCTGGCCTGGTCGTTCAACCGGGACGGCGAAGCCCGCCCGGAGCTGATCGAGGCCCGCGACCAGGACATGGGCATCTCCACGTCGGAGCGCCGCGCCGCCCGCCAGGACCTGGTCCCTCTGGCACAGCCCCAGGAAGGGGTGGATGCCCTGCAGGGCGCGTTCCCGCGGCCGACCACCGCCATCCCGGGCGTGGTCGACAAGAACGACGCCGCCCGCTGAGCGGTCCGTTCGCCGGGCGGGACGACGCCCTCGCCCGCCCGGCAAGGCCGAAGCCGCGGCCGAGTAGGCGTTTCTGATGCGAAAACTCTTGCATTGCACCTGCCTGTCGTCGTCCCACGGAGGAGGAAGGGTCCTCCGTTGACGAGGCCCGCTCCGATTCCCACATCCGGCTTGGCCAATGGCCGGCCCATGCTTCGGAAACGATGATCACCGAACTGAACAGTCGATCCCGACAGATCTTTCGCCAGATCGTCGACGCCTATGTGACGACCGGGGAACCGGTCGGGTCGCGGACGATCGCGCGCAAGCTCGACGAGCGGCTCTCGCCCGCGACGATCCGCAACGTGATGGCCGACCTGGAGGATGCCGGCCTCCTGTTCGCGCCGCACACCTCGGCCGGCCGGCTGCCGACCGCGGCGGGCCTGCGCCTCTATGTCGACGGCCTGCTCGAGGTCGGCAACATCGGCGACGAGGACAAGCGCAGCATCCGGGCGCAGTGCGTGGGCACGGGCAAGAGCCTGGAGGCGGTGCTGGGCGACGCCACCGAGGCGCTGTCTGGCCTGACCCGCCATGCCGGGCTGGTGGCGGCCCCGGCCAGCGACCGGCCGTTCCGCCATGTCGAGTTCGTGTCGCTGGGCCCGGGCCGCGCCCTGGTGGTCACGGTCACCGATCATGGCATGGTCGAGAACCGGATCATCGACGTGCCGCTCGGCATGCCGCAGACCTCCCTGGTGGAGGCCGGCAACTACATGACCGCCCGCCTGTCCGGGCGGAGCTTCGCCGAGGCGCGGATCCAGGTCCACGAGGAGATCGAGGCACGCCGCGCCGAGATCGACGAGGTGACCCAGCGGGTGGTCGAGGCGGGGCTCGCCACCTGGGTGAAGCCCGGCGGCGACAGCGACGGGTTCCTGATCGTGCGCGGCCAGTCCAAGCTGCTGGAGGACGTCCAGAACCTGGTCGAGCTGGAACGGGTGCGGCACCTGTTCGAGACCCTGGAAACCCGCAAGAACCTGCTGCGCCTGGTGGAGGCCGCCCAGAGCGGCAACGGGGTGCAGATCTTCATCGGCGCGGAAAACGAACTTTTCGGCCTGTCCGGCTGCTCCATGGTGATCGCGCCCTACCGCGCGCCATCGCCGGACCAGTCGCAGTCGGCCGTGGTGGGGGCGATCGGCGTGATCGGCCCGACCCGGATGAATTATGCGCGGATCATCCCGATGGTGGACTACACCGCCCGGGTGGTCAGCCGCATGCTCGGTCACCATGACAACGGAAGCAGGGAATGACGACGGAACAGGAAGCGACCACCAACCCAGAGGCCGAGGCCAAGGTCGAGGAGACCCAGGTCGTCCAGCCCGAGCAGGAGATCGCGGACCTGAAGGACAAGCTCCTGCGCGCGCTGGCGGATGTCGAGAACACCCGGCGCCAGAAGGAGCGCGAGGTCGACGAGGCGCGCCGCTACGCGGTGACCCGGTTTGCCCGCGACCTGCTCGACGTGGCCGACAACCTCAAGCGCGCCCTCTCGGTGCCGGCTTCGGCCGCCGAGGAGAACCCGGCGCTCAAGAATCTGCTCACCGGCGTCGACATGACCGAGCGCAGCCTGCAGAGCGTGCTGGAGCGCCACCAGATCAAGCGGATCGAGCCGCAGATCGGCGAGAAGCTCGACCCGAACCGCCACCAGGCGATGTTCGAGGTCCCGCGCGCCGACGTCGCTCCCGGCACGATTGCCGAGGTGATGCAGGCCGGCTATCTGATCGCCGACCGCCTGCTGCGGCCGGCGATGGTCGGGGTCGCGGCACGGCCGGCCGAGGCCGCGGACGAGACGGCGTCACCGGGCGAACCCGGCTCCAGCGTGGACACGCGGGCCTGATCCGCACCGATCGACGGCGTACGGACGAGCGGCGCCGGGCAGAGGACGTTTTTCGATGAAGACTGGTGTGAAGCGGGTGGTGCTGGCCTATTCGGGCGGGCTCGACACCTCGGTGATCCTGCGCTGGCTGCAGGACAATTACGGCTGCGAGGTGGTGACCTTCACCGCCGACCTGGGCCAGGGCGAGGAACTCGAGCCGGCCCGCGCCAAGGCCGAGATGATGGGCGCCACCCAGATCTTCATCGAGGACCTGCGCGAGGAGTTCGTCCGGGATTACGTGTTCCCGATGTTCCGGGCCAACACGGTCTACGAGGGCTGCTACCTGCTGGGCACCTCGATCGCCCGGCCGCTGATCGCCAAGCGCCTGGTCGAGATCGCGCACCAGACCGGCGCCGACGCCGTGGCCCATGGCGCCACCGGCAAGGGCAACGACCAGGTCCGCTTCGAGATCTCGGCCTACGCCCTGGATCCGTCGATCAAGGTGATCGCCCCCTGGCGCGAATGGGACCTGAACTCGCGCGACCGGCTGATCGAGTATGCCGAGGCCCGGCAGATCCCGATCCCGCGCGGCAAGCGGGGCGAGCCGCCTTATTCGACGGACGCCAACCTCCTGCACATCTCCTACGAGGGCAAGGTGCTCGAGGACCCGTGGGTCGAGCCCGACGAGGAGATGTTCACCCGCTCGGTCTCCCCGGAAGCGGCGCCCGACCGGGCCAGCTACGTCGAGATCGACTTCGAGAAGGGCGACCCGGTCGCGGTGGATGGCATCCGGCTCTCGCCGGCGGCCCTTCTGTCCCGCCTGAACGATTTGGGCGGCGCCAACGGCATCGGCCGCCTGGACCTGGTCGAGAACCGCTTCGTCGGGATGAAGTCGCGCGGCGTCTACGAGACGCCCGGCGGCACCATCCTCCTGGCCGCGCATCGCGGCATCGAGAGCATCACGCTGGACCGGGGTGCCGCGCACCTTAAAGACGAGTTGATGCCGCGCTATGCCGAGCTGATCTACAACGGCTTCTGGTTCACCCCGGAGCGCGAGATGCTGCAGGCCGCGATCGACGCCAGCCAGGCGAACGTGACCGGCACGGTGCGCCTCAAGCTGTTCAAGGGCAGCGTGCAGGTGGTCGGCCGCAAGTCGCCTTTCACCCTCTACAGCCACGAATACGCGACCTTCGAGGCCGACACGGTCTACGACCAGCGCGACGCGGAGGGCTTCATCAAGCTGAACGCCCTGCGCCTGCGCATCAAGGGCCTCTCGGGCAAGCTCGCGGCGAAGACCCAGGCCGGCGAGTAAGCCGGCGACGCGGACGGAGGTGGCCGCCAGGCGCTGCCACCTCCCGACGCTCCTTTAGCGGACGATCATCTCCAGCGGCGCCTTGGCCAGCGGCTCCGCCTTGCCCTCGGTGACCAGCGAGGTCCGCGCCAGCGTCATGGCGCGGCCGGTCTCGCTGTTCATCAGGATGATGTGGATGAAGAAGGTCATGCCCGGCGCCATCACCACCGGGTTGCCGGTGTAGAACATCGGCCAGTCCATCCAGGACGGCGCGTACACCGCCCCCAGCGAGTAGCCGGTGGCGTTCAGGCGGTGCGCCCGCATCCCGTGGCGGTCCAGCACCGCCGCCTGGGCATCGAACACCTCCCCCATCGTCCGCCCCGGCACCAGGGCCGCCTCGGCGGTGAGCAGGGCCTCCTTGGCGGCATCGAACATGCGGCGATGGTCGTCGTCGGGCTCGCCGACCAGCAGGGTGCGCATCAGCGCCGCGTGGTACTGCCGGTAGACGCCCGCGAACTCCAGGGTGAGCTGGTCCCGCGCGTCCAGCTTGCGCCTTCCGGTATAGTAGCGGCACAGCAGCGCCTGCGGCCCGCTGCCGATGATGAACGGGTTGCCCGGATAGTCGCCGCCGCCCTCGAAGATCGCGTCGTGCATCCTGGCCAGGATCACGCCCTCGTCGGCGCCGGCATGGGTCGCGGCCACCGCGGCGTCCAGCGCGGCGTCGCCAAGCTTGGCCGCCTCGCGGACATAGACCAGTTCCTCGACCGACTTCACCAACCGGATCTTCGAGAGCAGCAGCGAGGCCTCCTCAAGGGTCGCGAACCCCTCCAGGGCCGCTTCCAGCCGCTTGCCGTTGCGATAGGTCAGCCCGTGCGTGTCGAACTCGACCCCGACCCGCCGGCCGCGCAGCCCCAACTCCTCCAGCACCGGGCGGAGGTCGGTGGAGGCCGGGTCGGCCCCGTCGCGATCGACCCAGATCCGGATGTCCTGGATGTTCGAGGTCAGCTGCGCCTGGCGCAAATCGGCGGAGCGGGTCACCAGGACCGGCTCGCCCTTGGCCGGGACCACCAGGCACTGGAAGAAGCAGAACCCGAACGTGTCGTAGCCGGTCAGCCAGAACATGCTTTCCTGCTTGAACACCAGCAGGGCATCCAGCCCCTGGTCCGCCATCGACGCCCGGACGGCATCGCGGCGACGGTCGAACTCTGCGGCGGAAAAGTGCAAAGGCACGGTCGGCTCCTCGTCGATCCCAGGCGGCATGGCATCCACCGTTCCGATTTGCTTGTCGAGCCCCTGGCGCGCCCGAGCCGCCTTGGGCACGATCCGCCCGCATAACATGAACGGGAGAGCGGCGTTGCAGGGTCGGGTAGCGGATCGGGTGGCGGTGGTGTTCGGCGCGGCGCGGGGGATCGGCGCTGCCGTCGCGGCGCGCTTGGCCGAGGAGGGCGCCATCGTCTGGATCGCGGACGGACGCCCGGAAGGACAGGCGACCGCCGAGCGGATCGGCGGGCGCTTCCTCTCTTGCGACGTGTCGAAGGAACAGGACGTCCAACAGGTGGTCAACGCCATCGTCGCCGAGCATGGCCGGCTGGAGATCTGCATCCAGAACGCCGGCATCTTTCCCGAGACCATGCTGGACGAGATCAGCGTGGCCGAGTGGGACCAGGTCCTGGCGGTCAATCTGCGCGGCTCGTTCCTGGCGATCCGCGCCGCCTTCGCCCCGATGAAGCAACGGAACTACGGCCGGATCGTTCTGACCAGCTCGATCACCGGTCCGCGGGTGGTGCCGCCCGGCCATGCCCATTACGCCGCGTCCAAGGCCGGGCTGCTGGGGCTGATCCGGGCAGCCGCGCTGGAGGGCGCGCCGTTCGGGATCACCGTCAACGGCGTGGAGCCCGGCAACGTGCTGACCGAGGGGATGCGCGCCGAGCGCTCGGCGGCCTATGTCGAGGGCATGGCGCGGTCCATCCCGCTCAAGCGGCTGGCCGATCCGGCCGAGCTCGCCCACAGCTACCTGTTCCTGGCCTCCGACGAGGCCGCCTACATCACCGGGACCAGCATCGTGGTCGACGGCGGCCAGACCCTGCCCGAGGGCAAGGTCTAGCTCCGCCTCGCCACCGGCCGGAACGTCCGGCCGGGCCTGCCCTCAGCGCCGGCGCTGCACCTGGGTCACGTCGCGCACCGCGCCGCGCGCAGCGCTGGTGGTCAGCGCCCCATAGGCCTGCAGTGCCGGCGAGACGACCCGCTCGCGGTCCGGCTGCCAGGCGGCCGCGCCCTTGGCCTCCATGGCGGCGCGCCGCTTCGCCAGTTCCTCGTCGCTCAAGGCGACGTCGAGCTTGCGGTTGGGGATGTCGATCTCGATCCGGTCGCCCTCCTCGATCAGGCCGATCGCACCGCCCTCGGCCGCTTCCGGCGAGATATGGCCGATCGACAGGCCGGCGGTGCCGCCGGAGAAGCGGCCGTCGGTGACCAGCGCGCAGACCTTGGCCAGCCCCTTCGACTTCAGGTAGCTGGTCGGATAAAGCATCTCCTGCATGCCGGGCCCGCCCTTCGGCCCCTCGTAGCGGATCAGCACCACGTCGCCGGCCTGGATCTTGCCGCTGAGGATGGCGGACACCGCGGCGTCCTGGCTCTCGAAGATCCGCGCCGGGCCGGCGAACACCAGCACCGACGGATCGACGCCCGCGGTCTTCACGATCGCCCCGTCCAGCGCGATGTTGCCGTACAGCACCGCCAGCCCGCCATCCTTGCTGAAGGCGTGCTCGACGTCGCGGACCACGCCGTTCTCCCGGTCCAGGTCCAGTTCCTCGTAGCGGTTGTCCTGGCTGAACGCCTCGGTGGTGCGCACGCCGCCCGGTGCGGCCTTGAACAGCTGGACGGCCGCATCCTCCTCGCGCCTTCCGGGTGCCCGCACGTCCCACTGGGCGATCGCGTGGCCGAGCGTGGTGGCGTGGATGGTCGGCACCTCGCGGTGCAGGAGCCCGGCGCGGTCGAGTTCGCCCAGGATGCCCAGGATGCCGCCGGCGCGGTGGACGTCCTCCATGTGCACGTCGGTCTTGGACGGCGACACCTTGCACAGATTGGGCACGCGCCGGGACAACCGGTCGATGTCGGCCATGGTGAACGGCACCTGCCCCTCCTCGGCGGCCGCCAGGAGGTGCAGCACGGTGTTGGTCGACCCGCCCATCGCGATGTCCAGCGACATGGCGTTCTCGAACGCCTCGAAGCTGGCGATGGTGCGCGGCAGGGCGGTGGCGTCGTCCTGCTCGTACCAGCGCCTGGCCAGGTCCACGACCACCCAGCCGGCCTCCACGAACAGGCGGCGGCGATCGGCATGGGTGGCCAGCAGGCTGCCGTTGCCCGGCAGCGCCAGGCCCAGCGCCTCGGTCAGGCAGTTCATCGAGTTGGCGGTGAACATGCCCGAGCAGGAGCCGCAGGTCGGGCAGGCCGAGCGCTCGACCGCCAGGGTCTCCTCGTCGCTGACGCTGGAATCGGCAGCGACCACCATGGCCGAGATCAGGTCGACCCGGCGCGCCTTGGTGGTGCCGTGCACCATCTTGCCGGCCTCCATCGGGCCGCCGGACACGAACACGGTCGGGATGTTCAGGCGCATCGCCGCCATCAGCATGCCGGGCGTGATCTTGTCGCAATTGCTGATGCAGACCAGCGCGTCGGCGCAGTGCGCGTTGACCATGTACTCGACGGCATCCGCGATCAGCTCGCGCGAGGGCAGGCTGTAGAGCATGCCGTCATGGCCCATCGCGATGCCGTCGTCGACCGCGATGGTGTTGAACTCCTTGGCGACGCCGCCGGCGGCCTGCACCTCCTTGGCGACCAGCTGGCCCAGGTCCTTGAGGTGGACGTGGCCGGGCACGAACTGGGTGAAGGAGTTGGCGATCGCGATGATCGGCTTGCCGAAATCCCCGTCCTTCATGCCGGTGGCGCGCCAGAGGCTGCGGGCGCCGGCCATGTTGCGGCCATGGGTGGTCGTACGGGAGCGGTAGGTCGGCATCGACGATCCTGGTGATGCTGCGGTTGCGGAACCCGGCGATACGCACCGGAGGGGCGAACGTCCCTGGGATGACACACCATTCGTCCGCTGGCCCCTGCCGCGGCAGGGAAGGTCGGGCGAGGTGCTCCGGGCGCTCTTCGGTTCGTGCGACAGGACAGATGCCTCTTTCCTAGCCGGGCACGCTATGTATGACAAATGGAAGAACGGGCCGCCGCCGCGGTCCCATCCCGCCTGATGGCACTCTGGCGAGGCTCGCCAAGCTCTCTCCGATGCGGCTAGGCTCGCGGCCGCGCCCTCACCCGCCGGAGCCGCCATGACCACGCCCCTGCTCGTCGTCGATCACATCGCCCGCCGCTTCGGCGCGGTGACGGCGCTGGCCGAGGTGAGCTTCGAGGTGATGCCGGGCGAGGTGGTGGCCCTGCTGGGCGACAACGGCGCCGGCAAGTCGACCCTGATCAAGATCATCGCCGGCACCCAGCCCCCCTCCTCCGGCCGGCTGGTCTGGAACGGCCAGGAGGTGACCTTGGACGGGCCCGGCAGCGCCAAGGCGCTGGGGATCGAGACCGTCTACCAGGACCTCTCGCTGGCGCCCAATGTCGACGTGGTCGGCAATTTCTTCATGGGCCGCGAGCTGACCCGCAAGGTCGCCGGGATCCGATGGCTGCGCGAGAAGGAGATGGAGGAGACCACCCGCGCCGCCCTGGACCGGCTCGGCACCAAGATCCCCGACGTGCGCGCCAAGGTCGAGAACCTGTCCGGCGGCCAGCGCCAGGCCATCGAGCTTTGCCGCTTCGTCCATTTCGGCGGCAAGCTCGTCCTGCTGGACGAGCCGTTCGCGGCTCTCGGCGTCGAGCAGACCCACAAGGGCCTGGAGATGATCGAGCGGGTGCGCCGGGAAGGCATCTCGGTGATCGTGATCACCCACAACGTCCTGCACGCGCTCCAGGTCGCCGACCGGATGGTGGTGATCCGCCAGGGCCGGGTCGCCGGGGTGCGCACGCGGGAAGAAACCTCCCACGACGAGCTGATCGAGCTGATCACCGGCGACACCAGCCTCACCCGGCGTCCGGCCGCCGCCTGATCAACCGTTCTGCTTGTGCCGGCTGTTGCGGGCCCCGGTGTCGATGACCCCCGTCATCGCCAGCCGCGCCGCCTCCGGGTCGCCGGCCTCGATCGCCTGGAAGATCGCGAGGTGCTGGCCTGCGGAGGCGAGCCGCTCCGCCTCCCCCACCGGGGTCGACTGGGTGAAGGCGGCGGCAAGGGCCGCCTCGATCAGTCCGCCCAGCGACTGCAGGAACGGGTTGCCGGACGCCTCGCTCACCGCGAGGTGGAAGCAGAGGTCCAGCTCGATGAACCGGCCGAGCTCGGCGCAGGCCATCATCGCCAAAGCGATCTCCCGCAGCTGCTCGAGCTGCTCGGGCGTCCGGCGAAGGGCCGCCAGGGCCGCGCCTTCCGGTTCCAGCACCCGGCGGACCTCGAACAGCGAGGCGATGAACTCCGGATCCATGCCGACCCGCGTGCGCCATTCCAGGAGGTCGGCGTCGAACATGTTCCAGGATTTCGGCGGGGTCACCCAGGTCCCGACCTTGGTCTTGGACGCGACCAGTCCCTTGGCCGCCAGCGTCTTGAACGCCTCGCGCTGGACGGTGCGGGAGACGTTGTAGCGGTCGGCCAGCTCCTCCGGGCTGGGCAGGAGCTCGCCGATCTTGAACTCGCCTTTCAGAATGCCGAGGCCGATGCCTTCGGTGACCACCCGATGAGCCGAAAGGGCCGCCGCTTTCGCCTGGCCCCGCACACCCGCCATGTTTCCTTGTTCCCGACCTCGCCTGATCGACCAGAGGTGATCGCCAGCGCCGCCGGTTCGTCAAGCCGGATGGATGAAACCGTCATCATTTCGACGCAACGGGCCGGTCGGGATCAGCTTGCCCGGCCCAGCGCATCCTGCAGGTAGGCCGCGGTCGCCAGGTCGGCATGGCCGCCCCCGCCCGACTTGAACCAGGTGATCTCGTCCGGGCCGAGCCGTCCCGGCCGCACGCCCCGGCAGAGCTCGAACAGGTCGACCAGCGCGCTTTCGGTGATGATCCCGGCCCGCATCGGCAGGATCAGGTCGCCTACGACGCCCACCGTGGTGAAGCGCGCGTCCACCACGTGCCGCGCGGCGCGCTCGGCCGCGGCGTCGTCGGCCTCGCGCATGTCGGCGAGATAGCCGCCGACCAGGTCCAGGTGCGCGCCGGGCTTCAGGAGCCGGCCCTTGACCAGCGGGACCGCGGCGCGGGTGGCGCAGCTGATCACGTCCGCCTCCGCGACGGCGCCGTCCAGCCGGTCCGGGGCCACCTGGGTGATGCCGGTCATCCCGCAGGTCGCGATCGCCGCCTCGGTCTTGCGGGCATCCCGCCCCCACCAAAGCACCTGGCTATAGGGCCGCACGCTGCGATGGGCCCGCACCAGCCAGCCGGCCAGCGCGCCGCTGCCCAGCACCAGCAGCGTGGCGGCATCCGGGCGGGCGAGCAGGTCGGCAGCGAGCGCTGAGTTGCAGGCGGTCTTCTTCAGCGTCAGCGCCGCCCCGTCCACCACCAGGACCGGCACGCCGCTGCTGCCGTCGAACAGGGCGTAGATGCCCTGCACCGCCTCCAGGCCATTGGCGGGATTGGCCGGGAACACCGAGACCAGCTTGGCACCGAAATGCCGGCCGAAGCGCCAGGAGGGGAGCAGCAGCCAGTCATTGGCCCCCTCGGCCGTCGGCTCCGCCAGGTGCAGCCGCTCGACCCGGTCGACGCCTTCGCGATACATGGCGCGCAGCGCCTGGATCAGACCCGGCTCGTCCAGCCGCTCCATGGCGGTGGCGAAATCGACCGTCCTCATAAGGCAAGCCCCGTGCGCCGGCCCTCGTAGAAGGCCAGGCTGGCCCGCCTGGAGGCGACCGCGTCGCCGATCAGGATCGCCTGGCCGCCCGTGGCCGACACCTCCTGCATCAGCCGGTCGTCGGCCACCGGCGTGGTCGCCAGCACCAGCGTGTCGAACGGCTCCAGGCGGAGCTCGCCGGACAGCATGTCGCGCAGCCGCGCCTGCCCGCCAAGCCAGGCATCCAGGGCCGTGTAGGGCTGCAGCCGGCCTCCGGCCTGCACCAGGCGGCGGCGCAGCGGCCCGTCGGCGGTGCTGTGGGCGAGGCCGCGGGCGATCTCGCCATCGGCGCTGGCGATTGTCACCTGGTGACCGCGCTCCTGCAGCAGGATGGCGGTGCCGATCGCCCGCCAGTTGCTCAAATCGTCCAGCACCAAAACCCGCTCGCCGATTGCCAGCTGCCGCTCCGGCGCATCCTCCAGCACGTCCTCGACATCCAGCACGTCCGGCCGGTCCACCCCCTCCAGGCGCAGCCGGTCCGGGAAGGCGCGCTGGTAGCCGTCCCGGGCGGGCCTGGCGCCGGTGGCGATCACCACCTCGTCGAAGCCCTCCAGCTCGACCGGGCCGGCCCGGACGCCCAGGCGGATCTCGACCTGAAGCTCCTCCAGCCGGTTGCGGTACCAGTTCAACAGCTTGCCGATCTTCTCCCGGGCCGGCTGGCGGGCGGCCAGGCGGAAGCGCCCGCCAAGCTCGCTGTTCTGCTCGATCAGGACCACATGGTGGCCGCGCTCGGCCGCCACCCGCGCGGTCTCCAGCCCGGCCGGCCCTCCCCCAACCACCAGGACCCGGCGCGGCCGCGCCGCCCGCTCGAACCGGTCGCCGTTCCAGGCGAACTCCCGCCCGGCCGAGGGGTTCACCAGGCAGGAAATCCAGTAGTCGCGCGAGCGCCGGCCCCAGCACAGCTGGTTGCAGGCGATGCAGGGCCGGACCGTGTCCGGGCGGCCGGCCGCTGCCTTGGCCGCCAGCCAGGGATCGGCGATCTGGCCGCGCACGATGCTGACCATGTCGGCGCCGCCCGCCTCCAGCAGGGCCTCGGCGTCCTCAGGGGTGGTGATCCGGCTTTCCGCCTGCACCCTTGCATGCCGCACCACCTGCTTCAGTTCCGCGGCGAACGGCGCGCCCAGCCGGTCGGGATAGGGCGAGGTCGGGATGATGCTGGCGAAGTCGAAATAGCTGCCGGTCCCGCAGGTCACGTAGTCGACCAGGCGGCGCTCGTCGTGCCAGGCCACCACCGCCTTCAGCTCGTCCAGGCCGAGGCAGCCGGGCGTGCCCGGATCGGCCGAGACCGCCAGCCCGATCACGAAATCCTCGCCGCAGGCCTCGCGGATGCGGCCGCACAGCTCGCCGGAAAACCGCATCCGGTTTCCGAAGCTGCCGCCGAACTCGTCGGTGCGGCGGTTGGTGAGCGGCGTCCAGAACTGGTCGATCAGGGCGTTGTAGGCGGCGAACAGCTCGATCCCGTCGAACCCGGCGGCCCTGGCGCGCACGGCGCAGCGCACGAAGCCCGACTGGACCTCCCGGATCTCCGCCAGGGTCATCGCATGGCTGCCGTCGGCGTCGTGGAAGGAGGGCGCGCCCGATGGCGACCAGTTCGGCGCGAAGCTGTTGTCGGCATCGCCATGGGCGCCGACATGGTAGAGTTGCTGGATCATCACCGGGCCGTGCGGCTTGCAGGCCGCCACCAGGCGCTGGAAGGCCGGCACCACCCGGTCGTCGTCGGCAAGATAGTTGCCCCGGGTCAGCACCGCCGTCGCATGGACCGGCACCGGCTCGACCACGATCATCCCGGCCCCGCCCCGGGCGCGTTCCTCGTAATATCCGATGGTGCGCGCCGAAGGCAGCCCGTCCTCGGCCATGTTGTTGGTATGGGCGCCGAAGACGATCCGGTTCTTCAGGGTGCAGCTGCGGATCGTGAGCGGCTCGAACAGGCGCGGGAACATGGGCCGTCTTCCTGGAACTGCGACCGCAGGGAGCGTGCAGGACGATCTGGCCCGCCACAAGCCCTGCCGCTTGACTATGCCCAGATCCGATCGTTCGATCCGCCGGTCCAGCATCATTTCCCAGGGGGGACCATCGATGCGTCTGAGCCGTCGTGACGTCGGCATGCTGCTATCCGCGGCTGCCGCCTTGACCGCCGCCCGCCCTGCCTTCGCGCAGAGCAAGGGCAAGATCGTCTACATGATCCCGACCCTCCTGGACGAGTTCCAGACCGAGAGCCAGAAGGCGGTGGAATCGGTGTTCACCTCGCTTGGCTACGAGGTCACCTCGATCGACGCGCAGAACGACGCGTCGCGCCAGCTCTCGCAGCTCGAGGACATGATCAACACCAAGCCCGACGCGGTGATCATGAACGCGGTGGCGTTCGATTCGATCGTGCCCGGCATCGAGAAGGCGCGCGCCGCCGGCATCAAGGTGCTCAATTTCGACCGGCTGATCACCACCACCGAGTTCGACCTGACCTCGGTCGCCGGCACGGTGGAGATCGGCGAGATCGCCGCCAACGAGGCGATCCGGCTGCTGACCGAGCGGCACGGCTCGGCCAAGGGCAAGGTCCTGCAGATCCTGGGCGATCCGGGCGACGCCTACACCCTCGACATCCAGAAGGGCTTCGAGGCGGTGATGGCCGAGAAGGCGCCCGAGGTGGAGATCATCTCCAAGGCGGCGCTGCTCTGGGAGCCGACCAATGCCGGGCGGGCGTTCGAGGACCAGCTCCTGGTCACCCAGGACATCGACCTGGTATTCGCCCACGCCGCGCACCTGACCGTGCCGATCGTCTCGATCATGGAAGCCAAGGGCATGAAGCCCGGCGACATGATGCTGATGGCCTCCAACGGCGCCCCGGTCGGCCTCGACAACATCCGGGCCGGCTGGCAGCAGGTCGAGGTCGAGCAGCCCACCTACGCCCAGGTCTATGGCCTCGCCATGTTCATCGACAAAATCATGGCCGGCGAGAAGCTGGAGCCCGGCACCTACGACGTGATCGGGCTGAAGGCGACGCTCACCGACGAGGACTGGGGCCCGAACCTGAAGATCCCGGGCGCGGCGATCACCAAGGAGAACGTCGACGACCCGCGCTTCTGGGGCAACCTGAAGTTCCCGAGCGTCCCGGTCGACGTGGTGAAGTAACCGGCTCGATCGCCTCCCGGCGCCGCGCTCCAGCGGGCCGGGCGCCGGGAGGCCCTTATGGACCGCAAGATCGAGATCTGGACCCCATGATCGCTGTTTCCTCGGCCCCCTCGGCCGGCCGCATCCGGGCGGTCAAGCTGGTGCTGGACCATCTGGTCTGGTTCATCCTGGCCGCCATCCTCCTGATCTGCTCGCTTTCCATCGAGCATTTCTTCCAGATCGGCATCTTCATCAACATCGCCCAGCACGCGACCTATGTCGGGCTCCTGGCGCTGGGCCTGGCGTTCTGCGTGATCGCCGGCCACATGGACCTCTCGATCGAGAGCGTCATGGCGTTCGGGGCGATGCTGGCCGCAGGCCTGACCGCCGCCCGCGGCTCGCCCTTCGCCTTCCAGGTCAACACCTGGCTGTCCTTGCTGATCGTGCTGGGCTTCGGCGGGCTGGCCGGCCTGTTCAACGCGGTCCTGATCGTGAAGATGAGGCTGAACGCCTTCGTGGTCACGCTGGCCACCTATATCGCGATCCGCGGCCTCGGCCTGATCCTCACCGGCGGGCGCTCGATCTACGGCCTGCCCGACGACTTCCGGGCTGTGGCGAACACCGAGCTGTTCGGCCTGCCGCTGCTGGTGGTGATCACCATCGTCACCTACCTGGCGTTCGGCCAGATCCTGAAGGGCTCCCTGTTCGGCCGGCGGGTCTACCTGGTGGGCGGCAACCCGGTGGCGCCGTTCCGGGCCGGGATCGACGTCGACAAGGTGCTGTTCGGGGTGTTCATCCTGTCCGGCATCGTCGCCGCGTTTGCCGGCTGGCTCCTGGCCGCGCGCACCAACGGCGCCACGCCCAATCTAGGGGTCGGCATGCTGTTCGAGGCCTTCGCGGCCGTGGTGATCGGCGGCGTGTCCCTGCGCGGCGGGGTCGGCCAGCTCTCCGGCGTGTTCGCCGGCGTGCTGCTCCTGTCCACCATCGACACCGCGATCAACGTGATGGGCCTGGATGCCAGCTACATGCAGGTGATTCGCGGCGGGCTGATGCTGGTGGCGGTGATGCTGGACGGGGTCAAGACCGAGATCGCCAAGCGCCTGGGCTAGGCCACGCCTGGATGCGACATTCCGCCACACCCATGGAAACCTGGGCAGCGGCAGGCTGGCTTCAAGGAATTCCACCGCATTCGAGCGATGTTACCCGATCCCTCCAGGCAGGTGGATCGTCGGCGTTTTTTTCGATCCAAGATCAGTTGCAGAAAATTCGATCAATCTTAGCGTCGCCGACAACCCACAACTTGCTGCGCCGGCGCAGGTTCCGCGTGATAGGCGATACCTATTGTTTCTAATTCAACCACAGATGTATCTTCCCGCTTGAAGACGACGTGGTCCCCTGTCCCACCAGTGGCAGGGTCCACCCGCCGATTGTTCATGGGGGACTTCGATGAGCAACTTCAGCGCCTTGGCCGACCGTGTCGAGCAGCCCCAGCTGCTTGGACTGTCCGAGGCCACCGCCTCGTCCTGGGTCGGCTTCGCCACCGACACCATCCATGACGCGGTGGTCAGCGCCGCCGTGCTGACCAGCGCCGCGTTCCGCATGCGCGACGAGGGCGCGCTGGTGGCAGCATTGCGCGGCCTGGCCTCGGCGGTGGCCGATCTCGAGCTGTCCCACGCGAACGACAACGACTGACCGATCTGACCGGCGGCGACCTCCCGGCCTGTTGCGGCCGGGCAGGTCGGCGCCGCCGGCGCTTTCCCGCCCGATGTCCTGCCTAAACCCGTTGCGCAAACCGTGCGGATCACCCACCTGAAGCGCTTCGAGGTTGGCAAAGGGGCGATGCATTGACGGAGAGTTGGCACGGCACGACGATTTTGTGCGTGCGCAAGGGCTCGACGGTGGTCATGGCCGGGGACGGCCAGGTGTCGCTCGGCCAGACCGTGGTCAAGGGGAACGCCAAGAAGCTACGCCGGGTCGGTGACGGCCATATCCTGGCTGGATTCGCCGGCGCCACCGCCGATGCGTTCGCCCTCCTGGAGCGGCTGGAAGGCAAGCTGGAGCGCCATCCGGGCCAGCTGGCGCGGGCCTGCGTGGAGCTTGCCAAGGACTGGCGCACCGACCGCTACCTGCGGCGGCTGGAAGCGATGATGGCGGTGGCCGACAAGGACGTGTCGCTGGTGCTCACCGGCCAGGGCGATGTCCTGGAGCCGGAGTTCGGCGTGATCGGCATCGGCTCCGGCGGCAGCTACGCGCTGGCCGCGGCGCGCGCCCTGCTGCCGGTCGACGGCCTGGACGCGGAGACGATCGCCAGGCGGGCCATGGGCATCGCCGCCGACATCTGCGTCTACACCAACCAACAGATCACCCTCGAAAAGCTCGACCTGTCATGACCGCGCTGACCCCCCGGGAAATCGTCTCGGAACTCGACCGTTTCATCGTCGGCCAGCACGCCGCCAAGCGGGCCGTGGCGATCGCGCTGCGCAACCGCTGGCGCCGGCAGCAGATCGACGAGCATCTGCGCGAGGAGGTTCTGCCCAAGAACATCCTGATGATCGGCCCGACCGGCTGCGGCAAGACCGAGATCGCCCGCCGCCTGGCGCGGCTGGCGCAAGCACCCTTCCTCAAGGTCGAGGCGACCAAGTTCACCGAGGTCGGCTATGTCGGCCGGGACGTGGAAAGCATCATCCGCGACCTGGTCGAGATCGCGATCAAGGAGACCCGCGAGCGGATGCGCCGCGAGGTCGCCGCCAAGGCCGAGGCTGCCGCCGAGGACCGGGTCCTGGACGCGCTGGTGGGTCCCCAGGCTTCCAAGGACACCCGCGAATCCTTCCGCAAGCGGCTGCGCGACGGCCAGTTCAGCGAGAAGGAGATCGAGATCGACGTCGCCGAGCAGGCCGGTGCCGGCATGCCGATGTTCGATATCCCGGGCATGCAGGGCGCCCAGATGGGCATGGTCAATCTCGGCGACATGCTGGGCAAGGCCCTGGGCGGCCGCACCCGCCGCCGCAAGATGACCATCGCCCAGTCCTACGACGTGCTGATGGCCGAGGAGAGCGACAAGCTGCTCGACCCCGAGGTCGTCACCCGCGCCGGGATCAAGGCGGCCGAGGAGAACGGCATCGTCTTCGTGGACGAGATCGACAAGATCACCTCGCGCGAGGGCAAGACCGGCGATGTCAGCCGCGAGGGCGTGCAGCGCGACCTCCTGCCGATTGTGGAAGGCACCTCGGTGGCGACCAAGCATGGCATGGTCCGCACCGAGCACATCCTGTTCATCACCTCTGGCGCGTTCCACCTGACCAAGCCGTCCGACCTCCTGCCGGAACTGCAGGGCCGTTTGCCGATCCGGGTCGAGCTGGAGCCACTCAGCGAGGCGGACCTGCGCCGGATCCTGGTGGAGCCGGAAGCCAGCCTGATCCGCCAGTACGTGGCGCTGCTGGCTACCGAGAACGTGACGCTGGAGTTCGGCGAGGATTCCATCGACGCGATCTCCAGGCTCGCCGACGACATCAACCGGCGGGTCGAGAACATCGGCGCCCGCCGCCTGCAGACCGTGATGGAGAAGCTGCTGGAGGACGTCAGCTTCAGCGCCACCGACATGGGCGGCCAGACGGTCAAGGTCGACGCCGAACTGGTGCACGACAAGGTCGGCTCCCTGCTCGGCAGCCACGACCTGTCGCGCTTCATCCTGTGACACCCGCCCGGCGGTGACGGAGGTCCGTCCCGGCAGCGCCGCCGATCTTCCGGAACTGGCGGCGGTCGAGCGCTCCGCCGCCAGGCGCTTTGCCGGCACCCACATGGCCTGGGTGGTCGAGGCGCCGGTCACCGCGCCGGACCGGCTGCGGCAGGCCCTGGACGAGCGACTTCTCTGGGTCGCCACGGTTGGCAGCCGGCCGGCCGGCTTCCTGATGGCGTCCGAGCTTGCCGGCGACCTGTTCGTCGAGGAGGTGTCGGTGGCGCTGGACCGGCAGGGCCAGGGGCTCGGCCGCCGCCTGCTCGAGGCGGCGGTGCAGGCCGCCCGGGCGCGGGGCCTGGCCGGCGTCGCCCTCACCACCGACCGGACCATCGCCTGGAACGCGCCGTTCTACCGCCGCTTCGGCTTCCGGCTGCTCGATGCGCCGCCGCCAGCGCTGCAGGCGCGCCTGGCCGGCGAGGCGGACCATGGCCTGGATCCCGCCCGCCGCTGCGCCATGCGCCTGGCGCTTGCCTGATCAGCGCGCCGGCGGCTCAGCCGCCGGGAGCCGCGTCGGCAAAGCTCGCCTTCAGCCGGGCCCCGGCGAATTCCTGGGCATCCCTTGCGTCGTCGACCACCGCCCCCATCCCGAAGAACTCGTGGGTCACGCCGTCATAGACCCGGTAGGCCACCGGCACGCCGGCCGCCTCCAGCCGCTCGGCCAGAGCCTGGCCTTCCGAGCGCAGCGGGTCGATCTGCGCGCCGATGATGGTGGTGGGCGGCAGGCCGCCGAGATCGGCCTCAACCAGGTTGATCCGGGGGTCCTGCGCATCGCCCGGGTTCAGGTATTGCTGCATGAACCACGCCATCATCGGCTTGTTCAACGGCTTGGCGTCGGCGTTCTCCTGGTAGGAGGCGGTGTTCATGTCGCTGCCTGCCACCGGGTAGATCAGCAGTTCGTGGACCGGCTGGGTGATGCCGGTGTCGCGGGCGCGCAAGGACACGGCAGTGGCCATGTTGCCGCCAGCACTCTCGCCCGCCACCGCGATCTTGTCGGGATCGCCGCCCAGCGCCATCGCGTTCGCCACGGTCCACTGATAGGCGCGGAACGCATCGTCGTGGGCGGCCGGGAACTTGTGCTCCGGGCCCTGCCGGTAGTGCGAGGCCACCACGATGGCGCCCGCCTCCCGCGCCAGTGCGCGCGCCGAGGCGTCATAGGTGTCGAGGTCGGCGATCACCCAGCCGCCGCCATGGTAGTACACGATCACCGGGAACGGGCCCTGGCCCTCGGGCGTGTAGATCCGGATCGGGATCTCGCCGCCCTCGCCGTTGATGGTCCGGTCCGTCGCACTGGCGACCTGCTCCGGCGGCTGGATGCCCTGGCGGCTCATGACAAGCTTCACCGCATCGGCCGGGGTCGGCTGGGCGCGGGCCTCCGTGGCGGACAGCGTCTCGATCGGCTTGCCGCCCAGGCTGGCCAGCGCGTCCAGCACGGCCGCCATGTCGGCATCGGCGCGCTCCATCGTGGCGGCGGCAGCCTCGGCGGGCGGTTCCGGGACGACGGTGGATCCTGCCGGCGGCTGCCGGGCGCAGCTGGCCAGCACCAGGACTGCGGCCGTGGCGAGCAGTGCTGCGCGGATCCGCCCGGAATGTGGTTCGATCATTGCTCGTTCGCTTCCCCGCAAGGCGTCCCGCCGCCCGGTCCTTGCCGGAGCGGGCCATTCTTGTCCTGAACAAGGCGGCTGGCGGACGGGTTCCGACGGGAGCATTGGCGGATTCACTGGCGTTGATGAAGTAGAAGAAGTGTATCCACCAGGTCTGTATCTTCCCTGGAGAGGTGCCCCAGGATCGGCATCTACCCACACGGTTGCCGCGGCTCGTGGAGCCCGCCTATCCACGTGCGAAAAATGGAAAACATATCATGGAACGTTTGTAACTCTGCTCGGTTTTTTCGGGGTGCAGCGGCAGAAAGCCAGCCTCATCTGGCGCGGTTACTGTCCAGAGGATCATCATCATTTCACCGGTGAGTAATCACCCACGGGAGACACAAGATGCGCAAGTTCCTGATGACGACGGCGGCCGTGGCCCTTCTGGGCCTTCCGGCTTACGCCTTTGCCCAGGAATCTGGAGCGACCGCGGGCGGCTCGCAGGCTGATTCGTCGCGCGGCGGCAGCACCGCGGGCCCCGGCGCGGCGGGCCAGACTGGCGGCGGCGCCGATGCCGGCTCGACCGCGGGCGGCAGCCTCGATTCGGAATCCCGCGGCGGCGACAATGCCGGCCCGAACGCGGTCACCGCGCCGGCCGACCCGGCCACCCCGCAGGCCTTGGACGACCCCCGCTGCGTCGGCCCGACCGCCACGACCGACGAGGAATGCGTCAACGCCGAGGAGTGAGCCCCAAGCCGACGTGGGCTGCCGGACCGGGACAACCCGGCCCAGGCAGCCCGCGGGCCATTCTCACCGCAGATCCGGGGTCGCCGGCTGCAGCCGGTCCGCGATGAACTTCGCGAGCACCGGCCCGGTCAGCAGGACGAACACGAACCGCACGGTCTGCAGCGCCATCACGAACGGCAGGTCGACATCGCTGGAGGCGGCAATCACCGCCATGGCATCCAGGCCACCCGGACTGGTGGCGAGATAGGCGGTGAGCGGGTCGATCCCGGCCAGTTCCGTCAGGGCAAAGGCCAGGACCCCGGCGAACGCCATCAGGGTCAGGATCGACAGCGTGACCTGCGGCAGCGCGCGGGCCGCGTGCAGAAGGATCGGGCGCCGGAAGCCCAATCCGATCCACCAGCCGAGCAGCGCATAGCTGCCGGCCAAAAGCCATTCCGGCAGCTGGAACTCCATCAGCCCGGCCAGATGCAGCGCCGCCCCCGCCAGCATGGGCAGGAGCAGGGCGCCGGCCGGGATCCGCAGCTTCTGCCCGAGCAGGGCCCCGCCGACCGCCAGCAGCAGCGTCTGGCCGAACGGCAGCGGGTCGATGGGCGGGAACCAGACGATCGCGGGCAGCGGCGCGTCCGCGACATCGACCCACAGCCTCGCCACCAGCGACGCGCTGACCGCGACGAACACCACCCGCAGATATTGCATGAAGGCGACCAGCCGAGCGTCGGCGCCATAGGCGTCGGCCATCAGCATCATGGCGGAGGCGGCGCCGGGCGAGGAGCCCCAGACCGCGGTGGTGCCGGGCAGGATCTGCCGCCGGCTCAGCACCCAGCCGAGCAGGCTGCTGGCCGCCACCACCAGCAGCACCACCGACAGAATTAGGGGCCAGCGTGCGGCGAAGGTGCCCAGGATCTCGCCGCTGATCGCCGCGGCGATCAGGCAGCCGATCACCCCTTGCGCCGCCAGGTAGGGCAGCTTCGGCACCTGCACGCTGGCGCCGTTCACCCCGAACAGGATCCCGGCCAGCATCGGCCCCAGCAGCATGGCCGCCGGCAGGCCGCCGCCCTCCAGCAGCGCCGCCACCAGTGCGGACAGGATCAGCAGGAGCGACCACTGGGCGGCGGCCGGAAGGCGCGCGAGGCGCCCGGGAGCTGCGGGTGACAAGGATCGATCCTAGGCGCGCGAAGGAGGGAGCCCGCCTCCCATGCACCCGGAACCCGCCCGGGGCAACCGCCAGGCCGCCGCCCGGTTCAGGCCGCCCGGTTGCGCAGCCGCTGGGCGTAGACGTTGATCACCAGGGCCAGGAGCAGGATCAGGCCGCGGATCAGCACCTTCAGGAAGCTGTCGATGTCGATATGGTCCAGGCCGTTGTTGAGCACACCCAGGACCAGCAGGCCCAGGATGGTGTTGGGGATGCCGCCCTGCCCGCCGAACAGGCTGGTGCCGCCCACCACCACCGCCGCGATCGAATCGAGCAGGTAGTCGTCGAACTCGTTCTGCTGCGCGCTGCCGTAATAGGCGACACCCAGCATGCCGGCGACGCCGCAGCACACCGCCGAGATGATCATCACCGCGGCGATCACCAGCTTGACGTTGACGCCGGAGAACTCGGCCGCCTCGCGGTTGCCGCCGACCATGTACACGTAGCGGCCGAATCGCGTGTAGGTGAGCACCAGGTGGCCGACCAGAAGGAACAGGCAGGCTACCACCACGATCGACGGGAACGGCCCGATCGTGCCGGAGCCCAGGAAGCGCACCGGGTCCGGGATGGCGTAGGCGATCTGGCCGCGCACCAGCATGGCGGAGATGCCAGCGCCGATCTGCATCATGGCGAGCGTCATGATGAAGGACGGGATGCCGATGATGGTGACACCCACCGCGTTGACGGCACCCAGCGCGAACGCCGCCAGGAGCGCGAACATGATCGCCACCGCGCCCGGCACCGGCACGTTGGCGATGTTCACGTAAGTTTCCTGGAGGGTGAAATAGGCCACCACGATGCCGACCGCGTTGGCGATGCTCGCCACCGACAGGTCGATCTCGGCGGTCAGGATCACGAAGGTCAGCCCGGTCGCGATGATCGCGGTGATCGAGACCTGGCGCATGATGTTGCCGAGATTGTCCACCGTCGCGAAGGACGGCGCCATCAGGCTGAACACCAGGCACAGGAACAGGAGCGTCACCAGGGGCGCCAGGTTGGTCAGGTGCCCGGCCAGCCACCGGCCGATCCCGCCGGACCCGTCCCCGGCCGCTTTCGCCACATCAGCATTCATCAGGTCTGACTTTCTTCAAGCAGCCGCGAGGAGCTGGTCCTTGCTCACCCCGCGGTCGGCGAACTCTTCGGTGATCTCGCCCTTGCGCATCACCAGGATGCGGTCGGCCAGCGTCAGCACCGTTTCCGGCTCCGCCGACGTCACGACCACCGCCACCCCCTTCTCCTTCAGCCCCTTGACGATCTTCACCACGTCGTCCTTGGCGCCGACATCCATGCCCTTGGTGGGCTCGGAAAGCACCAGGAGGCGCGGCAGGTGGGTGAGCCAGCGCGCCAGCGCCACCTTCTGCTGGTTGCCGCCCGACAGCTTGCGCACCTCCGGCTCCACCGAGAACGGCCGGATCCGGAGCGCGTCGACATGGCCCTGGGCGATCCGGCGCTCCTCGCCGGGCTTGAGCAGCAGGCTCGAGATCTTCTCCAGGATGCTGATCGAGATGTTCTTGTAGACCGGCTCGTGGGCGAACAGCATCGCGCGCCGGCTCTCCGGCACCATCGCGATCCCGGCCTTCTTGGCGTCCGAGGTGTTGCGCAGCCGGATCGGCTTGCCGTCCATGCTGACCGTGCCGCCATGCAGGGTCGCCTTGCCCATCAGCGCCCGGGCAAGCTCGGTCTGGCCGGAGCCCATGAAGCCGTACAGGCCCAGCACCTCGCCGGCCTTCACGTCGAAGCTGACGTCCTGGAAGCTGCGCGGCCGGAACAGCCCGCGCGCCGAGAACACCACCGGCGCACCCTTCGGGCTTTCCAGCGGGATCTCGCCCAGCATCGCGTCGGCCAGCTCGTGGTGGCCGGCGCCGATCATCTGCTCGATCACCCAGGCCTTGTCGACCGAGGCAGCCTGGGTGGTGGCGACCTTGCGGCTGTTGCGGAACACGGTGACCCGGTCCGACACTTCCAGGATATCCTCCAGGAAGTGGGAGATGAACACGAAGGTGGTGCCCTCCGCCTTCAGCCGCCCCAGCACCTCGAACAGATGCTTCACCTCCGGCGGCGAGAGCGCCGAGGTCGGCTCGTCCAGGATCACGATCCGGGCGCCGGAGAACAGCACCCGGCTGATCTCGACCAGCTGCTGCATGCCGATCGGCAGCGCGCCGGCCTCGCGCCCTGGGTCGATGTCGATGCCCAGCCGGTGCAGGTGCTCGGCCGCCTCGCGCTTCATCCGCCCCCAGGAGACGATGCCCATGCCGTTGGTGGGCTGCACGCCCAGGAACACGTTCTCGGCCACCGAGAGTTGCGGGACGATCGAGAGCTCCTGGTGGACCATGCCGATGCCGGCGGCCAGCGCGTCGCGCGCCGAGCGGAAATGCACCGGCCGGCCATCGATGCGCATCTCGCCGTCATAGCTGTGGTGCACGCCGGCGATGATCTTCATCAGCGTGGACTTGCCGGCGCCGTTCTCGCCGACCAGGCCGTGCACCTCGCCGCGCTTCAGGTCGAAGTCGATCCCGGTGAGCGCGGTCACGCCGCCGAACCGCTTGCCGATCCCGATCATCTCCAGGATCGGTGTTTCCGCCGATGCGCTCATCCCACCACCCGACACCCGCCCATCCTTGTCCGCCCTGCCCCGAGCGCCACGGCCGGCGGATGCCGGCCGTGGCGGGCCCGGATCAGATCAGGAAGTGCCGCTGCATCCAGAGCATGCCTTCGGCATTGTTCTTGGTGACCACCGGCCCGTCGGTGATGACGTGCTTGGGGATCCCCTCGCCGCTCTTCTCGCCGGCGACCACCGCCGCCACGCCCGCCATGACCGCACCGCCATGGATGCGCCCGGACGGGTTGCGCACGGTGGCGTGCATCCGGCCGTCGATGACCGCCTCGACCGCCGGCGGCATCGCGTCGACGCCACCCACCAGGATGTTGTCGCGGCCGCGCGCCTTCATGACGTTCTGGGCGGCCAGCGCCATGTCGTCGTTGTGGAAGAACGCCGCGTCGATCTCGGGGTACTTGGTGAGCAGGCTGTCCCAGATCCGGGTGGCCTTGGTGACGTCCCAGTCGGCCGGCTGCTCGTCGAGCACCTCGATCTCGGGGAACTTCTCGACCACCGAGTGGAAGCCGCGCGCACGGCCCTGGGCGCCGGTGTGTCCCAGCGCGCCCTGGGTCATCACGATCTTGCCCTTGCCGCCCATGGCGTCCACCAGGGCCTGGGTGACCGCGGCGCCCATGAACTCGTTGTCCGGCGCCAGGAAGCTGTGCACGTCAATCTGGTCGAGCGGCGCGATCAGCGTGTCCATGTCGATCACCGGGATGCCGGCGTCGATCATCCGCTTGACCGGGTCGGTCAGCGTGCCGATGCCGAACGCCTGGATCGCGACGAAGTCCCACTCCTGCGAAGCCATGTTGTCGATGGCGGCGCGCTGCTTGGGCGCCGACAGCTCGCCGTCGAACCAGGTGACCTCGACGTTGAACAGCTTGCCCCAGTACTCGGCGGCCTGCTTGCCCTGGGCGCACCAGGTCGCCTGGAGGCCGGCATTGGAGAACGCCGCCTTCAGCGGCTTTTCCGACCGGCCCATCTCCTGGGCGAGTGCCGCACCCATGAACGGGCTCATGCCCATGCCGCCCAGCAAGGCCGCGGCCGCGGCGCTGGAGCCGGTCACCTTGTGGATGAACGAACGCCGGGTCTCCGGCGTGACGCCGATCTTGTCGGTCATCGGTAGGTACCTCCCTGAAGGCGGTCTCGCCGGACCGCGCGCGGCAGTCTTGAGGGACGCCGTCGGGCTTGGCAAGCGCTCCTGCGGCAGCCTGCCCGCAAAAATCATACTTTAGCAGCTCTGACTGAATCCTCATGGTCCGCCACGCCCGGGACCGCCCGAACCGCCTGCCGGCAGAAGCCGATCACGCACCATGGTCAGCCCGCTCAAGCACCGCGCCGGCTCCAGCCTCAGCCGACCGGCTTGCCCTCAAGGTCCAGCGCCAGGCGCGGCAGGAAGATCACCAGCCTGCTCCGACCTGGAAACGAGGCGGAAAAGCAGCCTGCCATCACTACAGACATCACCGTCAGGATGCGTATTTACATGACAAGCCCGGAAAGTGGTTGACGAGACATTCCGGCTTTGCCAGACAGATCAACCATAATACGGCATAGTCAAAGCATGCCATTCCTAACGTTGCAGCCCTCGCATTGAAATGATGGGTACATGTTGGGATTATTTGCACATGGTACAATCATCTTCTTCATCCCTGCTTTCCGAGCTGAATGAAGCCAAGCCTGTCGACACGTCCTTGCTGGCACCGATCGATCGCCGCCTGCTGACTGTCGAAGAAACGGGCGAAGTCGTGGTGACCCTCGCCGGCGAGAATGGCCGCTACCAGAACTCGCTCGGCTACTACACCGTGAACGAGGACGGCACGTTCGGCTCGGTCGGTCTTCTTTTCGCGGATACCAACTCGACCAAGTTCGATCCGGACAATCCCGAGGTCGATGACGGCAAGGGCAGCCTGGTGGAAGGAATCAGCCAGGCCTCGTTCGGCAGCTTTGCCGCCGGCACCGAGATCGGCTTCTTCCTTCTCGCCAACGGCGCCGCGCTGAATGGCGACCTAGATCCCACCGCCTCGTTCCGCCTGGAGAAGGCAGACGGAAGTCCGGCCGGCATCGCTGACGGAACGGTGCCCCGCTTGGTGCAAGTCGGCGCGGATGGCCAGGAGGTCGTCCTTCAAGGCGATCTGATGTTCACGACCGATCCCACCGGCGAGGACTTCGCCAACGCCCTGAACAGCGGCGGCGCAGGGCAGGCCATCGCCGGCACCGACGAGGAGGGCGATCTGCTGATCGCCTTCGAAGACCTGCGCGCGGGCCACCGCTTCGCCGATCTGGACTTCAACGACCTGGTGATCGAGGTGACGACGATCGCCAGCGGGGAGCCCTCGCCCACGCAGACGGCTACCGACCAGGCGACCATCCCCTCCACCGGCCAGACCCTGGCGGCCAGCCTCACCAGCGAAGTCGCCACCACCGACGACGTCATCGAGATCGAAGGCTTCATCAATCTGGGCGGGATCGCGCAGCCACCGTTCAACGTCGCCTTCGTGATCGACACCTCGGGCTCGATGCTCTCCGATTTCGGCGGCGACGTGGGCGACCTGAACGGAGATGGCCGGTTCAATACCCGGCTGGACGGCGCGATCGCCGCCTTCGAGGCGCTCAACCAGTCGATCATCGAGGACGGCCTGCAGGACGTCGTCGACATCAAGATCATCACGATCGACACGGTGTCGAGCACGTCGGAGGTCCTGGACCCGGGCGAGGACGTCGATGATGCCTTGGAAGCGCTGCAGCTGGGCGGGATCACCAACTACGCCGACGCGCTGGACCAGGCCGGCCTGTTCTTCGATGCACAGGCGGGGGGCACCAACATCGTTTATTTCGCCTCGGACGGGAATCCCAATACCGGCGGCTCCTACGAGGACGAGCTGACCCGCCTGACCGACGTGCACGAGGCGCGGATCGATGCGATCGGCATCGGCACCGCCGTCACCGAAACCGTGCTGGACGCCATCGATTCCGACGGCGAGGCCCAGATCACCACCACCCCGGAGGAACTGGAGGCCGATCTCGGCGCCGCGCCGATCGCGCCCGCCGATCTGGCCAGCGTCGAGATCCTGCTGGATGGCGACGTGGTGCAGACGATCGACGTGGCCGACCTGACGGTGACGCCGTTCGGGCTGCGCTTCGCGTTCTCCCTGACCGGCATCGACATCACCGACGGCGTGGCCAACCAGGTCTCGGTGCGGGTGGTCGGATCGGACGGCGACGCGACCACCGTGCAGCCGACCCTTTCCGTGGCCGATCCAGGTTCGGCACCCGTGGCGCCCCTGGTTCTCGACCTGGACGACGACGCTCCGTCGGCCGGCAGCTCTCTGTCGATCGAGGCGACCCTGGCGCCCACCGGCACCGAACTCGCCTCGCTCCTGCAGGAGCCGGCCGCGTCCCAGGTCATCGCCGCCTGACAGGCGTCGCCAGGGACCAGCGCGGGGATGTCCCGGCAGTCGTTGCCGGGCCATCCCCGCCTTGCTGGATGGTGCACGGCATCCGCGGCAAGTGACTGGGGTGCCGGCTCAGCGCGCAGGCGGTCCGGCGGCAGGGTTGCAGGCCGATACGCCCAGCGTCACGCCGGACGGATGTCAGCGGGAGCGTGCGTCCGAGAGGGTGGAGCGCGCCGAGGCGCTGGCGCCCCACAGGTCCAGCGCCAGGCGCAGCAGGAAGATCACCAGCCAGCCGAGCAGCGCGCCGGTGACGTTGGTGATGATGTCGTCGACCGACGGCACCCGGCCGGGCACGGTGAGCTGGGTGAACTCGATGGTGCCGCTGACCGCAAGCCCGGTCGCCAGCACCGAGAACACCGTGGCGCCCGGCCAGATCGCCGCGACCATGCCGAGCGGCACGAAGCCTAAGACGTTCTGCCAGGCATCGGCGGTGCCCAGGTCCTCCAGCATGGTCAGGCGCGGCTCGCGGTGCAGGAACCACATCCGCGGCGGGCGATCCAGGACGCCCGGCGCCAGCAGGTCGACCTGGCGGCTGCCGGCCTGCACCTCAGCCTTCAGGATCTCGCCCAGGAAATAGCGGCGGATGTTCAGGTCGCTGCCCACCACCGCCTGGTAGGTGCCGTTCCAGCGCCGGCGCGGGTCGTAGGGATAGGTGCGGTTGATCACCTGCCGGCCGTCGATCGCCACGGTGAGCCTTGGCCCCAACAGCTCCAGGTCGATCGTCACCGGCACCCCGTCCGTGAACACGTTCGGGACCCGGATCGGCGGCGCCCCCTCATGGTTGGTGCCCTTGCCGCGCAGATGCACCAGCAGGGCCGGCCCCTCCCGGTCGAGCGAGAGCAGCCGGCCGTTCGCCCCGCCGCTCAGGCCGAACATCCGGCCGATGAAACGCGGGTGCGGCGGGGCCGGCACCACCTCCAGGTGGACGCGCAGGGGCAGGCCCTGCACCACGTCGTCCAGCCAGCCGGGCGGCTGGTAGCTGCGCAGCAGGCCTGGCTTAGCGAACAGGGCATGGCCGTCGGCGGCGATCTCGACCTGGTTGAGCTGCTGCTTGGGCAGCCGCCAGTGCAGCGGCCAGAACACCGCCACGAAATAGCTGGCCAGCACCACCAGCAGGGCGGTGACGCGCAGGCCGGGCGTGAGGAGCGCGCTGATCTCCTCGTGGACCAGGAAGCGCTCGCGCAACCGGCCCGGCCGGTGCGCCTCGATCATCGCGCGCAGGGCCGCGAACGGGCGGCGCCATGCCGCCCGCCGGGCCCCGTGCGGGTGCGGATCGTTCAGGACAGGGCCTTGGCGAGCTGCTTGTCGAGCGCGTCCAAGAAGCCCGTGGTAGTGAGCCAGGGCTGCTCCGGCCCGATCAGCACCGCCAGGTCCTTGGTCATCTGGCCGCCCTCGACCGTGTCGACGCAGACCTTTTCCAGGGTCGCGGCGAACTGCTCCACGTCCGGCGTGCCGTCGATCTTGCCGCGATAGGTCAAGCCGCGGGTCCAGGCGAAGATCGAGGCGATCGGGTTGGTGGAGGTCTGCTTGCCCTTCTGGTGCTCGCGGTAGTGGCGGGTCACCGTGCCGTGCGCCGCCTCGGCCTCAATGGTGCCGCCGTCCGGGGTCATCAGCACCGAGGTCATCAGGCCCAGCGAGCCGAAGCCCTGCGCCACCGTGTCGGACTGCACGTCGCCGTCATAGTTCTTGCAGGCCCAGACATAGCCGCCCGACCACTTCATCGCGCAGGCGACCATGTCGTCGATCAGCCGGTGCTCGTAGGTCACCCCGGCTTCCTTGAACTTGCCGGCGAACTCCGCGTCGTACACCTCCTGGAACAGGTCCTTGAAGCGCCCGTCATAGGCCTTCAGGATCGTGTTCTTGGTCGACAGGTAGAGCGGCCAGCCGCGCTGCAGCGCGTAGTTCATCGACGCGCGGGCGAACTCGCGCACCGATTCGTCCAGGTTGTACATGGCCATCGCCACGCCGGCCGCCTGGAAGTCGTAGACCTCGTGGTGGATCGGCGCGGAGCCGTCCTCGGGCTGGAAGGTGATGGTCAGCTTGCCCTTGCCCGGCACCTTGAAGTCGGTGGCGCGGTACTGGTCGCCGAAGGCATGGCGGCCGATCACGATCGGCTGGGTCCAGCCCGGCACCAGGCGCGGCACGTTCTTGCAGATGATCGGCTCGCGGAAGATGGTCCCGCCCAGGATGTTGCGGATCGTGCCGTTCGGCGACTTCCACATCTTCTTGAGCTTGAACTCCTCGACGCGCTGCTCGTCGGGGGTGATCGTGGCGCACTTCACGCCGACATTGTACTTCTTGATCGCCTCGGCGGCGTCGACCGTCACCTGGTCGGAGGTCGCGTCGCGATGCTCGACGCCCAGGTCGTAATACTTCAGGTCGATGTCCAGATAGGGCAGGATCAGCTTGTCCTTGATCATCTGCCAGATGATCCGGGTCATCTCGTCGCCGTCGAGCTCGACGATCGGGTTCTTGACCTTGATCTTCGCCATGGGTGGCTCCTTCTGCCGCAGGTCCGAAACGTCCGCCCGCGCCGCGTGCGGGCCTTCTAGCTAGGCTTGGGCGCACCGATCAACGCCTGCCGCCGCCGCATCGACGCAACGCTGACCTGTTCTCGGCGGCTGCGCGCGGCCCGGAAGCCGGTTTTCGGCCGCCGTCACGCCTGGTTCCAGAGCGCGTCCTTGATCTTGGCGACGAACCCCGCATGGGCCAGGAGCTCCGCCTCGCTGGCGGCATGCGGGCGGGCGGGGCGGAACGGCCGCTCGATCCGTCCCAGGGCCGGCCCGCTGCGCTCCGCCTCCACCGAGAAGCCGAGCGCCGCCTGCCGCCCGCCCAAAAGGTTGACGTAGACCTCTGCCAGCAGTTCGCAGTCGAGCAGGGCGCCGTGGAACACCCGGCCGGAATTGTCGATGGAGAAGCGCCGGCACAAGGCGTCCAGGCTGGCCGGCGCCCCCGGGAACTTGCGCTGCGCCATCATCAGCGTGTCGATTGCGCGGTCCGAGGGCAGTTCGGGAAGCCTTGCCCGGAACAGCTCGGCGTTGAGGAAGCGCATGTCGAACGGCGCGTTGTGGATGATCAGCGGGTCGTCGCCGATGAAGTCCAGGAACTCCCTGGCGACCTGCTTGAAGCGCGGCTGGCCGACCAGCTTCTCCGTGGTGATCCCGTGGATGCGCGCGGCGTCCTCGGGCACGTCGCGCTGCGGGTCGATCAGCGAATAGAACGACTTGCCGGTCGGCACCTGGTGGACCAGCTCCAGGCAGGCGATCTCCAGGATCCGGTGGCCGTCGCGCGGGTTCAGCCCGGTGGTCTCGGTGTCGAGCACGATCTCACGCATGTCGCGTCCTTTCGCTGATCCGGGCGGCCAGGGCATAGCGGTGCGGCCAGACCAGTGCTGCCGGCTCCGGCTGACCGCCCGGCCCTGCCAGGCTGTCCAGGAAGCCGACCAGCCGCCGCTGCACCGCTCCCCGATCATAGCCCGAGGGAATGAACAAATCGCCCAGACGCCGCTTGGTCGGGGTCGGGACCTGCTGGGCACGGATCCGCGCCAGCCGCTCGCTTGTCATGCCGGGCCGGCGCAGCGCCCGCTGCTCCTGCAGCGCGTCGGAGCAGCCGACCACCACGACCCGGTCGACCCGGCGCTCGCCCGCGGTCTCGAACAGGAGCGGGATGTCCAGCACCACCACGGGCGTGCGGCGCCGGGCGGCGGCTTCCAGGAAGTCGCGCTCCGCCTGGCGCACCAGCGGGTGGACGATCGCCTCCAGGCGCCGCAGCTTGGCCTGGTCGCCGAACACCGCCTTGCCGAGCAGGGCGCGGTCGAGCGCCCCGTCGGCGGCCAGCACGCCCGGGAAGGCCAGGGCCACCGGCGCCACCGCGGCGCCGCCCGGCCGGAACATCAGGTGCACGGCCTGGTCGGCATCGAACACCGGCACGTCCATGGCCCTGAACAGGCCGGCCACGTGGCTCTTGCCGGTGGCGATCGATCCGGTCAGGCCGATCAGCAGCAAGGGCCGCTCACCGCCGCAGCACGCCCTGGTCGCGCAGCGCCTGCAGGACCTGCAGGAGCGGCAGGCCCAGGATCGTGAAATAGTCGCCGCTGGTCTTGGTGAACAGCTGGGCGCCGGCACCCTCCAGATGGTAGGCGCCCACCGACTGCCAGACCCCGTCGTCGGCCCGCGCCAGGTAGTCCTCCAGGAACTCGTCGGTGAACGGCCGCATCCACAGGTCGGCATGGGCGACATGGTGACAGATGCGGGCGCCGGAGCGGAACAGCACGGCAGCGCTCCAGAGCCGGTGCTGGCGGCCGCGCAGCTGCCGGAGCTGCTCGCGGGCGCCGTCCAGGGTCTCCGGCTTGTCCAGCCAGCGCCCCTCGACCTCCAGCATCTGGTCGGCCCCCAGGACCAGCGCGTCGCCACCATACCGGGCCGCCACCCGCTGCGCCTTGACCTCGGCCAGGATCACCGCCGCGTCCTGGGCGCTGACGCCCTCCGCGGCCAGGGCGTGCTTCATCTCGGATTCGTCGACCGAGGCCGCTTCGGCGACCAGGCTCAGCCCGGCCGCCTCGAGCATGCGGCGCCTGGCCGGGCTCTGCGACGCCAGGATCAGCAGGGGAGGCTCGGCCATCGTCCTCGTGCGCCAAAGGCTGGGCCCGGCGGGAATCAACCGGACGAAGCGGGGTCTACCGAGACGCCGCCGGGCGCACAAGCCGGGCGTGGCGCAGGGCGCCCTGCCCTCAGCGCGGCAGCCGCAGCGAGGCGCGCAGGCCGCCCAAAGGCGAGCGGCTCATGTCGATGTCGCCGCCATGGCCCAGCGCCACGTCGCGGGCGATGGTCAGGCCCAGCCCGACGCCGCCGGTGCTGCGCCGCCTGGCCGGGTCCAGCCGGGTGAAGGCCTGGAACACCTTGTCGCGCTGGTCGGCAGGGATGCCCGGCCCGTCATCGTCGACATGCACCGTCACGTAATGGGTGCCCAGCGCCAGGCCCAGCCCGATCCGCCGGCCATGGCGGACGGCGTTGTCGACCAGGTTGGCCAGGCAGCTGCGGATCGCCAGCGGCCGCAGCGGCAGGCGGACGGGCGGGCCCGGCTCCAGCACCACCTCCGCCCCGCCGCGCGCGGCCCGCTCGGCCATCTCCCCCAGCACCGCCTGCAGGTCCACCAGCTCCGGCGGCTCGCGCCCCTCGCCGCGCACGAAGCTCAGATAGACATCGACCAGGCGCTGCATCTCCTCGACATCGCTGGTCAGGTCGGCGATCGCCGGATCGTCCTTGGGCATCATCGCCAGCTCCAGCTTCATGCGGGTGAGCGGCGTGCGCAGGTCGTGGCTGACCGCGGCCAGCATGTCGGTGCGCTGGTGCATGAAGCGCAGGATGCGCTGGCGCATCAGGTTGAAGGCATGGCCGGCGCGGCGGATCTCGGTGGCGCCCTCCAGCCGGAAGTCGCCGATGTCGCGGCCCTTGCCGAAACTGTCGGCCGCCTCGGCCAGGCGCCGGATCGGGCGGACCTGGCGGCCCAGGAAATAGATCGCGACCAGCAGCAGCACCGCCGAGGCACCGACCATCCAGAGCATGAACAAGGTCGTGGTGGTGCTGGTGAGCCGCTTCTTCTCGGCCAGCACCCGCAGGATCCCGCCATCGGCCGCGACCCAGACCGCGAACCGGTCGTCCTGGTCGGCGCGCAGCTCGATCCGGAACGGCCGCTTCAGCTTCTCGGCGAACACCTCGCGGATCGTGTCGGGCACCGTGTCGTCGTCGATCCCGGCGACCTTGGCCGCCGCGTCCAGGTCGGCGCCGGGCTCGAACGACAGGGCCAGGCTGGTGCGCTCGCGGGCCAGCTGCAGGAAGGATTCGCGCTCCTGCGGCCGCTGCTCGATCATGTCGGCGATCAGCGCGGTCTCGCCGGCCAGGCCCAGCGCCAGCCAGCGGGTGACCGTGTCCCAGTGCCGGACATAGAAGATATAGGCGACGATCAGCTGCAGGATGATCAGCGGCAGCAGCACGATCAGCAGCGAGCGGCCGAACAGGGAGCGCGGCATCACGCCCCGGCGCACCCGGCGCTCGGCGCTGGCGGACGGGGCGGCGGTCACGGCCACCGGTCGCCGCCGGTCTTGAGCATGTAGCCCTCGCCGCGCACCGTCACGAGGTGGCGCGGCGCCTTGGGATCCGGCTCGATCTTGCGGCGCAGCCGGGTCACCGCCACGTCGACCGCCCGGTCCGATCCGTCCAGCCCCACCCCGGTGGCGATCTCGAACCGGGTCAGCGGCCGGTCGGCGCGCACCGCCAGGAAGTCGATCAGCGCGGTCTCGCCATCGGTCAGGCGCACCGGGCCGTGCTCGTCGAACAGTTCCTTCATCGCCGGGTCGTAGCGCAGATGGCCGAACGAGACCGTGCCGGCCTCGCGCGGCCCGGCGCGCCGCAGGATCGCCGCGATCCGCAGCGCCAGTTCGCGCGGCTCGAACGGCTTGGCCAGATAGTCCTCGGCCCCGGCCTCCAGCCCGGCGATCCGGTCGTCGGATTCGCCGCGCGCGGTGAGCAGGAGCACCGGCAGGTCGCGGCTGCGGCCGATCTCGGCGGTGAAGCTCACCCCGTCGCCGTCCGGCAGCATCACGTCCAGCACCACCAGGTCGAACATCACCCCTTCCAGGGCGTGGCGCGCCTCGGCCAGGTCGGCCGCCACCGAGACCCGGTAGCCCTCCTGGACCAGAAAGCGCTGCAGGAGCTGGCGCAGGCGCGGATCGTCGTCGACCACCAGGAGGTGGCGCTCGCCCAACTCGCTCATGCAGGGGGCTCGCTCATGCTCGAAACCTTCCTCAGGAGGTGGTCAGGCTGCGCTGCGCCGCCTGGGCGGCCGGCTCGGCGCGCGGGTCGAGCAGCATCTCCAGGACCTGGCGGAAGCCGCCCACCGCCTCGGGCCCGACCATCCGGAAGGCGCGGCGCAGCCGGCGGCGGCGGAGCTGGTCGAGCTCCGCCAGAAGCGCGCGGCCGGTCTCGGTGATCCGGGCGGGGCGCTGCCGGCGGTCGGCCGCCCGCTGCTCCAGCTGCACCAGGCCCTTCGCCTCCAGCTCCGAGATCACCCGGGACAGGGTCTGCTTGCTGGCGGCGATGGTGCGCTTCAGCTCGACCATCGCCACGCCCGGCCGGCGGGCGACCAGCCGCAGCACGAGGTCGTGGGTGGCGCCCAGGCTGAGATGATCGAGGGCGTCGGCCACATCGGAGGCGACGAGACGCTGGGCCCGCTCGATCATCAGGATCGCGTCGTCCAGGTCCTCGTCGCGCAGGAAGAGCGGGTTGCCGGTGCTCATGGGTCCTATCGCTTGTCTTTTCTGGACGCCTGCGCGGCACAGGCTGCCTAGCACGCGCGGGGTTCCGTTGACATCCCGGGATCATGGGTGATAGCGCGCCCAGCACCGTCGACGACTCGTTCTTACCCGTCGCGACCCGTCCACACCGAGGTTCGTCCACCATGGCAGCGCTGATCCCCTACCACGACCGCGACGGCTGGATCTGGTACGATGGCGAGATGGTACCGTGGCGCGACGCCAGGCTGCATGTGCTCACCCACGGGTTGCACTATGCCAGCGCGGTGTTCGAGGGCGAGCGCGCCTATGGCGGCAAGGTGTTCAAGCTGCGCGAGCACAGCCAGCGCCTGATCGACAGCGGCCGGGTCTTAGGCTTCGAGATCCCCTGGACGGTCGAGCAGATCGACGAGGCGACGGTCGCCACCATCGCCAAGAACGAGCTGTCGGACTGCTATGTCCGGCCGATCGCCTGGCGGGGCAGCGAAATGATGGGCGTGGCGGCGCAGGCGTCGAAGATCCATGTCGCGATCGCGGTGTGGAAGTGGGGCGCCTATTACTCCGACCTGCGCCTGACCCGGGCGATCTACGACCGTCCGGCGCCGAACACCGCCCCGGTGCACGCCAAGGCCGCCGGCCTCTACATGATCTGCACGATCTGCAAGCACGACGCCGAGGCCAAGGGGTTCGGCGACGCGCTGATGCTGGACTATCGCGGCTATGTCGCGGAGACCACCGGCGCCAACATCTTCCTGGTCCTGGACGGCAAGCTGCACACCCCGATCGCCGACTGCATCCTGAACGGCATCACCCGCCGCACCGTGATCGAGCTGGCCAAGGCGCGCGGGATCGAGGTGATCGAGCGGCACATCAAGCCGGAGGAGCTGCCGGGCGCGCAGGAGATCTTCGTGACCGGCACCGCCGCCGAGATCACCCCGGTGCGCGCGATCGACGAGCTGAGCTACCAGGTCGGGCCGATCACCCAGCAGCTTCTCCAGGACTTCCACGCCGCGACCCGCGCCCACGAGAAGGCCGCGGCCTGACCGGCGGCTTGGCCATGGACGCCACCAGCTCCGGGCGCCCGCTCCAGGTCGCGGTGTTCTGCGGCTCGCGCCCGGGCCGCGACCCGGTCCATGCCGCGCTGGCGAAGGAACTGGGCCAGGCCATCGGCGGGCGCGGCTGGCGGCTGGTCTATGGCGGCGGCCATGTCGGCCTGATGGGGATCGTCGCCCAGGCGGTGCTGGATGGCGGCGGCCAGGTCCACGGCATCATCACCCAGCATCTGGTCGGCCGAGAGGTGGCGATGCCGGGCCTGCAGAAGCTCGACGTGGTCGACACCATGTTCGAGCGCAAGCGCCTGCTGATCGACGGCAGCGACGCCTACATCGTCCTGCC
Source organism: Geminicoccus roseus DSM 18922 (assembly GCF_000427665.1). Lineage (NCBI taxonomy): Bacteria > Pseudomonadati > Pseudomonadota > Alphaproteobacteria > Geminicoccales > Geminicoccaceae > Geminicoccus > Geminicoccus roseus. Next base: position 146,642 of record NZ_KE386572.1, read on the forward strand.
CGGCGGGTTCGGCACGGTGGATGAACTGCTCGACGTGCTGACGCTGAAGCAGCTGGACGAGCACCGCAAGCCGATCGTGCTCCTGGATTCGACCGGCCGGTTCTGGGCGCCCTGGCTGGCCCTGGCCCGCCACCTGGTCGACGAGGGCTTCGCCGGGCCCTCCGCCCTGGCCCTGGCGGCCGAAGCCGCGGACGTCGAGGCTGCCCTGCGCCTGGCCGAGGCCGCTCCCGGAACGGCCGAGCTGGCCTAGGCCGGGCTCCGTCGACCCCTTCCTGACCAGCATCGTCGACAGGCACATGCATTGGCTGGAGGAGCGGCAGCATCTGGCTGCAGTGCGTCTCCTCAAGACACTTGCACCATGAGCAGACTTGGCCCATGTCTAGATTTGGACAAGGAGCCCTGAAGAGCATGTTGGGTGCGCACGGACAGGCGCCGGTCGGGGCTGGCCCGCAGATCCTCGACAGGTCGCGCTTCGATCCCGTTCGTCGCAGGGAGTTGAGCCCCCCTGCCCTGCGGACCTTTTTGACCATCGCTGATCTTTGGCGCCTCACCGAGGACGAGCGGCGGCTAGTGTTGGGCTATCCCGCCCGCTCGACCTATCAGAACTGGTGCCGGCTGGCGCGCGAGCATGGCGGCTTCACCCTCGATGCCGATGTGCTGACCCGCATCTCGGCCGTGCTCGGCATCCACCAGGCGCTGGGCGTCGTGTTTCGCGATGAACAGGCCGGGGTGCAGTGGCTGCGGGCGCCGCATGCGGCCCTGGTGTTCGGCGGACATCCGCCGATTAGCCTCGTCACCAGCGGCTCGCAGGATGGGCTGCTGACGGTGCGGCGCTTCCTCGATGCCGCCAGGGGCGGGCTCTACATGGCCCCCAACGCGGTCGATGCCGACCCTGCCCCCTACACGGACCGCGAGATCGTCTTCCGGTGAGCGGGCCGCTCGCTCCCGCGCCACAACCATCCTGCCGGCTGGTGCCCTCGCAGTTCCCGCCCATCGGCTTGTTCGACACGGTGGCCACGGCCGCCGACCTGCCGGCCGTGTTGGAACTGGTCGGCTGGACCAACGACCGGCTGGTGCCCGAGCGGATCCGGCGCCTGCCCGAGCGGGAATGGGTCTATGGGCGCAGCAACGCCAGCGTGGTGATGGCTGCCCTCCTGCACGGCGCGCCGGAGGGCAGCCGCTTCAATGGTCCGGATCTGGGCGCATGGTACGCGGCCGATGACGTGCGCACCGCCGCCGCTGAAGTCGGCCACCATCTTCGCCGGGAAGCGGTGGCGCGCAGCGTGCCGCAGATGCGCCGGACCTTCCGCAGCTATGCCGCCCGGTTGCTGGGCGACTATCTCGACATCCGTGGCCAGCAGGCAGCGCTCCCTGAGGTCTATGCGCCGGACCGCTACGAGGCCTCGCAGGCATTCGGCGAGGCCGTCCGGGCCGAGGGGGGTTCCGGCATCCTGTACGACAGCCTGCGCCGCCAGGGTGGGCAGAGCGTCGCCGCCTACCGTCCGACCCAGGTGACGGACGTGGTGCAGGCCGACCATTTCGAGATACTGGCGGTGGCCGCCGAGCGCCGGATCGAGGTGCGCAAGCTCTCGGACACCTAGTCCAGAACCGAGCGGACACTGGCCGGCACCGGTGGCTCATCTAGCGCACCTTGGCCTGGTCCGTGACAAGCTGGCATCGTGAAACGTCAGCGCCAGCCCACCAGCGACCTGCCGCGGCGCCAGGCATGAAATCCGGGTCCATCCCCCGCCGTGATTCTCAGGGGAAGCGGTGCTGGACCTCTGCAGAAAGCGAGGCAGCACCCAGCAGGAGAACCTTGTGGCAGGGTCGATGCGATCGCATCATCCCATGGAGTAGATGGTCTGCAGCCGGTAGCAATATCATGCGGATGATCAGATCACGGGATCCAACGCGCAGACGTAGTTCCATCATGGAATATAAATTACATAAAGATATGCGCATTTTTCCGCTCGGGACGAGGAGGCCGTAACCACCCGGCGCCCCTGTCCTCCGGTAGGAGAAGCTTCTTGGCGAATTCAGCACCAGCGCCGGGCGATCCCGAACTCACGACCAGTCTGGAACTCGTTCTCGACTCGATACCCGACTTCGCCATCATCCTTCTGGATCCACAGGGGCGGATCTCCATCTGGAACTCGGGCGCCGAACGCATCAATGGCTGGCGCGACGAGGAGGTCATCGGCCGCCACCTCTCGATCTTCTATCCCGAGGAAGCCATCGCGGCGGGCGTGCCGGAGCGCCACCTCGACATCGTGCGCCGGACGGGGCGCTTCGAGGAGCAGACCGTCCTCACGCGCAAGGATGGATCGACCTATATCGCGCACGTCGTCATGACCCTGCTGCGGGACGAGGCGGGCCATGTGCGCGGCTATGCCAAGGTGACGCGGGACGTCACCGGCCGGGTCGAGGCCGAACGGACGTTGCGGGCCCGCGAGGCCCACCTCCAGTCCATCCTGGATACCGTGCCGGACGCCATGGTGGTGATCGACGAGCAGGGCTGGATGCAGTCCTTCAGCGTCACGGCGGAACGTCTGTTCGGCTACAGCGCGGCCGACGCCGTCGGCCAGAACGTCAAGATCCTGATGCCCAGCCCGTACCGGGAGCAGCACGACGCCTACCTGAAGCGCTACCTCGCCACCGGCGAGCGCCGGATCATCGGCATCGGGCGGGTCGTGGTCGGCCTGCGCAAGGACGGCTCGACCTTCCCGATGGAACTCGCGGTCGGCGAGATGTCCTCCGGCGGCAAGCGCTACTTCACCGGCTTCATCCGCGACCTGACCGAGCGCCAGCGGACCGAGACCCGGCTGCAGGAACTGCAGGCCGAACTCGTCCACATGTCGCGCTTCACGGCGCTGGGCGAGATGGCCTCCACCCTCGCGCACGAGATCAACCAGCCGCTCACCGCGGTCTCGAACTACCTGAAGGGCTGCCGGCGCCTGCTCGAGCGCAGCACCGAGGAGAAGGCGGTGATGCTGCGCCAGGCGGTCGAGCAGGCCGCCGAGCAGGCGCTGCGCGCCGGCCAGATCATCCGGCACCTGCGCGAGTTCGTGGCGCGCGGCGAGAGCGAGCGCCATGTCGAGCATCTGGCGAAGCTGATCGAGGAGGCGAGCGCGCTGGCGCTGGTCGGGGCCAAGGAAAAGGGCGTGCGGGTCGGCTTCCGCTTCGATCCCGAGGCGCCGCTGGTCCTGGTCGACCGGATCCAGATCCAGCAGGTCTTGCTCAACCTCATCCGCAACGCCATTGAGGCGATGCAGGAATCGCTCAGGCGCGAGCTGCTCGTGCAGACCGATGCCCAGCCCGGCAGCATGGTGCAGGTCAGCGTGAGCGATACCGGGCCCGGCATCGCGGCCGAGATCGCCCAGCAGCTCTTCCATCCGTTCATCACCACCAAGAAGCACGGCATGGGGGTAGGCCTGTCGATCTGCCGGACGATCGTCGAGTCCCATGGCGGCAAGATCTGGGCGGAGGCCGGGCCGGACGGCGGGACCGTGTTCCGCTTCACGCTCCGGGCCATCAGGGAGGAGGAACTGAACCATGAGCCATGACGCGATCGTGCACGTGGTCGACGACGACATCGCGGTCCGCCAGTCCCTCGCCTTCCTGCTGGGCTCGGCCGACCTTTCGGTCCGGCTCTACGATTCGGCCCTGGCCTTCCTGGAAGCGCTGCCGAAGCGCCCGAAGGGCTGCCTGGTGACCGATATCCGCATGCCCGGAATGGACGGGCTGCAGCTCCAGCGCCGCCTCGCCGAGCTGGGCGTCAGGCTGCCGATCATCATGATCACCGGCCATGGCGACGTGCCGCTCGCGGTCGAGGCGATCAAGGCGGGTGCCGTCGACTTCATCGAGAAGCCCTTCGACGACGAGGCCCTTCTCGGCGCCATCCATGCAGCCCTCTCCCTGGGGGCGGTGGACACGCAGCGCGATTCCCAGCTCGCCGAGATCCAGGCCCGCCTCGATTCCCTGTCGGAGCGTGAGCGCCAGGTCCTGGATGGGCTGGTGGCCGGCAAGCCGAACAAGGTCATCGCCTACGACCTTGGCATCAGCCCGCGCACCATCGAGATCTACCGGGCGAACGTCATGACCAAGATGCGGGCGGGCAGCCTCTCCGAACTGGTGCGGATGGCGCTGCTGGCCGGCACGGGTGCGGGGTAGAACCTAAGGGTTTCTCCGGTGGTGCGGATCTTGCCTCCGCGGACCATATTGGAGATCGCACGGACGCGACGCCGTTTGTGCCAGGAAGCCCGGAAAGTCGCTCATGGCCACCCGCCCAGGCTCCGTCATCATTGTTGATGACGACGATGCCGTCCGCAGCTCGCTGAAGTTCGTCCTGGAGCTGGAAGGCCTCGACGTCCAGGCCTACCAGGGCGGCCGCGAGGTTCTGGCCGATGCGGCGGCGCTGCCGGCCGACTGCCTCGTGGTGGACTACTTCATGCCCGCCATGACCGGCATCGAGCTCATCGACGAGCTGCACCGGCGGCTGGTCCACATCCCGGCCATCCTGATCACCGCCAGGGCCGACGCCGACATGCGCGGCCAGGCGGCCCGCGCCGGCTTCCACGCCGTCCTCGAGAAGCCTCTGTCCGACGAGGCGCTCATCGACACCATCCGCTCCCTGCTCCCGGCGGACAGGACCGGCGCGCCGGGCTGACCGAGAGCCCCACCTCAGGGACATCCCTTAGGGAAGCATCGGATTTTCGCCGCGGTTCGCAGCCGGCTATCCATGCGGTGACGCCACCCATCGACCGCCGGAGGTTCCGATGCACCCCACACGCGTTGCGCCCCTCGCTCCGGCTGCAGCCGTCCTCCAGGCCTCCCCATGGCAGGCGGCCGAGGTTCCGCCGCTGGGAAGGGTGCGGAGCTTCGTCAAGGACGAGACGATCATGGCGGCGGGCGGTTGCCCGATATTCTTCTACAAGGTCGTCTCCGGCATGGTCCGCACCTGCCAGGTCCTCGCCGACGGCCGCCGGAAGATCGCGGCCTTCTACACGGCGGGCGACGTCTTCGGGATCGAGGCGGGCCACGAGCACCGCTTCGCCGCCGAGGCGCTGGGCGACGTCACTGTCCTGGCCTATCGCCGCTGCAGCTTCGACAGGGTGGCCTCCGGCGATGGCCGGATCGGGCGCATGGTGATGGACGCCATGATCCGCGACCTCGGACGGGCGCACGACCACATGCTGGTCCTGGCGCGCAAGAGCGCGATCGGCAGGGTGGCGGCCTTCCTGCTCGACCTGAGCGACCGCGCTGCCGGCCGGGTGGTCGACCTTTCCATGCCCCGGGCGGACATCGCGGACTATCTCGGCCTGACCATCGAATCCGTGTCCCGCTCGTTCACCCAGCTCGAGCGCCTGGGGGTGATCGAGGTCCTGGCGACCCGGCGCACGGTGATCGTCCGCGACATGGCTGCCCTGCGGGGCTTCGACGCGTAGCTCGGCGCGGATCCCGCTTCTCTCCCTCTTCGCCGCATCGACGCAGCCACCCCGCGGAACCTCCGCGGGGTGGCTGCGTTCATTCGCGCATGACGAGCCATTTCCTCCCCCGTGCCGCGCAGCTCCTGGCACTCGCCTTCATGGCGTGGGGGATCGTCGTGATCCTGCGGATCGCCAGCATCGTGCTGGCCACCCTGAGCGGCTTGCCGATCGGCGCGGGTGCTTCGGCGCTCGTCGTGATGGGCGGCGGCTGGGCCCTGATCCTGGTGGAGCTCTACATCCTGCTGATGCGTCCGCAGGCGCCGGCGCGTGCCGATCGAGGCGCGGCGGCCAGGGACAGGTAGGGGTGGGACCGCCCTCCTCCTCCGGACTTTCCATCTGCGCTGCCAGATAGGCCAGCAGGAGGGAGAACGGCCCGAGCAGCGCGGCGAGGGCGATATCGGCCAGTGCCGCCAGCGGGGATGGCTCCGCCTCGCGGGTCCAGAGCAGGCTGGCGATGCCGATGCCGCACCAGAGAACGAGTGCCGCCACCATGTCGCTCATGAGGGTGCCCAGGGTTCGGTACCCTCAAGATCGCTCGGATGCTCCCGGCTTCAATAGGCAATGGCCGGCCCGTGCGCGGACCGGCCGGAGTCACGAAGGATGGTGGTGATGGCCGCATCCATGGGCGGCCTGCGTCGGCCGCAGCGCGTACTCGACCATCTTCTTCAGGCAGGCCTGGCCCGGATCGGTGGTCTGGCCCATCACGCCGATCAGCGACACCCAGTCCTCGTCCGAGGCCTGCCCGGCGAACAAGGCCACCGCCTGGGCGGCGAACGCGCCGGGCGCCAGCCCGGCCTGCGCCGCTGCCGCCTCGATGCGGCTGAGCAGCACGAGGTCGTCCATGCCCAACAGGGTTTCGGTGGCGACGTCCGCATCGTCGAGGCGGGCGATCAGGTCGCCGAGCAGCATCGTCCGTCGTCCTTCAATGCACGTTGTGGTCGCCGGGTGCCGGGATCTCGATCCCCTCCACCCGGGCGGCGGCCAGCAGGCGGGCGACATACTGGGCCTGGGCCCGCCGGTTCACCGCATCCGCCAGGTAGCCGGCGATCCGCACCGCCACGATCTCGAACGGGAGCGCGGCGCCCTCGACCTTGCGGTCCAGCCGGATCACGTGGAAGCCGAAGCGGCTCTCGACCGGCTCTCGTGACAGTTCGCCCTCGTTCATGCGTTCCAGCGCCGCCTCGAACTCCGGCACGGTCTGGCCGCGCGTCACCTGGCCAAGCTGGCCGCCGATCTCCCGGGACGGGCAGGCGGAGTGCAGCCTGGCCAGTTCGGCAAACCCGCCAGGTTCCGCCGCCAGCGCCGCGATCGCCTGGCGCGCCTTGTCCCGCGCCTCCGCCCGCGCCCTGCCGTCGCCCGGTGCCGCGGCGAACAGGATGTGCGCCGCCGCGCAGATCGAGGGCGTCCGGAAGCGGCCGGGGTTGCGCGCGTAATAGCGCCGGCACTCCTCTTCGGTCGGCTCCGGCGTGGCCACCTCGCGCTCCACCAGGCCGCGCATCCGCGCCTCGTCCAACGTCTCCCGCCGGCCCTGCCCGTCCGTGAGCGGCGCCGCCGCGATGTCCAGGCGCCGGACCTCCTGGCTCAGCGCCTCCCGCACCACGAGCGCCAGGGCGGCCGATTTCCAGGCTGCCGCAGGCGACCGCGCCGGGTGGTTCTGGGCCTCGCGGGAGATCATCGCGTGCGGGATGACCACGCCATTGACCTTCACCACGGCTCGGTGGGCGGCGGGCTGGGTCTTGATGGTGCAGGTGGACATCGGGCGGACCTCCTGGTGGCCGGGCGTTGCTGGCCCTTACTCGGCGGGCTGCACCGGGGTGGGGCGGATGGCGGCGGGCCGCATCTGGGGCGGCAGGTCACCGATGGCCGGGCGCTGCCTGGCAGCCGGCTGCAGCTTCTTGGTGCGCACGATCTGGTAGCCGGTGCGCCCGAGATACCAGACCGGGGCGGACAATGCGTGGACCAGGCGGGTGAACGGGAAGAGCAGGAAGATCGTCATGCCCAGGAACAGGTGGGCCTTGAAGATCGGGTGCACGTCTGCGACCATCGCCGAGGCGCCCGGCTGCATCGTGACGATGCCCTGCGCCCAGCTCATGAACTTCACCATCTCGCCGCCGTCCATGTGGCCGAGCGAGAGCGGGATGGTCGACAGGCCCAGGATCAGCTGCACGTAGAGGATCAGCAGGATGCCGATGTCCGAAAAGGACGAGGTCTTGCGGATCCGCGGGTCGAACAGGCGCCGGTGCACCAGGAGCGACATGCCGATAAAGCAGGCGATGCCGGCGATGCCGCCGATCACGATCGCCATGCCCTGCTTGAAGCCGTGGCCGATGCCGAGCGCGTCGAACACCGCGATCGGGGTCAGCAGGCCGCCCAGGTGCCCGAGGAAGATCACCAGGATGCCGACATGGAACAGGTTGGAGCCGAGCCGGAGCTGGCGCGCGCGCAGGAGCTGGCTGGAGCCGGCCTTCCAGCTGTACTGCTCCCGGTCGAAGCGCAGCAGCGAGCCGACCACGAACACCGTGAGCGCCAGGTACGGATACCAGCCGAACAGGACGTGATTGAGCGTCATGACGCCTCTCCTCAGGCTCGCGCGGGCGATGAATGGCTGACGGCGGTGCGCGGCGGCTGCGGGAGCTGCACGCCCGGTGCTGGGCGAAACGCCTGGCGGAACCTGGCGGCGAGGCTGTCGGCGCCGCACTCCTTGGTCGCGGCACCCGGCCCGAACCGGACCTCCTCCTCCGCCCAGGCGGCATCCAGGGCCTTCAGGTCGCCCGGATCGATATCGTCCTCGGGCTGCAGCGCCTCGAACGCGGCCTCGCTTGGCTCCTCGGCCGCCAGCGCCGCCAGCGCCTGGAAGACCGGGGCATAGTCCGATCCCTTGCGCGCCAGGCGCAGGCCGATGGCGGTCAGGATGTGCGCCGGCTCGGAAAGCAGGCGGCGCGCCTCCGCTTGCGGCAGGAGCGAGGCATATTCCAGGAACATCGGGATGAAGTCGGGCAGGTCGCTGGTGGCGATGCCGAAGCCCTTCGCCTCATAGACGCCCTTCAGGTCGACCATGGCCTGGCCGCGGTCGCGGCTCTCGCCGTGGACGTGCTCGAACAGGTGCAGGGACAAGGAGCGGGTGCGGTCGAAGAGCAGGATGTAGGCTTCCTGCAGGTCGTAGACATCGCCCCGTTCCAGCCGGGCCAGCAGCGGCTCCAGGCCGGCACGCTGCGACGCGTCCAGGATTCGTTCCTCTGCCAGGACGGCCCGGATCTCCGGCACGGCGGCAGCCAGTCCCGGCGTCGGATAGGTCAGCAGGGCCGACATGGCCTTCAGGGTCTTCATCGAGGATCTCCAGGGCGCGCCGCCCCCGTTGTCGTTCCGGCTCCGTTGTGCCGAGAACTAGCGGAAGGGCGCGCCGTCGTTCATTCGGGAGATCTCCGTAGGTCCGGCTCAGGAAACCTACGGAGGTCCCTTCCAGGGATCAGGCGACCTCCATCGGGGTTTTCGCCTTCTTGCCCCTGGGCGCGCCGAACAGGTTGGTCTCGCTGTCGCCGCCGGCGCAGCCATTGCCGAACGAGAAGCCGCAGGAGCCGCGCAGGTCGTAGGCGTCCTCGATGCTCAGCTCGCGGTGCGAGGTCGGGATGACGAACCGGTCCTCGTAGTTCGCGATCGCCATGTAGCGGTACATTTCCTCGATCTGCGCGCCGGTGAGGCCGACCCTGCTGGCGGCCCCCTCGTCGATCAGGCCGTCGATGGTCTTGGCCCGCATGTAGGTGCGCATGGCCAGCATGCGCTCCAGCCCCGTCACCACCGGCTCCTCCACCCCTGCAGTCAGGAGGTTGGCGAGGTACTTCACGGGAATGCGCAGGCTGCGCACGTCCGGCATCTCGCCGTCCACCCCGATCCTGCCGGCCTCGGCCGCCGACTGGATCGGCGAGAGCGGCGGCACGTACCAGACCATCGGCAGGGTGCGGTACTCGGGATGGAGCGGGAAGGCGATCTTCCACTCCATCGCCATCTTGTAGACGGGCGAGCGCCTGGCCGCCTCCAGCCAGGCCTCCGGGATGCCCTCGGCGCGCGCTTGTGCAATCACCTGCGGATCGCTCGGGTCGAGGAAGACCTGGAGCTGCGCCTCGTAGAGGTCGCGCTCGTCCGGCGTGGCGGCGGCGGCCTCGATCCGGTCGGCGTCGTAGAGCACCACGCCCAGGTAGCGGATGCGGCCGACGCAGGTCTCCGAGCAGACCGTCGGCATCCCGGCTTCCAGGCGCGGGTAGCAGAGCGTGCACTTCTCGGACTTACCCGAAGACCAGTTGTAGTAGATCTTCTTGTACGGGCAGCCCGAGACGCACATGCGCCAGCCCCGGCACTTGTCCTGGTCGATCAGGACGACGCCGTCCTCCTCGCGCTTGTAGATCGCCCCCGACGGGCAGGCCGCCACGCAGGTCGGGTTCAGGCAATGCTCGCATAAGCGCGGCAGGTACATCATGAAGGTGTTCTCGAACTGGCCGTAGATCTCCTTCTCGACGCCCTCGAAGTTCTGGTCCTTGGACCGCTTCGCGAACTCGCCGGACAGGATCTCCTCCCAGTTCGGGCCCCACTCGATCTTCTCCATCCGCTCGCCGGTGATCTTCGAGCGCGGCCGCGCGGTCGGGAAGGCCTGGACCTCGGGCGCCTTCTGCAGGTGCTCGTAGTCGAAGTCGAACGGCTCGTAATAGTCATCGATCTCCGGCAGGTCGGGGTTGGCGAAGATATTCGCCAGCACCCGCCACTTCGAGCCGATGCGCGGCTCGATCCTGCCGTCGGCCTTGCGGGTCCAGCCGCCCTTCCACTTGGACTGGTTCTCCCAGTCCTTGGGATAGCCGATGCCGGGCTTGGTCTCGACATTGTTGAACCAGGCGTATTCAAGCCCTTCGCGGTTCGTCCAGACGTTCTTGCAGGTCACCGAGCAGGTATGGCAGCCGATGCACTTGTCGAGGTTCAGCACCATCGCGATCTGGGCGCGGATCTTCATGGCGATCGTCTTCCTTACTCGGCAGCCTGGAGAGCGGCGGGGGCGGCCTCATGGGGGCCCTCCAGCCAGTCGACCTTGTCCATCTTGCGGATCACGACGAACTCGTCCCGGTTGGCGCCGACCGTCCCATAGTAGTTGAAGCCATAGGAAAGCTGCGCGTAGCCGCCGATCATGTGGGTCGGCTTCAAGACGGCGCGGGTGACCGAGTTGTGGATGCCGCCGCGCTGGCCGGTAATGGGCGAGCCCGGCGTGTTGATGATCTTTTCCTGCGCATGATACATCATGCACATGCCGTCCTTGACGCGCTGCGAGACCACGGCACGGGCCGAGATCGCGCCGTTGACGTTGTAGACCTCGATCCAGTCGTTGTCGGCGATCCCCGCCTGCTTCGCGTCGTTCTCCGAGACCCACACCACGGGACCGCCGCGGTTGAGGGTCAGCATCAGGAGATTGTCGGAATAGGTGGAGTGGATGCCCCACTTCTGGTGCGGCGTGATGAAGTTCAGGACGATCTCGGGGTTGCCGTTGCCCTGGACGCTGCCCTGGACGGGCCGGATCGTCTTCAGGTCGACCGGCGGCCGGTACACGCAGAAGCCCTCGCCGAACGCCCGCATCCACAGATGGTCCTGGTAGAGCTGCTGGCGGCCGGTGAGCGTGCGCCACGGGATCAGCTCGTGGACATTGGTGTAGCAGGCGTTGTAGCAGACCTTCTCCGATTCCAGGCCCGACCAGATCGGCGAGGAGATGATCTTGCGCGGCTGGGCCACGACGTCCCGGAAGCGGATCTTCTCCTCCTCCTTGGGCAGCGCCAGGTGGGCGTGCTCCCGGCCGGTGAAGCTCTCCAGCGACTCCCAGGCCTTCACCGCCACCTCGCCGTTCGTTTCCGGCGCCAGCATCAGCAGGACCTCGCAGGCGTCGATGGCGCTGTCGATCCGCGGCAGCCCCTTGGTCGGCCCTTCCTCCGCGACCACCCCGTTCAGCGCCTTCAGCAGTTCGACCTCGTGCCCGGTGTTCCAGGCCATGCCCTTGCCGCCATTGCCGGCCTTGGCCATCAGCGGGCCGAGCGCGGTGAAGCGCTTGTAGAGGTTGGGGTAGTCGCGCTCGACCACCGTCACCTGCGGCATGGTCTTGCCCGGGACGGGCTCGATCTCGCCCTTCTTCCAGTCCTTCACGTCGAAGGGCTGCGCGATCTCGCCCGCCGTGTCGTGCATGATCGGCGTCAGGACCACGTCCTGTTCGACGCCCAGCACCTCAGGGGCGACCTCGGAGAAGGCCTGCGCCAGGCCCTTGTAGATCTCCCAGTCCGAGCGCGATTCCCAGGCCGGGTCCACCGCCGCGGTGAGCGGGTGGATGAAGGGATGCATGTCGGAGGTGTTGAGGTCGTCCTTCTCGTACCAGGTGGCGGTGGGCAGGACGATGTCGGAGTAGACGCAGGTGGTCGACATGCGGAAGTCGAGCGTGACCAGCAGGTCCAGCTTCCCTTCCGGCGCCTGGTCGTGCCAGACGACCTCCTTGGCCTTCTGCCGGCCCTGCTCGCCCAGGTCCTTGCCCAGCACGCCGTTGGAGGTGCCGAGCAGGTGCTTGAGGAAGTATTCGTGGCCCTTGCCCGAGGAGCCCAGGAGGTTCGAGCGCCAGACGAACAGGTTGCGCGGCCAGTTGGCCGGGTTGTCCGGGTCCTCGCAGGAAAGCTTGAGCTCGCCCGACTTCAGGGCCTTGGCGACATAGTCCTTCGCGTCGGTTCCGGATGCCGCCACCCTTCGCCCCACCTCCAGCGGGTTGGTCTGGAGCTGCGGGGCGGAGGGCAGCCAGCCCATGCGCTCGGCGCGGATGTTGTAGTCGATGATCGCGCCGTCCCAGGGCCCAGGGGGTGCGGTCGGCGACAGGATGTCCGCCACGTCCATCGTCTCGTAGCGCCACTGGTCGGTGTGCGCGTAGAAGGCCGAGGTCGAGTTCTGCTGGCGCGGCGGCCGGCCCCAGTCCAGCCCGAAGGCGAGCGGCGCCCAGCCGGACTGCGGCCGGAGCTTTTCCTGGCCGACATAGTGCGACCAGCCGCCGCCGGACTGGCCGATGCAACCGCACATCACCAGCATGTTGATGACGCCGCGGTAGTTCATGTCCATGTGGTACCAATGGTTCATCGCGGCGCCGATGATCACCATCGACCGCCCATTGGTCTTCTCGGCGTTCAGCGCGAACTCGCGCGCCACCGCGATGATCTTGTCCCGCGGCACGCCGGTGATCTTCTCCGCCCAGGCCGGCGTGTAGGGCACATCGTCGTCGAAGGAGGTCGCCACGTTGGCGCCGCCGAACCGCTCGATGCCGTAATTGCCGAGGAACAGGTCGTAGACGGTCGCGACCAGGGCCTCGCCGTCGCCGAGCGCCAGCTTCTTCACCGGGACCCGGCGCTCCAGCACGCTGGCATGCTCGGTGGCGGCGAAGTGCTCGTGGGCGATGTTGCCGAAATAGGGGAAGGCCACGTCCTCGAAGGCATCGGCGCTGTCGTAGAGCGACAGGCTCAGGTCGACCTCCTTGCCGTCGGAGCGCCTGGCCTCGAGGTTCCACTTGCCCTTCTCGCCCCAGCGGAAGCCCACGGAGCCGAGCGGCGCCACCAGCTCGCCGCTGGCCTGGTCGTAGGCGAGCGTCTTCCACTCGGGATTGTTGGCCTCGCCCACAGCACCCGCCAGGTCGGAGGCGCGCACGAAGCGCTCCGGGACCAGCCGGCCGTCCTGCTTCACCAGGCGCACCAGCATCGGCATGTCGGTGTAGCGCTTCACGTAGTCGGTGAAGTACGGCACCTGCCGGTCGACGTGGAACTCCTTGAGGATCACGTGGCCCATGGCCATGGCCAGCGCCGCATCGGTGCCCTGCTTCACCGACAGCCAGATGTCGGCGAACTTGGAGGCTTCCGAATAGTCCGGGCAGATCACGGCGCTCTTGGCGCCGCGGTAGCGGACCTCGGTATAGAAATGCGCGTCGGGCGTGCGGGTCTGCGGGACGTTGGAGCCCCACAGGATCAAAAAGCCGGCATTGTACCAGTCGGCGCTTTCCGGCACGTCGGTCTGCTCGCCCCAGGTCTGCGGCGAGGCCGGCGGCAGGTCGCAGTACCAGTCGTAGAACGACATGCAGACCCCGCCCAGCAGCGACAGGTAGCGGGCACCGGCGGCATAGGAGACCATCGACATGGCGGGGATCGGCGAGAAGCCGAAGATCCGGTCGGGGCCGTGGGTCCGGGCGGTGTAGGCGTTGGCGGCCGCGATGATCTCGTTGACCTCGTCCCAGGTGCCGCGAACGAAGCCGCCATGGCCGCGCTTGCTGGTATAGGCCCGGCGCTTTTCCGGGTTCTCGACGATCGAGGCCCAGGCGGCCACCGGGGTCATCATCGCCCGCGCTTCGCGCCACAGCCGGAGCAGGCGCGAGCGGACCAGCGGGTACTTCACCCGGTTGCCGGAATAGAGGTACCAGCTGTAGCTGGCCCCGCGCGCGCAGCCGCGCGGCTCGTGGTTGGGAAGCTCCGGCCGGGTCCGCGGATAATCGGTCTGCTGGGTCTCCCAGGTGACGATCCCGCCCTTCACGTAGACCTTCCACGAGCAGGACCCGGTGCAGTTCACGCCATGGGTCGAGCGGACGACCTTGTCGTGCTGCCAGCGCTTCCGGTAGCCATCCTCCCAGCGCCGGTCCTCGCGGGTGGTGATCCCGTGGCCATCCGAGAACTCGCCCACCGTGCGGTTGAAGAAGGTCAGCCTGTCGAGAAAGTGGCTCATCTCGGATCCTCTCGGCCCCCGCACGCCCTCCAAAGGAGCGGGCGCGACCTGGTGAAGTTCTTGCTCGGGTGGTAGCCAGCGCCCGCCTCGCGGGAAATTCCGAGCATCCACCTAAGGGATGTCCCGGAGGTCCCCGGGATCAGCAGGGGGTGGCGGCGCCGCGGCGGGCGTACATCCACCAGTTCAGGGCGATGTTGAACGCGAAGAACACCGCCAGCGCGTAGAAGACGGCGTTGGGACTGCCGAACAGGCCGACCGCGGCGCCGAACATGATCCCGAACAGGAACGGCCCGTAGGCTGCCACCGCCGCGGTGAAGCCGATCACGCCGCCCGCCTGGCGCGGCGGGAAGATCATCGGCATCTGCTTGAAGGTCGATGCGTTGCCGATGCCGGCGAACGCCGAGAGGCCCAGCATGGCGCCGACGAAGTAAGGGAAGTCGGCCATGGAAGCCGGCTGGGTGTAGAAGGGCACCAACAGCACGCAGGCCAGCATGCCGATCGCCGCCACATGGGTGACCTTGGCGCCGCCCAGCCGGTCCGAGACCGGGCCTGCCACGACCCGCATCAGCGAGCCGACCAGGGGGCACAGGAACGCATAGGCGAGCGGGTCCGGGGCGCCCGGCAGGTCGCCGTAGCACTGCTTGATCAGCAGCGGGAAGGTTCCGGCCAGGCCCGAGAAGGCGCCGAAGGTCATGATGTAGAGGCTGGTCATCGCCCAGGTATGGCGCGAGCGGAAGATGTCCATCTGCTCGCGGAAGTTCGCCTTCACCGGCACGCTCTTCAGCAGGAACAGCGCTGCCAGGCCCAGCACGGCGATGAAGGGGATGTAGATGCCGGCGGCGTTCTGCAGCCAGACGGACGAGGTCGCATCACCCCGGGTCAGCTCCTGCGGGCCGCCCAGCATCGTGCCGCCCACCAGGGCGAAGCCGATGAGCCAGGGCGTCAGGAACTGCACGACCGAGACCCCGAAATTGCCCACGCCCGCCTGGATCGCCAAAGCGGTGCCCTGCATCCGCTTGGGAAAGAACAGGCTGGTGGACGGCATGAAGGACGAGAAGTTGCCGCCGCCCAGGCCCGCCAGGAAGGCCAGCGCCATCAGGATCCAGTAGGGCGTGGCCGGGTTTTGCACCGCGTAGAACCAGCCGACCGCCGGGACCAGCAGCGACAGGGTCGAGTAGCCCACCACCTTGCGGGTGCCATAGACGGGGGTGAGGAACATGTGGACCAGGCGCAGCGTGCCGCCGGCAAGGCCCGGCATCGCCGCCAGCCAGAAAAGCTGGCTGGTGGTGAGCTGGAAGCCGATCGCCGGCAGGCGCACCACCAGAGCGGAAACCAGGAACCAGACCGCGAAGGCCAACGTGAGGTTGGCCGTGGTGATCGCCAGCGTTCGCCAGGCGAGGCGGCTGCCGCTCTGGGTCCAGAAGGTGGCGTTCTCGGGCTCCCAGCTTTTCAGCCACTCGGCCGAAAGCGGCCGCGCCGAGGCAGCGGGAAGGGTGGCGACGGACATCGGGGTTCGTCCTTGCTGGAGGAGGGGCCGGCGGGACCGTGCCCGCCGGCAGGTTCATTCGGCCGGCACGCCGGAGAGGCCGCCATGGGGCGCGGGCGGAACCGGCCGGGCAGGCCGGTCCGGCGCTCCCGCGGGCTGCGGGTGCAGCCCCTCGATCTCGGCCAGGTCCTTGCGGGCGAGTTCGGGATAGGCGCGCTTCTCCATCCGCAGGATGGCGGCGTGCATCCAGGCGAGGCTGGTGGCCACGATCAGGAACAGCAGCATGAAGCAGGAGGTCCACACGCCGACCAGGTCGTTCATGGCTCCGAAGGCGATCGGCAGGACGAAGCCGCCCAGGCCGCCGATCAGGCCGACCACGCCGCCCACCGCGCCGACGCGGCCGGGGTAGTAGACCGGGATGTGCTTGAAGACCGCCGCCTTGCCCAGGCTCATGAAGAAGCCCAGCACGAAGGTCAGGACCGTGAACGGCACCAGGCCGATGGCGATGCTGAACTCGATCGGGCCGCGGACGCCGTCGACCACGTAGCGGGTCGCCGGGTAGGACAGGAGGAAGGTGCAGGCGACCGAGCCGGCGAAGGTCCAGTACATCACCCGGCGTGCGCCGAAGCGGTCGGAAAGCGTGCCGCCCAGGACGCGGAACAAGGAGCCGGGGATCGAGTAGGCCGCGGCCAGCCAGCCGGCGGCCACGATGCTCAGGCCGTAGACGTCGGTGTAGTAGTGGGGCAGCCACAGGGCCAGCGCCACGAACCCGCCGAACACGAAGAAGTAGTAGAGCGAGAAGCGCCAGACCTGCAGGTTCTTCAGCGGCACCAGCATCGCCGAGAGCGGCTCCGGCCGGATGCCGGCCTGCCGGCGCGCGGCAAGCTCGGGATCGTCCTCGGTGAGGATGAAGAACACCACCGCCATGACCACCAGCGCCAGCGCCCAGATCTGCGCCACCGCCTGCCAGCCGAGCGCCACCATGACGAGCGGGGCCAGGAACTTGGTGACCGCGGCACCCACATTGCCGGCGCCGAAGATGCCCAGCGCCGTGCCCTGCTTCTCCTTGGGGAACCACCGGGACACGTAGGCGACGCCCACCGAGAACACGCCGCCGGCCATGCCGATCCCGAGCGCCGCCAGGAGGAAGGTCGGGTAGTCGTAGGCGTAGGTCAGCATGAAGGTCGCGAACGCTGCCGCCAGCATGGTGAAGAACGCGACGAGGCGGCCGCCATACTGGTCGGCCCAGATGCCCAGGATCAGGCGCACCAGGCTGCCGGTCAGGATCGGGGTGCCGACCAGGAGGCCGAACTGCGTGTCGGACAGGCCGAGCTCGGCTTTGATCCGCACGCCGATGATCGAGAAAATCGTCCAGGCCGCGAAGCAGACCGTGAAGGCCAGCGTGGAAAGCCACAAGGCCCGGCGCTGGTCGGAACTGGATATGGGAGTAGCTGGGTTCATGAGGTTATGCCCGAGTGCCGATCCGCGGGGGATCCAGTGCGGGCATGCTTTGCCGATCCGCAGCGAGCTGGATTTGCGCCAGATCAAACGGTGAAGCGAAAGCCGATGATTGCGGTCCGCCCTTAAGGGCTCTTACTTAGCGTGCCAAAGGGGGCTGGCCGCCGGTGCTGCCGCGCGCCCGCGGACAGTTCCTGCGGCCGGCCGCGGCCCGCACCGGGCGTAGCCTGCAATCCCTCGATCAGGAGGCACCATGGCAGAAAAGCCCGAAAACCTTCCCTCCGGCGCCGCTGAGGTGGCCAGATCCTATCCGGAGGTCTGGGAGGCGTATGCGAAGCTCGGCCAGGCCTGCGCCGAGGCGGGGCCGCTCGACGGCCGGACGCTGCGCCTGGTGAAGCTGGCGCTGGCGGTCGGCGCCTCGTCCGAGGGAGCGGTGCATTCCCATGCGCGCCGGGCGGTCGCGGAAGGCGTGTCCAGGGAGGAACTCCGGCAGGTCGCCCTCCTGGCGATCCCGACGCTGGGCTTCCCGCAGGGGGTGAAGGCGCTCACCTGGATCGAGGACATCACCGATCCGCACGGCTGAGGCTATGGCCGGGTGGCAGGCGGCGCTGCCTGTTCCCGGTCATGCCCGGCGCGCTGGCGGCAAGAGCAGCATCCGGCCATAGCCCAAGGCGAAGCCCAGGAAGGCCAGGGCCCAGGCAAGTCCGGCGAACTCCAGGCCGCGCCCGATCTCGCCCGGCAGGTAGGGTGCTGCCACCCGTGCCAGCGCGCCCAGGAGCACCAGGCCGTAGATCGCCACCTCCAGCCGTCCGGCGGCGAGCGGCTGCCCGGAATGGCCGCGGCTGGCGCGGGTCATGACCGCCAGCGTCATGGCGCCGAACGTGCCGGCCGCCCAGACATGGATGGCACCCGTCGGGTCCACCGATCCTGGCGCCAGGATCGACGCGCCCACCATCGCGAACCCCAGCGGCAGGGTGGCGTAGGCCAGATGGAGGACCCACAAGAGCGGCTCCGACCGGGTCTGCAGCCCCTGCCAGCGCGCCATCCGGACCAGGTTCATGATGCCCGCCAGGATCAGCAGGGCAGCACTGGCATCCGCCCAGGGCCAGGCCGTCCAGGCCAGGAGCGCCGCGGCCGAGACCGCCACGGTCGCGGCATCATAGCGCCCGAACGGGGCGGGAAGCGCCGCCGCCTTGCGCGCTGCCAGCCAGTTGCGGGTGAAAGCCGGGATGATCCGCCCGCCCACCAGCATCACCAGCGCCAGGACCAGGCCGATGCCCGCGCGCACCGAATAGTCGGCCAGGCCGGCATGGGCGGCCTCCAGGTGGAAGCCGCCATTGGCGAGGCCCAGGAGCGCCACCAACGCTACCACCCGGAGGTTGCGGTAGTTGCCGGCAGCGATCACCTCGCGGGCAAGCATGCCGGCGAGCGCTGCCGGGAAAGCGAGGTCGATCACGGCGGCCGCCGGCGCGCCGATCCAGGCCGACACCGAAACGGCGAGGATCCCCGCCAGCCACAGCACGAGCAGCAGGGCCAGCTCGCCGCCAGCCACGGGCGGGCGGCCGGTCCAGTTGCTGGCAGCGGTCAGCGCGAAGCCGGCTATGATCGCCGGCAGACCCCCGAACAGCATGGTGTGCACGTGCCAGTCGCGCAGCGTGAAGCTGGTCGGGAGCTGGTAGGCGCCGGCCAGCATCGGCAGCCATGCCAGGATGGAGGCCGCCATCACCAGGGCGCCCAGGAAGAAGAACGGGCGAAAGCCGCAGGTGAGCCAGTAGGGCATGGCCAGCGGCGGCTTCGATGGGTTTGCGATCATCCAGGAATTCCTGCCGAACCGGGACGAGGGCCGGCCGCCACTCGACCTGCCATCCGCCAGCATAGCCTGGCTGGTCCCGGCGGACCTTGCGCCAGCGCAAACATCGCCGGCGACGGGCATGGTTCCGATGCCGCCCGGCCGGGCCAAGACATGGTTGGCGCCATGCCGGCATCTGTCGCTATATCCTGACCCGGGCCCCCGAACGGCCATGGAGGCAAGATGCCGGCCCGCAACCTGGACCGGTCGCTCATCCGCGACCTGCCGATCTTCCGGTCGATGGCGGAGGACGACCTGGACGCCGTTCTCGCGGCCGCCGCGCTGCGCCGGCTTCCGCAGAACAGCCCGGCATTCGTGCAGGGCGCGCCGGCCACCGAGTTCTTCGCCCTGCTGCACGGCCGCCTGAAGGTGGTGCAGACCACGCCGGACGGGCAGCAGGTCATCGTGCGCCACGTGAACCCGGGCGACATCTTCGGCATCGCCCGGGCCATGCGGCGCACGGACTATCCGGCGACGGCGCTGGCCATCATCGACAGCCTGGCGCTCGCCTGGCCGTCCAGCCAGTGGGAGAGCTTTCTCGGGCACAGCCCCGCCCTGGCGGCCAACGCGCTCGCCATGGTCGGCCAGCGGCTGCAGGACGCCCATGCCCGGATCCGGGAGCTCTCCACCGAGGAGGTGGAGCGCCGGGTCGCCCACGCGCTGCTCCGCCTCGCCCGGCAGGCCGGGCGGGCCACCGAGGCGGGCCTGCTGATCGACTTCCCGATCACCCGTCAGGACATCGCGGAGATGACGGGAACCACCCTGCACACGGTCAGCCGGGTGATGTCGGCCTGGGAAGCGCAGGGCCTGGTGGCCAGCGACCGCAAGCGCATCACCGTCCGCGACTCCCGCAAGCTCCTGGCACTGGCCGAGCAACTGCCTGCCTGAGGCAGCACACCTAGCCGGCCTCCTGCCGCTTCACGGCTTCCGATCGGCTGATCGGGAACACGGGCCGGGATGCGTCCGTGCGGATGCCCCATCCCTTCCGGCTGTCGGCCGCAGCCTGGGCGCCGATCGAGCCCACCTGCCTCGTGGCCGCCCGGATCGACCAGCCATCCAGGCCCGGCGCAGGCTCCGCCGGATCCTGCCCGTGCTCGAAGCCGGCTGCCGCCCCCCGATCTCTCCCCGCCCCGGTTGGCTGGCCGTGGCCATCCTCAACCGCTGCAACAGAGGGGCAGGTCGCGGGTCATGGCAGCGTCGGTTCCAGCAGCTTGCCGCCGCCTGGGGAACTCTGGATCGACAAGAGCCATGCCTGGGCGCAGCGTTTCGCTTCGGCTCCGGAACTGCCGGCCGAAGCGGAGCGCGCCATGACCGCCTCGCCCGGAACCGGCTGGACGAATCCCCTGCCCCGGCGCGGCGCCGGCTTCTTCACGTTTTCTTTATCGGCGGGTGCGATGATCGGGCAGCCACCATCGGAGGTGTCCGCGATGATCGCCGCCCGCATCGTCATGCTGCTGCTGTTCTGCGCCATGGCCGGGACGATGCTCGGCCAGTGGCCGGGCCCGCACCGGGTCTTGGCGCTCAGCCAGACCCTCGGCCTGGACCCGGGGCCGGAGCCTGCCGCCGGCGGCTTGGCCCAGCCCGCCCGGGCGACCGGCCACAAGAGCGCCGGTGGCCCGTTCGTGCGTGGCTGACCTCCCGCCGGGCACGCCCTGCCGGAAGGACCTGCGCTCAGGTGAGCGCGGTGTCGGTCCCGCCGGCCTTTGCCTGACTGGCCGCCGAGGCCAGGCGCTGGCGGTAGAGGGTCACGAAGTCGATCGGGTCGATCATCAACGGCGGGAAGCCGCCGTCGCGGGTCATGTCGGCTACGATCCGGCGCGCGAACGGGAACAGCAGCCGCGGGCACTCGATCATCAAGAGCGGCTGCAGGCTGTCCGGCGGGATGTTCGCGATCTGGAACACCCCGGCATAGTCCAGCTCGAGCAGGAAGATGGTTTCTTCCGACGCCTTCGCCTCGACCTCCAGGTCGATCACCACCTCGTAATGCCCGTCATTGCTGACCTGGGTGGCGCGGGTGTCGACCTTGATCTGGATCTCGGGCCGCACGTTGCTCTGCAGCCCGGCCGGCGCCTTGGGGTTCTCGAACGAGATGTCCTTGATGTACTGCAGGACGATCGAGAGGCGCGGAGCCTGCGCCGGTTCGGCGGCCTTGCCGTTCGTGTTGGGTTCGTCACTCATCGGGTTGGCTCTCCATCGGGGCTACGGGTCGGCCCGTCGAAATTATGGGTCGGCGGCGCCGGCCGGCTGCCCGGCGCCTCGTCGCGGCGCTTCCTAGCAGGTGGCGCCATGGCCCGCGACGCCTGTTTGCCCGGAGACGCCCCGTCCGCCGGCTCAGGCCGCCGGGACCGGCAGCTCGGCTTCCAGGGACGCCGAGCCGCTTGCCGGATCATAGCGCACGAATGCGCTGTTTTGGACCTCCAAGCCGGTCAGGGCGCGCAGGAACCCCCAGTGCGACACGATGACGGTGCGCTCGTGGTCCGGCCACTCGCGGGCGCGAAAGGCGCGGGCACGGGCGTCGATGCCGGCCTGGCTCTCGATCAGCCCGCCCCACCAGGTTTCCTCCAGATGGTCGAAGCTGAGCTTCGGCCAGAGCCGGCCGAGCTCGGCCGGCGCGCTGCCCTGGTCGCAGGAAAAGGCGCAGCGCTCCCGGACCAGGGGGTCCACCTGGATCGCGGCGCCGACCTGCTCGGCGATGATCGAGGCGGTCTGCAGGCAGCGCCGGTAGGGGCTGCAGATCAGCCGGGCCACCCTGGTGCCGGCGAGCCGGCGGGCGGCCGCCCGCGCCTGGGCCTGACCCTCCTCGGTCAGGACCGGGTCGGGGATCCCGGGGTCGATGCGGGTGCGGCCGAAATGCAGGTTCCACTCGGACTGCGCGTGGCGGATCAGCAGCATGGGGTCCAATCAGGGCTGGTCGCGGCGCGACCAGGGATTGCCGTCCCCGCCGCGGGACGGACCGCCCTCGGCCGGCTCGACATCGACCGGCTGGTCGCCACGGGGACTGTCCGGCCGGTCGCCGCCGGGCGTGTCCGGCCGCGGGAAGCGCGGGGTCGTGGTCGGCTCGGGCTCCGGGCTGATGTCGTGGAACTCCCCCTCGATCACGGTGCTGCGGCCGCGCACATGGGTCGGCTTCGGCAGCATTCCGGAGATCAGCCGGCGCACGGGGGGCAGGAACAGCAGGAGGGCCAGCACGTCGCTGGCGAAGCCCGGGACGATCAGCAAGAGGCCGGCCGCGACCTGCCAGCCCGCCGAGCGGATCCGCTGCAGCGCCGGCTCCCGGTCGCCCGGGTTGCGCACCAGGAGAGAGGCGACCACGCTGGTGCCGGCATGGCGCAGCAGGAGCCCGCCCGCGATCGCCGCCGCGAACAGCAGCGCCACCACGGCAAGGGCGCCCACGGCCTGGCCGACCTCGACAAGGACGACCACCTCGAGGATGAACCAGGCGAGCGGCAGGAAGGGAAGAAGTCTGATCGGCAAGGCAGGCGCTTTGTGTTCGGCGAACGCGACATATATGATGGATGGAGCCGGGTCCATCCACGGTGGTGTAACTGCATCCGCCGCGCTATCCAATCGGTTCAGGCTGGCGCCGGTGTCTTCCGATCGATCCGGCGGGCGTTTTGCACCCGTCACTGACGACGAACAGGTAACATGTCCGACGGTTTCGCCTACATCGACATTCTCTTCTTCGCCATGGTGGCGGCGTTCATCGCCTATCGCCTGCGCAGCGTCCTGGGGCGTCGGACCGGCCTTGAGCGGCACCCACTGGAACGGCACAAGCAGGATGGCCGGGCGCGCCCGGGCGAGCAGGCCGCTGACGCCGACAACGTGGTGGCCCTGCCCGATCGTCGCAGCCGCATGGAGGAGCCGCCGGCCGTGAACAGTTCCGACGCTGACCTCGCCCCGGGCGTGGCCGCACTGCGCGCCGCGGATCCCGGCTTCGACATGGCGTCGTTCCTGCCGGGCGCGAAGGCGGCGTTCGGCATGATCGTCGACGCGTTCGCGCGCGGCGACCTGCAGGCGCTGCGGCCCCTCCTGGCCGACCAGGTCTTCCGCAACTTCAAGGCGGCGATCGACCAGCGCGAGGCGGCGGGCGAGCGCCTGGAGACGGAGATCATGGCGGAGCCCGCGGCCGAGTTCGTCGAGGCCGGGATGCGCGGCAGCATCGCACGGGTGACGCTGCGCTTCGTCAGCCGCCAGACCAACGTGACCCGCGACGCGCGCGGCAACGTCATCGCGGGCGATCCGGTGCGCCCGGAGGAAGTGGTCGACCTTTGGACCTTCGAGCGCGACGTCCGCTCCAGCGACCCGAACTGGCTGCTCGCCGAGACCGCGACCCCGGAGTGACCTCGTTGCGATCCTGGGCGCGCTCGTCGCGATGGATGCTGGCGGCCGGCCTGCTGCTGGCGGCCGGCTGTGCCGCCGACCGGCCGGAGCCGGAGCCCGGCATGCGGCTGGAGCCGGCCTCGTTCGACCAGCTGTCCGGCTGGCCCGGCGCCACGCCAAGGGCGGCGCTGGAGGCGTTCGTGGCCGGCTGCGGCCGGATCGAGAAGGCCGATCCCGCCGCCCGCTTCGGCGGCAAGCCGTTCGCCGGCACGGTCGCCGACTGGCAGGAGGCCTGCCGGCATGCCCGGGCCGCCACCCCCGACGACCCGTCGGCCACCACCTTCTTCGAGGCATGGTTCCGCCCCTACGCGGTGGTCGATTCCGGCAGCGCCGAGGGCCTGATCACCGGCTATTACGAGCCTTTGCTGGAAGGCTCGCCGACCCCCTCGCCCCGCTACCACGTGCCCCTGCACGGCCGGCCGGCCGATCTGGTCACCGTGGACCTGGGCGAGTTCGCCGAGGACCTCAAGGGACGCCGGGTGGTCGGCCGGGTCGAGGACGGCCGGCTGACCCTCTATCCGGACCGGGCGGCGATCGATGCCGGGGCGATCGAGGGGCAGCGGGTCGAACTGCTCTGGGTCGACGACCCCATCCAGAAGTTCTTCCTGCAGATCCAGGGATCCGGCCGGGTGCGCCTGCCCGACGGCAGCGTGGAGCGGATCGGCTATGCCGAGCAGAACGGCCGGCTCTACCACGCGATCGGCCGGGACCTGGTGGCTTCGGGCGAGCTGACCAAGGACGAGGTGTCGCTGCAGACGATCCGGGCCTGGATGCTGGCTCATCCGGAGCAGGCCCAGGCCCTGATGTGGAAGAACCCGTCCTACGTGTTCTTCCGGCGGCTGCCCGATCCGCCGGACGGCAAGGGCGCGCCCGGTGCGCTGGGCGTGCCGCTCACCGCCGGGCATTCCCTGGCGGTCGACCGGTCGGTCTGGCCCTTGGGCGCGCCGATGTGGCTGGACACCACCCTGCCGCAGGAGGTCGGCGGCGCGCCGCTGCGGACGGTCGCGGTGGCGCAGGACACCGGCGGCGCCATCAAGGGTGCGATCCGCGCCGATCTCTATCTGGGGGTCGGCCCCGCCGCCGAGCGGATCGCCGGGCCGATGAAGAGCCCCGGGCGGCTGTGGATCCTCCTGCCGAGATCGGTCGAACCGGTCGGCTGACATCGCCGATCCTTGGAGCCGGGGCCGGCCGCTTCGGCGCGTTTCCCCTGGCGCGAAAAGGCTTTAAGGTCCCCCCATGACTTCCGCCGCATCATCACCGCCTGCCCAGCCCAGGGTCGGCCTGTTCGTGACCTGCCTGGTCGATTTGTTCCGGCCCTCGGTGGGCTTTGCCGCCGTGAAGCTGCTGGAGGATGCCGGCTGCACGGTCGAGGTGCCGGAGGCGCAGACCTGCTGCGGCCAGCCCGCCTTCAACTCCGGCGACCGGGCGACCACCGAGGACCTGGTGCGCGGCCTCCTGGATGCGTTCGAGGGCTACGACTATGTGGTGGCGCCGTCCGGCTCCTGCGCCGGGATGCTGCGCGCCCACGTGCCGGACCTGTTCGAGAACGACAAGGCGACCGCCGCCCGGGCGGCGGAGTTCGCCGGGCGCTGCCATGAGCTGGTCAGCTTCCTGGTGGACGTGATGGGGGTGAAGCGGGTCGACGCCGCGCTGGAGCGGGTGGCCACCTACCATGACAGCTGCTCCGGCCTGCGCGAGCTCAAGATCAAGCGCCAGCCGCGCCGCCTCCTGCAGAGCGTCGAGGGGCTGGAGCTGGCCGAGATGGCCGAGCCGGAGGTCTGCTGCGGCTTTGGCGGGACCTTCTGCGTGAAGTACCCGCAGATCTCCACCAAGATGGTCGAGAACAAGGTGCAGGACGTCGCCGCGAGCGGGGCCGACCTGCTGCTGGCCGGCGATCTCGGCTGCCTGATGAACATGGCCGGCAGGCTGGCGCGCCAGGGCAGCCCGATCGAGGTGCGCCACGTGGCCGAGGTGCTGGCCGGCGAACTGGACGCCCCGCCGATCGGCCGGCCGGCGGACGCCTGAGGAGGACATATCCCCGTGCAGCCGAGCAGCCTCGCCTTCCAGACGAAGGCCTCCGACGCGCTGGCCGATCCCAACCTGCAAAAGGCGCTGGGCGGCATCAAGACCGGCTGGCAGCGCGGCCGGATCCTGGCCGCCGACCGCCTCCCTGAGTTCGAGCAGCTGCGCGACCAGGCGCGCGACATCAAGAACCACGCCCTGGAGCATCTGGACTTCTACCTGGAAGCCTTCGAGGCGCGGGTGCTGGATGCCGGCGGCCAGGTGCACTGGGCGCGCGACGCCGCCGAGGCGCGCGCGATCATCCAGGGGATCTGCCAGGACAACGGCGCGAAGACCGTCACCAAGTCCAAGTCGATGATCGCCGAGGAGATCGGGCTCAACGACCATCTGGAGGCGGCCGGCATCACCCCGGTCGAGACCGATCTCGGCGAGTACATCATCCAGCTGCGCAAGGAGCCGCCCTCGCATCTGGTCGGGCCTGCCGTGCACCTGACCAGGGACCAGGTCTCCGACCTGTTCGCCGCGACCCACGACCTGCCGCGCACCGAGGATCCGACCGAGCTGGTCGGCCAGGCGCGCACCGTGCTGCGCCAGAAATACCTGGCGGCCGATGTCGGCATCACCGGCGCCAACTTCCTGATCGCCGAGACCGGCTCGGCGATCACCGTCACCAACGAGGGCAATGCCGAGCTGACGCAGGGCCTGCCCAAGGTCCATGTGGTGATCGCCAGCCTGGAGAAGGTGATCCCGTCCATGGAGGACGCGTTCACCCTGCTGCGCGTGCTGGCGCGCTCCGCCACCGGCCAGGAATTCTCGACCTACACCACGGTGATGACCGGGCCCAAGCGCACCGAGGACCATGACGGCCCGGAGCAGTTCCACGTCGTGCTCCTGGACAATGGCCGCTCCAAGATGATCGGCTCGAAGTTCCAGGACATGCTGCGCTGCATCCGCTGCGGGGCCTGCATGAACAACTGCCCGGTCTATCTGGCGGCCGGCGGCCATGCCTATGGCTGGGTCTATGTCGGGCCGATGGGCTCGGTGCTCACCCCGCAATTCGTCGGCATCGAGAGCGCCCACACCCTGCCCAACGCGTCCAGCTTCTGCGGGCGCTGCGAGGAGGTCTGCCCGGTGCGGATCCCCCTGCCCAACCTGATGCGGCACTGGCGGGAGGAGCAGTTCAAGCGGCAGCTGGTGCCGTCCACCGTGCGCTGGGGCCTGGGAATCTGGGGCTATGTCGCGAAGCGGCCGGCCCTCTACCGCTTCGCGACCCGGGTGGCGATGGCGATGCTCGGCCGGATGGGCCGCAAGGAGGGCAGCTTCGCCTCCCTGCCGCTG
This sequence comes from Geminicoccus roseus DSM 18922, assembly GCF_000427665.1. Lineage (NCBI taxonomy): Bacteria > Pseudomonadati > Pseudomonadota > Alphaproteobacteria > Geminicoccales > Geminicoccaceae > Geminicoccus > Geminicoccus roseus. Next base: position 173,418 of record NZ_KE386572.1, read on the forward strand.
GCCGGCGGCTGGACCGCGAGCCGCGACCTGCCGGCCCCGCAGGGCAAGACCTTCATGCAGCAATGGAAGAAGAAGCGGCGCGGAGGTGCGCGTTGAGCGAGAGTGGCCGCGGCCGGGATGCGATCCTGGGCCGCCTGCGCGAGGCGTTCGCCCGCTCGCCCGAGCAAGAGGCCCAGGCGATCGCCACGGTCGAGCAGCGCGTATTCCACCCCACCCCCAACCTGATCCCGGCGCGCGGCCAGCTCGACCTCGAGGGGCGGATCGAGCTGTTCACCACCATGGCGCGCAACGTGCAGGCCGAGGTCGAGCGGCTGCCAAGGCTCGCCGACCTGCCCGCGGCGGTGGCGGGGTTCCTGCGCCGGCACAACCTGCCGCAAAAGGTGGTGGCCGCCCCGGACAGGCTGCTCCACCAGGCAGGATTTGCCAGCCAGCCGCTGCTGCGGGTGCGCCATGGCGATCCCGAGGAGACCGATCCGGTCGGCGTCACCGTCGCCTTTGCCGGGATCGCCGAGACCGGCACGCTGATGCTGTGCTCCTCGGCGGATCGCCCGACGCTGCTGGCGTTCTTGCCCGAGAACAGCCTGATCGTGCTGCCCTCGGCCAGCATGTTCGGCGCCTACGAGCAGGCCTGGCAGGAGCTGCGACGGGTGCTGGGCAGGCCGCCCCGCTCGGTCAACCTGGTGACCGGCCCGTCGCGGACCGGCGACATCGCCCAGAAGCTGGAGCTGGGCGCGCATGGGCCCAAGCGCCTGTGCGTGCTGCTCGTCGACGACCTGACCCCGGCCTGACCCGCCGATGCGCCGGCCCCGTGCCCCCTCTGCCGACGAGGCCGCGCTTTGGCGCAACTATGTGAAGGACGTGGCGCCGCTGCCGCGCGACGCCGCCGAAACCGCCAGGCCGCTGCCCCCGGCGACGGCGACCACGGCTTCAGCATCGGCCAAGCCGGCGCCCGCGGGCAAGGCGACTCCCGTGGGCAAGGCGACGCCGGCAGCGGCCCGTCCGCCCAGGCCCGCCAAGCCGGCTCCCCCGCCGGTGGCGCCAGCGGTGGTGGTCCGTCCGCCCCTGCAGGCGGCCCGCAGCTTCGAGAAACCGATCGTGCGCCGGGCCGACCGGACCGGGCCGGTCGACATCGACCGGCGCAGCTGGCAGCGCCTGCATCGCGGCGACATGGTGGTGGAATCGCGGCTGGACCTGCACGGCCTGACCCAGATCGCCGCCTATGACCGGCTGGTGGCCTTCATCGACCATGCCTGGCGGGTCGGCTCGCGCTGTGTGCTGGTGATCACCGGGCGCGGCAGCGGCGATGTCGGGATCCTGCGCACCATGACGCCGCGCTGGCTCGACGAGATCCCGATGCGCGACAAGGTCCTGGCCTATGCCCAGGCCAAGACCCACCATGGCGGCGCCGGCGCGCTCTACGTGCTGATCCGCCGCCGCCGCCCGGCCTGAGGGCCAGCCGGCTCGACGCATCAGCATCGGGATGAACGGGGAAACAGGAGCGATCCTGCCGGCGGTGGATCGCGCGCCCTGTCGGGCGGCGGCGCCGAACGGACCGGCCGCACCACGCGGCCATGCGGTTCAACTAACGCAGTTCAGGAAACCGCGGGACCGCCTGGCGGGGCGGGCGGGATGACTCGGCTCAGTGCTTGAGCGCAGGCTTGGCGCGGGTGGCGCAGAACACCCGGGCGCCGGGCAGCCGGTTCAGGAGCGCCTTGGCTTCGGCCTCGCTGGCGACGACTGTCTCGCCGCTCGTATGGACCACGCGGAACCGCGCAGAACCGCCCTCGCCCGGCATTGTCTCCTTGCCTGCCGCGCTGTCCGATTTCTTCGGCACTGCGTCAGTCGTTTCCACACCGATCACTTGATCAACTCCAGCCACGATCGATGCGACCGAAGATAGGGCCAAACGGATCGCCCGCAAGGCGGAGTCGCACAAAAGTGTACCTATGTGCCATTTTTGTGGGCCTACTGCGGAAGATCAAGTCGCCACAGAACCCGTTTCCAGCGAGAAGGAATGGATTTCATGGTAAAGAAGAATATTACTGTGGCGGCGCGATCGATCTTTTCGGCATGATTTGAAATATTTCTCAGAATTCATGTTGCTTAGCCCAAGTCCCCTGCCGTCGTTCGCCGGCTGCCGCCAAGAAGCGACCGGCCGCGCCAAATAGCCGCTCAATGATCGCGGCCGCGGCGAGACCCGGCCGGCCCCGATGGCCTTGCCCAGGTCCCGGGTGCTACCGTTCGGCCCGTCGCCCCCGCCTGCCCGCAGACGGCGCCGGGGAAAGCAAGAATCGTATCCGATCGGCCGACAAGGGAGCAGGCAGATGGAGCAGACGCTGCAGGGACGGATCGCCGTCATCACCGGCGGGACCCAGGGGCTGGGCGAGGCCACCGCCCGGCTGTTCGCCGCCCGCGGCGCCGCGGGCCTGGTCCTGTCCGGCCGCAACCGGGAGCGGGGCGAGGCGGTCGCCCGCGACCTGAGCGCCGGCGGCTGCCGGACCGTGTTCGCCCAAGGCGAGCTTGGCGACCTGGACGCGGTGCGCCGGGTCATCGCCACCGCCGACCAGGAATTCGGCCGGCTGCACGCCCTGGTGAACGCCGCCGCGATCACCGACCGGGGCAGCATCCTGGACACCTCGCCGGAACTGTTCGACCGGATGTTCGCGGTGAACGTGCGGGCCCCCTTCTTCCTGATGCAGGACGCGGCGAAGATCATGCGCCGCGAGAAGATCGCCGGCACGATCGTCTCGATCCAGTCGATGTCCGGCCATGGCGGCCAGTCCTTCCTGTCCGCCTATTCCACCAGCAAGGGCGCGCTCGCGATCCTCACCCGCAACGTCGCCCACGCCCTGCTGCCCGACCGGATCCGGGTCAACGGCCTCAACATCGGCTGGATGAACACACCGGGCGAGCACGACATCCAGAAGAAGTACCACGATGCGCCGGACGACTGGCTGGAGAAGGCGGTGCAGGCGCGTCCGTTCGGCCGGCTGATCGACCCGAACGAGGTGGCGCGGATGGTGGCGTTTCTGAGCTCGGACGAGAGCGGCCTGATGACCGGGTCCAACGTCGATTTCGACCAGATGGTCCTGGGCTGCACCGACGACCCGCATCTGCCCACCACGCCGATCCCCGACCAGCGCTTCTGACCCGGCGCCGGCACGCCGGTGCATGTCGCTTCCGGTTCGGGCTTGCGCGCGGCCACCAGCGGCGTATCCAGGAAGATGCCCGTCCCAACCGACCGGAAACCGTCGATGCGCCTTGTTTTCTTCGCCGCCGTCGCGGCCCTCTTGCTGGGAGCAACCGCCGCCCGGGCCGACACGCTGATCGAGACCTTCGACGGCGGTCCGGCCCTGGACGGCATCCTGACGCCCGGCACCGACGGTCCCTGGACCCTGAGCATCGCCGGCGGGAACGCCGTGCTGGAGAACGGCAGCGAGCCGGGCGCCATCAAGTTCTACCGGATCGATTCGCTGCGCGGCGGCGCTTCCCTGGACGGCGCGGCGGTGGCGGTCGATGTCGGGGGCGACTTCCCGGGCGAGACCTCCGGGGCCGGCCTGCTCTACCGCTTCGACGCCGACAGCCGCAGCTATCTCGCCTTCGTCCTGGGTGCCGACCGCTGGACCCTCTACCAGCGCGGCAACGAAGGTGTGCGCGCCCGCGTCGCCGGCAAGCTGCCGGCGGGCGGGACCGGGCCGCGCCGCCTGCGGATCCAGCCGACCGACGACAAGCTGGTCCTGGAGATCGACGGCCAGCAGCTCGCCAGCATCCAGCTCTCCGGCATGGACGGCCATGGCGTCGGTCTGGTCGCGATCGGCACCGGCCGGTTCGACTTCGACAACTTCGCCGTGGTGCCCGCAGGCTCCTGACCGGCCAGATCCCGATCCATCCGTTCCGGCACTAGGTCGATTTACCTATTATCCGGATTTCCTGCTATGCTCCGGGCACCCCGCCATCCCGGAGCCTGCCCATGGCGCCCGCTGCGCGAACCTACACCGTCGTCGGCGCCGGACCTTTTCTCGCCCCCGACGTCCCGGGACATCAGCGACCAAACGAACCCGGGCGCGCCTCCGCCCCCGCCGGACGATCCGCGCGGATGAACCCGGCAAGGGCGACCGCAGCCGTCGACCCGGAGCGCGCGCCTTCACCAAACGAACCCGGGAAGGTTCCGTCTTGCCGCCGCGGCGCCCGACCGGGACGCGCCCACCGCGCCCATCCGGCTCAAGACGAAAATGTCCAAACGAACCCGAGCGCCAGGGTGCCGGGCTTCCCCTGGGTGACGGCAAGTGGTCCAGCCCGCTGCCCAGCGGCATGGTTTTGTGGATCTACCAAACGAACCCGGGCATGCCTCCAGCCCCGCCGGCCGATTTGCACGAACGAACCCGGCAACGCCGGCCGCAACCGGCCATCGGCAGCCCCAACGCCCGTTCCTGCAAGGCGTTGCCGGCCGTGCCAGCCATGACCAAACGAACCCGAGCACCAGGATGCGGGGCATCCCCGGGATGGCGCCTCGCCTCCCCGTCCGCTGCCCGGCGGCCTAGTTTCGGCATGCACCAAACGAACCCGGGAAGGCGGCGGGCAGCTGCGGCGACGGCCTCAGCCGGCCTGCTTCGCTTCCTCGGGGAACAGGGCGCTCAGCCCCTCCTCGCTGGCGGCGCTGACGCCGCGCTCGGTGATCAGCCCGGTCACGTAGCGCGCCGGGGTGACGTCGAACGCCCAGTTGCCGCCGGGGCTGCCGGGATTGGTGATCTGGACGGTGTGCAGCCGGCCCTGCGCGTCCCGGCCGGTGACATGGGTGAGCTCGGCGGCACCGCGTTCCTCGATCGGGATCTCCTTCACCCCGTCGGCGATCCGCCAGTCGATCGTGGTGGACGGCAGCGCCACGTAGAACGGCACCTCGTTGGCGTGCGCCGCCAGCGCCTTCAGGTAGGTGCCAATCTTGTTGGCGACGTCGCCCCGGCGGGTGGTCCGGTCGGTGCCGACGATGCACAGATCGACCTTGCCGTGCTGCATCAGGTGGCCGCCGACATTGTCGGCGATGATGGTGTGCGGCACTTCCTCGTGCAGCAGCTCGTAGGCGGTCAGCGAGGCGCCCTGGTTGCGCGGGCGGGTCTCGTCCACCCAGACATGCACGTCGATCCCCTGCTCGCGGGCGGCATAGATCGGCGCCGTCGCGGTGCCGCGGTCGATGGTGGCGAGCCAGCCGGCATTGCAGTGGGTCAGCACGTCGACCCGGCCGCTGCCATTGCGGCGCGCCGCCTCCTCGATCAGCGTCAGGCCGTGCCGGCCGATGGCGCTGCAGATCTCGACATCCTCGTCGCAGATCGCGGCGGCCTCGGCATAGGCGCGGTCCGCCCGGCCGGACGGCGCCTCGGCGAGCAGGACCCGGCGCATCCGCTCCAGCCCCCAGCGCAGGTTCACCGCGGTCGGCCGGGTTCGCATCAGCCGGGCATAGGCGGCCTCGACCCCCTCGTCCGAAGCGTCCGCCAGCATCGCCAGCGCCATGCCGTAGGCGGCGGTGCCGCCGATCAGCGGCGCGCCGCGCACCAGCATGCTCTCGATCGCCTTCGCCGCCGCCTCGACCTCGTTCAGCGTCACCGTCGAGAAATCGTGCGGCAGCACGGTCTGGTCGATCACCTGGACCTCCCGGCCGTCCTTGCCGACCCAGATCGTCCGATAGGGATGCCCGTTGATGCGCATGTCGTTGTCGCCACTTCCCGGCCGCGATGGTGACGCGGGTTTACGAGCCCGATCGTTGCCATTGCAAGACCGAGCTCGATCAGGTTATAGGACTTACGACCTAACTTCGTTCCTATTCCAGCACCGCCCCATCGAGGAGATCCTTATGCCGGCCAGCATCCGCCGTGGCGACCATGGACCCGACGTCCGGCAGATGCAGGACCGCCTGGCTCTGCGCGGCTTTCCGCCCGGACCCTCCGACGGGATCTTCGGCAGGTCGACCGAGGCTGCCCTGGTCGCCTTCCAGCGCGCCCAGGGCCTGCTGCCCGACGGAATCTACGGGCCGCGGACCCGGCTGCGCCTGGATCCGGCCGTCGCGCTGCGCCGGTTCGAGCCGGCAGCGCGGGTGACCGCCGCCATGGTGGCGAGGATGTTCCCGGCCACCCCGGCGGGCAACATCGCCCGCTTCCTGCCGCTGGTCCTGGATGCGCTGGAGGCCAGCGGCATCGCCGACAAGCCCATGGTCCTGGCAGCGCTCGCCACCATCCGCGCCGAGAGCGAAAGCTTCCTGCCGGTCGAGGAGCAGGTGTCGCGCTACAACACCTCGCCCTCCGGCCATCCCTTCGACCTCTATGACCAGCGGGTCGATCTGGGCAACCGGGGCCGGCCGGACGGTGCGCGCTATTGCGGCCGCGGCTTCGTGCAGCTCACCGGCCGCGCCAATTATGCCAGCCTCGGCCAGGCGCTGGGGCTGGACCTGGTCCGGGATCCCGCCCGCGCCCTGGAGCCGGAGATCGCCGCGCGGATCCTTGCCGGGTTCCTGAAGCCGCACGAGCGCGCCATCAAGGAATCGCTCCTGGACGGCGACCTGTTGCGCATCCGCCGCCTGGTCAATGGCGGCAGCCACGGCTTTGGCCGGTTCGCCGACGCCTTTCTGCGCGGCTATCGCCTCCTCGACGATCCGGTCTGGCCGGCGGGCGAGCTGGACGCGCTGATCCGCGCCCGCCCCGGCCTGCGCAGCGCCTGACCGGCTTGGAACCCGGGCGGAAGCGTCTGGTTGAGGACACCAGTGAACCCTCAACCCGGGAATTTTTCCATGACCGACATCGACAAAGCCCGCATCCTGATCATGGCCACCGACGGCTTCGAGCAGTCCGAGCTGCTGGTGCCGCGCGACAAGCTCCGCGAGGCCGGGGCGACCGTGGAGGTCGCCAGCCCGGATGGCGGCGAGATCCGCGGCTGGGACGAGACCGACTGGGGCGACAAGGTCCCGGCCGACCTGAAGATCGCCAACGCGCGGCTCGAGGACTACGACGCCCTGGTGCTGCCGGGCGGCCAGATCAACCCCGACAAGCTGCGGACCGAGCCGGACGCCGTGAAGCTGGTCCGCCGGTTCCTGGATTCCGGCAAGGTGGTCGCCGCGATCTGCCACGGCCCCTGGCTGCTGGTCGAGGCCGACGGCCTGCGCGGCCGCGACGTCACCTCGTTCCCCTCGATCCGCACCGACGTCGTCAATGCCGGCGGCAACTGGGTCGACAAGGAGGTGGTGGTCGACCAGGGCATCATCACCAGCCGCTCGCCCAAGGACCTGGACGCCTTTGTCGGCAAGATCGTCGAGGAAGTGCGGGAGGGCCGCCACCAGCGCGCCGCCGCCTGACGGGTCAGGCCCAGCGGATCATCACCACCCCGCCGACCAGCATCGCCACCCCGATCAGCCGCGGCAGGTCGACCGGATGGTGGGGCACCCCCAGCAGGCCGAAATGGTCGATCACGATCGAGGCGATCAGCTGGCCGGCGATGAATATGGCGACCGTCGTGGCTGCCCCCAGCCGCGGCGTCGCCATCAGCGCCGCCAGGACGTAGAGCCCGCCGATCAGTCCGCCGATCCACATCCACCAGGGACCGGCGGCCAGCGCCTTCAGGTTGGGGGCCGGCAGGCGCGCCAGCACCACGATCGCCGCCATCAGGCAGGTGCTGACGAACACCGAGATCAGTGCGCCGTAGATCGGATGGCCGGCGCGGGAGGCGACCTGGGCGTTGAGCAAAGGCTGCATCGAGATCCCGGCACCCATCACCGCGATCCACAGCCCCAGCAATATCTGGATCAAGTCGCACTCTCCATGGGGGCCTCTCGCCTAGGATGCCCGCAGCCGCTAGAGTGCGCCAGCCGCGCCCTTAGCTCAGCGGATAGAGCAACCGCCTTCTAAGCGGTAGGTCGCAGGTTCGATCCCTGCAGGGCGCGCCATCTGGTGTTTGCCGGATCAACAGCCCACCAGAGCCCGGAACGGCAAGGCCGGGCCGGCAGTTCTTGATCCGTCGCCGCACCCGCTCGCCAAGCAACCCTTGGCACCGTCCGGCGGTCTTCGACCGGCGAGGCCGGCAGCCAGGAGGAACCATGACCAGCAACAGGCTCTCGCGCCGCCACCTGATGCTCGGCACCTGCGCCCTGTCCGTTACCGCGGCGCTTCCCGCAGCGGCCCAAAGCCTGCCGCCCATCCACGTGGTCAAGGACCCCGGCTGCGCCTGCTGCACCGCCTGGATTGGCTACCTGCGCGCACAAGGCTTCGAGGCCACCGTGGAGGAGGTGGACGCCGAGCCGCTCGCCCGCCGCAAGCGCGAAAGCGGGATCCCCCACGAGATGACCTCCTGCCATACCGGCTATGCCGACGGCTATGTTCTGGAAGGCCATGTGCCGGCGGCCGACATCCGGCGCCTCCTGGGCGAGCGCCCCGACGCGATCGGCCTCGCGGTCCCCGGCATGCCCTACGGCTCGCCCGGCATGGGGCCGGAAGACCAGCGCGAGGCCTACGAGGTCCGTCTCATCCGCCGGGACGGATCCACCGAACTGTTCTCGACCTACCCGGCCGCCTGAACGATGGGCCGGTCTCCAACGATCGAAGGCTGGGGACGATGCGTGCCGGCCGCCCGCATCCGCCAGCATCCCCGGAAGCGACCGGGCGTTTCCGGCGTGGCGCCCTGTCCCCCGGACTTCAGCATGGATGATGTTTGGGAAGCCTTCGATGCCCTCCCAATCTGTATGCACAGGAGCAAGAACATCCAACCCTCCCGCGCCGGCGCATGAGCCTGGCAACCGCGTCTCCCCTCCTCCTGGGATTTCTCGGCAGCCTCGCCGCGGGCTCGCTGACGGCCGTCGGTGCCCTGCCGGTGCTGTTCGGCCACATGCTCGGCCGGGGCTTCCGCGACATGTCGCTGGGCTTTGCTGCCGGCGTGATGCTGGCGGCGTCGTTCTTCTCGCTGATCATTCCGGCACTCGACGCCGCGGAAGCGCGCTATGGCGGAAGCGCGATCCCGGCCGCCATTGCGTGCGTCGCCATCCTGCTGGGCATGGGTGCCGTGGCGCTGATGAACGAGAAGCTGCCGCACGAGCATTTCGAAACCGGGCGCGAAGGACCGGCGGCGGCCTCGCTGCGTCGCGTCTGGCTGTTCATCTTCGCCATCACCATCCACAACATTCCCGAAGGCCTGGCGGTCGGCGTCGGATTCGGCGCGAATGGCTTGAGTGGCGGCATGCCGCTTGCCCTGGGAATCGGCCTGCAGAACGCGCCCGAAGGCCTGGCGGTCGCGGTCTCGCTGCTCGGGCTGGGCTACCGGCGGCGGACCGCCTGGGTCATCGCCGCCCTGACCGGCGCGGTCGAGCCGCTGGGCGGTCTGGCGGGGGCCGGGGTGATCACCATCTCGCAGCCGCTCCTGCCTTGGACGCTCGCCTTCGCGGCCGGCGCGATGCTCTACGTCATCAGCCACGAGATCATTCCCGAGACCCATCGCTGCGGCCATCAGAAGAGGGCCACGCTCGGCCTGGCGATCGGCCTGGTCCTCATGCTGTTCCTGGACGTCTCGCTGGGTTGAGGCCAGGCATGCACCGCCCGTGGATTTGACAGCTTCACGACCCTCGACATATTCGTGAAGCGAATCGACGGAAGACTCCCCATGACCCTCGCCCGCTTCGCCACCCGCCTGAACTCGTTCGGTTCGGCGCCGCATCTGTTCTGGCCGGATCTCGCGGGCAAGCCGACCATGATGCAGATGGTGGAGCGTGCCGCGACGGTGCAGGGGCTGACCGACCTGGACCTGAACTATCCCGACCATGTCGCGGGCGAGCCGCAGGCCGTCGGGCGCCGCATCGGCGATCTCGGCCTGTCGATCAACGGCCTCGCCATGCGCTATTACACCAACCCGGCCTTCAAGCGCGGCGCCTTCACGAACCCGGACGGATCCGTGAGGCGGGAAGCAATCGAGCTGACCAAGCGCGGCATCGACGCGGCCCGCGCCATGGGCGCCGACCTGATGACGATCTGGCTGGGCCAGGACGGCTTCGACTACAACTTCCAGCTCGACTATGCCGAAGCCTGGGATCTGGAGGTCGCCGGGATCCGGGAGGTCGCCCTGCACGATCCGCAATGCCGGATCAGCATCGAGTACAAGCCGGACGAGCCGCGCGCGCACAGCCTCCTGCCCGACGCGGCCACGACCCTGCTGGCCATCGCCGAGGCCGGCGCCCCCAACCTCGGGGTGACGATCGACTTCGCCCACGCCCTCTATGCGGGCGAGCAGCCGGCCTATGCCGCCCACCTCGTCCATCGCCGCAGCCGTCTGTTCGGCGTCCACCTGAACGATGGGTATGGCAAGCGCGACGACGGGCTGATGGTCGGCTCGGTGCATCTGCGCTCCACGCTGGAGCTGCTGCGCCAGATCCGGCGCGACGGCTATGACGGCGCCCTCTATTTCGACACCTTCCCCGACGCCTCGGGGCTCGACCCCGTCGCGGAGTGCGAGGCGAACATCCAGACCGTGCGCCGCCTCCTGGCGGTCGCCAACCGGCTGGAGAGCGACAACCGGCTGGGCCAGGCGCAGCTGCACCAGGACGGCGTGGCCAGCCAGGCCATCGTCAACGAGGCGCTGATGGGTGCTGCCTGAACCGGGAAGCCGCCCATGAGCCTGCCCCGGCGCGATCCCAGGACGATCGGCCCGCGGATCCGCATGATGATGCCGCACCTCACGCCGTTGGAGGCGCGGGTGGTCGAGATGATCCTCGGACGCCGCGACTTCGGAGAGGCTACCCCGCTGAGGAGCGTGGCGGACGATGCCGGCGTGTCGGAGGCGATGATCGTGAAGATCGCCAAGAAGCTCGGCTTCTCCGGCTTCAAGGAGTTCCGCGCCGGGATCGTCGACTATAACCGCCTGCCGACCGCCGAGCTTCACCAGGAGCTCTCCCCGGACGACACCACGGCCCAGATCTCGAACAAGGTGTTCCGCACCTCGATCCATGCGCTGGAGGAAACCCTGTCGATCCAGGATCCAGCCGCCCTGGACCGCGCGGCCGACCTGATCGTCGCGGCCCGGCAGCGGGACTTCTACGGCATCGGCGGCTCGGCGCAGATCGCCCGCGACGTCGTTCACAAGTTCCTGCGGATCGGGATACGGGCCAGCGTGTTCGACGACGCGCACATGATGCTGATGTCGGCCGCCTTGCTGGATCAAGGCGACGTCGCCATCGCCTTCTCGCACTCGGGCGCCACCAGCGCGGTGATCGAGCCGCTGGAGCTGGCGCGCCGGCGCGGCGCCCGCACCATCGCGCTGACCAACTACGCGACCTCGCCGCTGGCGGCCTGCGCCGATGTCGTCCTCTGCTCGACCGCGCAGGGCTCGCCTCTGCTCGGCGAGAACGCCGCCGCGCGCATCGCCCAGCTCATCATCTTCGACGCGGTGTTCGTCGCGGTGGCGCAGCGCGACCTCGAGGCCGCGGAACGCAACCTCGCCGCCACCATGAACGCCGTCACCATGAAGCGCCGCAGCCCATGAGCACTGCCCCGAAGCCCGTCGTCGTCGTGGTCGGCAGCCTGCACTACGACATCATGGTCGATGCGCCGGATCGCCCGCGCAAGGGCGAGACGGTGACCGGCTATGCCTGGCGCCCCAAGTTCGGCGGCAAGGGCGGCAACCAGGCTGTCGCGGCCGCCCGCGCAGGGGCGGAGGTCCGCATGGCCGGTGCCGTTGGAGAGGACGGGTTCGGAGAGTTTCTCCTGGACGCGCTCCAGGCCGGCGGCGTCGACGCATCCCATATCCAGCTTATGGCCGGGACCGGCTCCGGGATGAGCGTCGCGATTTCCGACGATGGCGGCGACTATGGAGCGGTGATCGTGTCCGGCGCCAATCTTCGGCTCGATCCGGCGCGTCTGGCCGATCCGAATCTCTGGCAGGACGCGCGGGCGCTCGTGCTCCAGAACGAGATCCCCTCGGACCTCAACCTGGCCGCCGCCCGCGCCGCGAGATCGGCGGGAGCGATGGTCTGCCTGAACGCCGCGCCCTTCCGCCCCCTCGCCAATGACCTCGCGGAACTGGTCGACCTGCTGGTCGTCAACGCGATCGAGGCGGAACAGCTCTCGGGCGTCGCGGTCGCCAGCCTCGCCGACGCCGCCAGGGCCGCCGAGATGCTGGCCGCACGCTTCCCTGCGGTGGTCGTCACCGCCGGCGCCGAGGGCGTCGCCGGATCGAGACGGGGAGAGCCGCCGGCAGCCTTGCCGGCGGCGCCGGTGACGCTGGTGAGCACCCATGGCGCGGGGGACGCCTTCGTCGGCGCGCTGGTCGCTTCCCTGGCGGCCGGCCGCTCCTTTGGCGACAGCCTGGAGACCGCCAACCAAACCGCCGCCGCCCATGTCTCCCGCAGGCCCGCCGAAAGCTGAAGGGCCCCGGTCCCCTCCTTTCCCGACGTCAGCGCCGCCGGCGACATGCCGGCCGGGAGCCGACCGGCAACCTCCAGTGCAGACGGCCTAGGCCAGGTAGCGCTGGAACCAGGCAATCGTGCGGTCCCAGGCGAGCTTGGCCGCCGCCTCGTCGTACCGGGGGGTGGAGTCGTTGTGGAAGCCGTGGTTGACGCCTGGATAGATGTAGGCCTCGTAGGTCTTGCCATGCTCCTCGAGGGCCGCCTCGTAGGCAGGCCAGCCCTCGTTGATGCGGGTGTCCAGCTCCGCATAGTGGAGCAGCAGGGGCGCCTCGATGCGCGGCACGTCCTCGGATGGCGGCTGCCGCCCGTAGAACGGCACGGCCGCCCCGAGTTCCGGAAAGGCAACCGCTGCGGCATTGGCGACGCCGCCGCCATAGCAGAAGCCGGTGATGCCGACCTTGTCGGTGGTGGCATCGTGCTGCATCAGGAACTCGACCGCGGCGAAGAAGTCGTTCATCAGCTTCTGTGGGTCGACCTGGCTCTGGAGTTCCCGGCCCTTCTCGTCGTTGCCCGGATAGCCGCCGACCGAGGTGAGGCCATCGGGCGCCAGCGCCACGAAGCCGGCCTTGGCGACGCGCCGGGCCACGTCCTCGATATAGGGGTTGAGCCCGCGATTCTCGTGGACGACGACCACGCCGGGAACCGGGCCGGTGGCGCCAGCCGGACGGACCAGATAGGCGCGCACCTCGCCGTGCCCCTCCGGCGAGGGATAAGTGATGTATTCGGGAGTGATGTCCGGATCGGTGAACTCCACCTGCTGCGCAAGCGCGTAGTCTGGGCTCATCGAGGCCAGAATCGCGGCTGCGGTCATGCCGCCCACCGCGAACGTGCCGGCGCGATCGAGGAACTCGCGCTTGGTGATCCTTCCATGCGCATAATAGTCGTAGAGTTCGAGCAGTTCCTGCGGAAAATCCTTGGCACTGAGACGGGCCATCAGCTCACCTTCCATCGGTTCGGGCAGCACCGATACATGCCCTGGAGCAATCGACGCAGGTCTATCCATACTGCTGGGCATCGACCTGGTGCGGTCGTAGCACGTCATGCACCCGACCATGTGACAGTGGTACCGGGCGAAACCACATCGATCCAATCTTCATCAACGCCCGCTTGATCGCAAGGGCCGGATCAGCGTCCGTCCGCCTGTGGCCTGCTCACCCGCGAGCCGGCAAGACACCTTCCTTCGGCAGCATCGCCAGCTGGCGGCGGACAGGCCGACGCCAGCTGGGCCATGACAAGACGGGTTCAGGCTGTCGCCAGGCTTTAGCTTCCCGAACTCATCCGGCTAACCTCGCTCCGCCACTCATGCTCCTCGCGGAAGCCCAGGACCTCGCGGATCTTCCGGTTGGACAAAGGCGCCTCGCGCTCGCCCATGGGCCGGGTGATCGGCGTGTCCGGGCACCACTTGGCCAGGAACTCAGGAGTCGGCAGGTCGGCGGTGATGGTGTCGTTCACCGCGTTGAACACCTGGAAGCCCAGCCCGTCCTTCTCCAGGCAGCGGTGGACGATCTGGGCAAGATCACGAGCGTCGATATAGCTCCAGGCATTGCGCTTGCGCGAGGCCGGGTCGGCGACGAAGCCCGGGAAGCGGTCATACTCGTGCGGCTCGATGACGTTGCCGATGCGCAGCGCGTAGATGTCGGCCTTGAAGCGCTGGGCGAAGGCGCGCGCGGTCTGCTCGTTCACGACCTTGGACAGGCCGTAGCTGTCCATCGGGTCGACGTCATAGTCCTCCTCGAGCGGGAACTGCTTGAAGTCCTTCTCCCCTTCCGCAAAGCACACGCCATAGGTCGTCTCGCTGGATGCGACCACCACCTTGCGGATGCCGAGCTTCATCGCCGCTTCGATGACGTTGTAGGTCCCCATGACGTTGACCCGGTAGGTCTCGTTGTCCGGGTTGATCAGCACCCGCGGCACCGCGGCGAAATGCACCACCGCATCCACCGGCGCTGCCGGACTTCCATCCTCGAAGCCCTCGAAGCTGAAATGGGTGGTCATCGCGTTGAAGACCTGGCCTTCCTCGGTGATGTCGCCGACCAGGGTCGGGACCTGCGGGTGGTCGAACGGCTTCAGGTCGAAGTTCAGCACACGGTAGCCGCGCTCGACCAGCCACGGGATCATGTGGCGGCCGGTCTTGCCGGTCCCGCCGGTGAAGAGGATGCGCTTGGTCATCTGGATCGATTTCCCTGATTGGTCTCGCTGCCGGCGTCCGGAACGGGCGCCCGCCGATGCGGCCAGCACCGCCGCTCGGCGGCAGTACCGGGAGCGACAGTGAGCAGGCGTCGAGATTGGTTGCGTCGGTGAGGTTGGCAACCGTTGGCGTGATCCCGCGGCGCTTCCGCGTTGATTGCGGAACGGCCTGCCGATCGGGCCACATTCACCATGGCCATGCGTTGTACGGGCAGCCTGCGGCCATCAGGCTTCAAGTGATCAGGCGATCGACCCGGCAGCCTGACCAACGGCCTTGCCGATAGGTGGTCTCGCAGGTTCTGATCCGTGCAAGGCGCTCGCTACCCCCTTGCCGGCGCCGGGTGTTCGCCCGACAAGCTCGACGAGGACGCGGGATGGTTCGCAAGCTTGTGGCCCGCTGGAAAGACTGGAACGGCCGCTCGGTGGAGCATCTGGTCGTCTCGATCGGGCCGGACGGCATCGACGCCGAAGGCGTCTATGTCGCCGCCGACGCCGACGGATTCGCCGCTCGCTACCGGATCAGCTGCGACGGATGCTGGCGCACCAGGCGGCTGGAGGTCGAGACAGTGGGCGGAGCCGGCCGGCGCGTGCTGCTCGCCGATGGCGTCGGCCACTGGCAGGACGCAGGCGGCCACCCGCTCCCGGAACTGGACGGCGCCATCGACCCGGACCTGTCGATCACGCCGTTCACCAACACCCTGCCCATCCGCCGGATCGGCGACACCGCCGGTGCCGACATCCTGACCGCCTGGGTCTCGTTTCCCGATCTTGCCGTTCATCGCGACCCGCAGCGCTACACCTGCCTGCAGCCTGGCCGGCGCTGGCGCTACGAGTCGCGGGATTCCGACTTCAGCCGCGACCTGGAGATTGACGCGGACGGTCTGGTGATCACCTACCCAGGCCTGTTCCGCCGGATCCTGTGACGAAGGCCGGGCCGCACCGCAGCCAGCCCGCGGTTCCCGCCGATGTCTCCGTCAGGCGAGCTTTGCCTTGAGGAAGGCCGCGATCTCCTCGATCTGCCGGTCCGCATCCGGCAGCATCCGGCTGAACATCACGCAGGCATGGGTGACGCCCTCCCACAGGCTGTAGGTGACGTCGACGCCCCCCGCCTGCAGCTTGGGGACGATCTGCACCGTGTCGTCCTTCAACGGATCGAGTTCGGCCGCCGAGAGATAGAGCGGCGGCAGGTGCGTCAGGTCCTGGGCATGCAGCGGGGCGGCGTAGGGGTCGCGGCGTCGGGCGCGATCCGGCACATAGGCATCCCAGAACCAGTCCATCGTCGCGGTCGACAGGAGATAGTCCCCTCCTCCCCATTCCCGGTGCGACTGGGTGGTGTGGTCGTCGGCATAGACACCATAGATCAGCGCGCCTGCGCGCAGCTTCACGCCCCCCTCGTCGCGCAGCCGGAGCAGGGTCGCCAGGGCGAGGTTGGCCCCGGCACTGTCGCCCGCCACCGCAAGCCGGTCCGGGTCGGCCCCGAACCTCCAGGCATCGGCATGGATCGCTCGGACCGCGGCCACGCAATCGTCGAGGGGAGCCGGGAACGGATGCTCCGGCGCCATCGCGTAGTCGACGCTGATCACCCGCAGGCCGCTGGCATTGGCTAGCCGGCGGCAGACGCCGTCATGCGTGTCGAGCGAGCAGATGACCCAGCCGCCGCCATGCAGATAAATGATCGCCGGGCCGTTGTCGCCGGCGCCCTCGGGCACGTAGAGCCGGACAGGGACACGACGCGGGCTCGTGTCCAGGAGGAAGTCCTCTACCCGCGCGACCTCGGGGTTGCCCTCGTTCCAGTAGGCGTTGCGCTCCACCGAAAGGCGGCGCGCTTCCGCATGCGGATAGTTCTCCCAGGGCGGCAGCCCCTCCTCGGCGACCTGCTTCAGGATCGCCGCCATCTCCGTTGTTGGCTGCGCTGCCATTCCCGCCTCCCCCTTTGCACTGAACCGGCGGGAAGCTGGCACGGCCCGCCGGCATCGGCAATCGGGTCGCGCCGGCCTCAGTCGACCATCCGGAAATAGAACCGCCCGAACGGGGCGCCGAAGAACAGGCCTGGCCGGCGATGCCGGTGGTAGCCGTGGTGGTGGCCGCGGTCGTGCCACCGATGGTAGCCGTGATGGCCCCGGCCGTGCCGCCGGTCACGGTGCCACCAGTGTCCCCGCTCCCGCCCGCGGCCCCTGAAGGTCGGATAGTCATGGTGCCGCCAGTGGCGCTCATGGAACCGGGGGCGACTTTCCCAATGCCGGCGGTGCTCCCGCTCGACATGAGGGTTCCCCCGTCCCCGGTCGTGATGACGTTCCCGTCCGTCCGCTGCCGCTGGGATCGCGACCAGGATGGCCAGGACCATCAGGCCGATCCGCATGATGGCGTTCATCTGTACCCCCTCGATCCGGCTGGGCGAGCCGGTAGCCTGAAGAGAGGTTCTAGCATTCCCGAACTGACCGGGTTCTGAACGGCGTTGTCAGGCTGCATTCAGCTATGTCCCGGCATAAGGTGGCTGCATGCTCCAGGGGACCATCCGGCCATTGCTCAGCCTTGCCGTCACGCTGGCCGCCGCCGTGACGCCGCTGCCGGTCCAGGCAAGCGATCTGCTCCAGGGCTTTGCCGCCACCCCAAGGGCGGCCGACCGGGCGCTCGACGGGCATGGCAGCGACAACCCTTTCGACCGTGAGGATGTCGGCAGCGCCAGGCGCGCCGGCGACATCCTGCCGATGTGGGAGGTGATCCGGCGCCTGGGACCGGACCTGCAGGGCCAGGTGGTCGGCACCGACATCGTCCAGCGGAGCGGGCGCTGGCTCTACCAGTTCCAGCTGCTGCGCGGCGATGGCACCCTGGTGCGGGTCTGGGCGGATGCGCAGAGCGGGGCGGTGGTCGGCCGGGACGGCAGGGAGCAGCAGCGGTGAAGGTCCTGGTCATCGAGGACGAGGAGGCGATCGCCGGACGGATCCTGCCGGCCCTGGCCCGGGCCGGCTTCGTGCCGGAGCGCGCCATGGACGGCGAGGACGCGCTGTTCCGCGCCACCGAGGAGGAGTTCGCCGCGATCGTGCTCGATCTGGGCCTGCCGGTGCTGGACGGGCTGTCGCTGCTGCGCCGCCTGCGGGCCGCCGGCCGGGCGACGCCGGTGCTGATCGTGAGCGCCCGGGCGAGCTGGACCGAGCGGGTCGAAGGCATCGACGCCGGCGCCGACGATTACTTGGGCAAGCCGTTCCGGGTCGAGGAACTGGTGGCCCGGGTCCGCGCCCTGGTCCGCCGCGCCCATGGCCATTTCCAGCCGATCCTGAGCGTCCGCGGCATCGAGCTGGATACCCGCGCCCGCACGGCTGCGGTGGATGGCGCTCCGGTGGCGCTCACCGCCTCGGAATGGCGGCTGCTCCATCTGCTGATGCAGAATGCCGGGCGGGTGCTGAGCCGGCAGGAACTGGCCGGCCAGCTCTACGCCGAGCATGAGGAGCGGGAATCCAACACGCTGGAGGTGCTGGTCGGCCGGCTGCGCCGCAAGATCGGCGAGGACAGGATCCGTACCCGGCGGGGCCTGGGCTACCTGATCGAGGCGGAAGGACCGGCCGGATGATGCGCCGCTCGCTCAGGCTGCGCCTGATCGCGGGATCGGCCTTGTGGATCGTGCTGGCGCTGCTGGTCGCCGGGCTCGCGCTGCAGTGGCTCTTCCGTGATCTGGCGGAGCGGCGGCTGGAGGACGAGTTGGTCCGCCACCTGGACCAGCTCACCGGACGGGTGTCGTCGACGCAGGATGGCCGGCTCGTGCTGAGCAGCCCGCTCAGCGACCCGCGCTTCGACACTCCGTTCTCGGGCCTGTACTTCGTGCTGGTCGACCGGGAAGGCCGGGTGACCCGCTCGCGTTCGCTCTGGGACAGCGAGATCAGCCTGCCGGACGAGCCGGCGCCCGAAGCCGGGGTCGCCAGCTATGCCCTCACCGCCGATGGAGCCGGACCGGTCCGGGTGGTGGAACGCACGGTCCGCTTCTTCGACGTGGAGGGCAATGCTCGCCTGGCAATCGCCGGCAGCATCGGCCCGATCGTCGAGGATGTCGCCACCTTCACCCGCTTCCTGGTCACCAGCCTCGCGATCCTGGCCTTCTTGCTGATCGCAGCCGCCTGGCTGACCACCAGCATCGGGCTGCTGCCGCTCGACCGGCTCGGCCGCGCGGTCGCCCGCATCCGCAAGCGCCAGGCGGAGCGGCTCGCGACGGACGTGCCCGCCGAGGTGGCGCCCCTGGTCGAGGAGCTCAACGGCCTGCTCGCCGACAACCGCGCCATGGTCGAGCGCGCCCAGAAGGACGCGGCCGATCTGGCGCACGGCCTGAAGACGCCCCTGACCATTCTGGGACACGAGGCGGAGGCCCTGAGCCAGGCCGACCAGCCGGACCTCGGCCTGCGGCTGCAGGCCCAGGTCCAGCGCATGCAGCGGCGGATCGACCAGCGCCTGGCTGCCGCCCGCGCCCATGCCAGGGCGCGCACCGGCCAGGAGGTGGCGGTGGCGCCGGTGGTGGCCGGGCTGGTCCAGGTCCTGCGGCCCCTGGCGGAGCGCCGCAGCCTGACCCTGCACCAGGACGTGCCGGCGGAGCTGGTGTTCGGCGGCGCGCGCGAGGACCTGGAGGAGATCCTGGGCAACCTCCTGGAGAACGCGGTGAAATGGGCCGCCAGCTCGATTGCGGTGACAGGTGCGATACGGGCGGGGCGGCTGCTGCTCACGGTTGCCGACGACGGGCCGGGCCTGAGCGACGAGGACACCGCCCGGGCCCTGGTGCGTGGCGCCCGGCTGGACGAGATCACCCCCGGCGACGGATTGGGCCTGTCGATCGTCGGTGAGCTGGCCGCGGTCTATGGGGGCCGGATCGAGCTTGGCCGGGCCGCGGGCGGCGGCCTCGCCGCGACCGTGCTGCTGCCCGGAAGAACCGCCTGACCAGGATGCAGGAGTGCCGCCAGGCATACCCAGCCCGGCTGACAGATGTCCGGAACGCTTGACAGGCGCGCGCGCGGCTCCTACCTCGACGCCCGTGTGGCGGCGTAGCTCAGTGGTAGAGCAAAGGACTCATAAGCCTTGGGTCGGGGGTTCAAATCCCTCCGCCGCTACCATCCTCCCCCGCTGATCCCGGACATGCGCCTTGAAGAACGATCGCACCGGGTTCCTGGCGGGACTCTCGGCCTATACGCTCTGGGGCCTCTATCCCTTCTACTTCAAGGCCCTGGGCCATGTGGCGACCCCTGAGGTTCTGGCGCACCGCATCGTCTGGTCGCTGCTGACCCTGGCGCTGTTCCTGCCCTTGGGCGATGCCTGGAGCGACGTCGTCCGGGTGTTCCGCACCCCGAGGCTGCTCGGCGGGATGGTCGTCTCGGCCATGATCATCTCGAGCAACTGGCTGGTCTACGTGCTGGCCGTGCAGAGCGGGCACGTGCTGGAGGCGAGCCTCGGCTACTTCCTGTCACCCCTCACCTTCGTTCTCCTTGCTCTTCTGGTCCTGCGCGAGCGGCTGCGGCCCTTGCAGTGGCTGGCGGTCGCGATCGCCGCCTGCGGCGTGCTCTGGATGATCCTGCACGCGGGCGTGGTGCCGAAGATCGCCCTGTTCCTGGGGATCACCTTCTCGATCTACGGCATGGTGCGCAAGCGGCTCCCGGTGGGCCCCCTGGCCGGCCTGTTCCTGGAATGCCTGTTCGCGACGCCGCTGGCGCTGGCGCTGCTGGGCTGGATCCACAGCGACACCGGCATCGCTTTCGGCCATGTCGACCGCGCCACCGACATCCTCCTGATTCTGGCCGGCTTCTTCACGATCGGGCCGCTCTGGCTGTTCAACGTGGCGGCCAAGCGCCTGCCGCTTACCACCCTCGGCATGCTGCAGTACATCGCCCCCACCATGCTGTTCTTCGTGGGCGCCCTGGCCTTCCAGGAGCCGGTCGATCTCGGCCGCCTCCTCGGCTTCATGGCAATCTGGGTGGCGCTGGCGATCTACAGCGTCGACACGTTCAAGGCCAGCCGCGCCACCTGACCGGTCAGGTAGCCCTTGGCGGGATGTTGAATCCGCGCCGCGGGTCCGCCTGTCTTCCTCCTGTTCGCGCATTGAGCCCTGTCCTTGATCTAGAGCATCTCAGTTTTAGTCAGCTGCATAGCCAGCATTCCGAAGATAGTTGGCCCACTCGGTTGGGCTGAAGTCGTCGAGCAACTGCCCGATGGTGCTCCAGAGGGTCTCGCGGTTTCGGGCAGCGGCCTGACGCAGGAGCGTCTTGAGCTTGGCGACGGCCTGCTCGATCGGATTGAGGTCGGGCGAGCAGGGTGGCAGGTAGAGGAGGCTGGCGCCGGCCGCGGCAACCGCTTCTCGAATGCCTGCCACCTTGTGCGCGGCCAGGTTGTCCATGAAGCGCCAGCAGGCGCGTCATCCGATCCCTGCAAGGGACGCGTGCAGGAGCACGCGGAGGCACCACCACGTCTCCTGGGAACAGCGTCGGCACCAGGAACTGCTGGACATAGGCATGGAAGGCCCTGCCGGTCATCGGCCCGTCCAGGACGAGCGGAGCGACGATGCCGCTGGAGCGCAGCCCGGCAAGCGAGGTGGTGACGTGTCAATGACCGTGTGGAGCGGCATCGATCAGGCGCCGGCCCTTCGGCCACCAGCCGTAATGACTGACCATGTTGGTGCTGACAGTGGTCTCATCCAAGAACACGAAGCTGGCAGGATCCATCAGGGTTGCCAGCCACGCTAGCGTTGGCAGCGCCTGGCCACGTCCGGCCGATCCTGTTCCGTCGCCCTCAACGTCCTTTTTTATGCGGCGGCCCGAGCCGGCGCAGGGTCGACCAGATGGTCGTCAAAGAGCCGGCCTCGATGCCGCGACCGGCCAACTCGGCTTGGATCTTTGCCCGAGCGATGCCTTTGTGGCCGGCCACCAAGGCACCCAACAACTCCTCGTGCCCAGCCAGCAGAGGCTTGCGGTAGCCGCCAATCTTGGCCGGCTGGGTGCTTCCAGTCGCCCGCACTCGCCGCATCAGCCGGTGCACCGCCGTCGAACTCACCGCAAAACGAGCCGCTGCCTGACGAGCCAAACTACCGGCTTCAATCACCTGCACCAGCCGCCGACGCAGATCCTGGGACAAAGGTGCCGCCATCGCTGCCGCCTTCACTCAGACCGAGGAAGCTCCAGCGAAACCCGCAATCGTACAAACCTAAAATGCTCTAGCCGGTGCGGTGCCCCCGGCTGCTGGAGCCCGACGATGCTCCTACTCCACAGCACCAGGGGTCACGATCCTAATGGCGAAACGGGCGAAGGCCATCCTGCGCAACGGAACGTCGGCAGCTTCGCCCGCCATTCCCGCCTGCCCCGGTTCCACGTGCAGCCGGAACATCGAGGTGGCGCATCGATCGGCCTGAGAATGCCGCGGTGCAGCCTGTGCCGACTGGATCCTGGCCCGGCAGGAAATGCAAAGACGGTCGGAATTGATTGTATAGGACCAGCCGGACGCAAGCAGGCGATGGCAAGGCGTATCCTATTCCTCAGGCCGGATCGCCATTCAGCGAAGCCAGATCATGGCCGTGGCAAGGTGGACCGGCTGGAGAGCAGCGAACGACCACAGGGTCGGGTTGCGGCCCGGCTCGAGCCTTCAGCCCTTAAAGCCGCGCAGCTGGCGGTCGGCCAAGGCAGGGCTTTTTGCTGACAGCCCGTTCCGCCGGTCGGCTCACGCCCGCATCCTGGGCACCCCAAGATCGGCCGCGTCAGGCTCAGCACGAGCGAGTCCCCCACGAGCATGCTGGGCCAGCGCCTGTCCCACCTTGGGACGCCGGACCAGGTTCTCCACCGCGCAACGCTCCGTCGACGTCGGTTCAAGGGCAATCGCCCTTGGTCCGCGAGCCATGGCAGCCTCCTCCGCCGGGGACGTCGCCATTGCCCGGCCAGTCCAAACCGTAAGCCAATCTCCAACCCAGGCCGCTTGCGGCACGTTGCCTTCTCCCGGCTGCCATGCCGGTCCCGGCTCTTCAGTCAGCCGTCCAGGATCAGGTCCGCCGGGGGGCTCCGGACGGTCACACCCCAGAACGGCTCCTCTTTCCGGCGAGACGGGAACCGGAGGCTGGGCACCCGGCCCGCCGGCCGTTTCCTGAACGGCCATGGCCTTCCGGCAGCGGCTCAGATGCGCAGTCCCGGTCCGGCGACGGGCATGGTCGCCGGTGGCGAAGGAGTTCCGGTGATGATCTGCTCCCAGCTGGCCCGAACTTCCCGCATCAGCCTGATCACCTCGCTGCACTCGCTCGGGTCGTTGCTGACGTTGATCTGCTGAATCTTCATGCCGATCATGACGTACCACTGCGCGAGCGAGGCCGCGACGCTGCCGCCCTGGTCATGGTCGAGGCTGGCATGCAGCGCGTCGCAGATCCGCGCCGCCTTCTGGGTCGCCTGCCAGCGATCCTCGATGCGCCCGTCCAGGCAGGCCAGCCGCGCCTCGTCGATCCTCCGGATCATCCCGTCATACAGCATCACGATCTGCCGGGCGGCCGGGACCGTCTCGGTGGCCTGCCCGTAGGCAGATACCGCACGGTGGTGGTGGGGTTGCGGCATCATCCGAGAAAATCCTCACTTGTCCTGGCTCTGGCCGAACGCCGCCTTGATCTGCTGGAGCATGGCCTGCGCCTGGCCGAGCGCCGTCTCGAGCGCGCTGAACCTGGTGATCAGCTGGTCGCGGTAGCGGTCCGCCCGCTCGGCGATCCGGTCGATCTCCTCGCGGGCCCTGCTGCTGCCCTCCTCGATCTGGCCGATCTCGACGCTCAGCCGCCCCTCGGTCTCGTCCAGGAGCGAGGTGATCTCGTCATAGGCTTTGTCGGCGATCCCCTGGCTCGCGGTGGCGTTGATCGAGGTGCTGCCGCTGCCGGTCCAGATGAAGGAGAGCCCGGCATAGGGGGTGCCCTCCCGTCCCTTGATCACCTTTCCCGACACGTCCACCCCGATCCCGTCGATCGCGGCGCTCTCGATCTGCCCGTCCGCGTCGGCATCCACGATATCCAGGCGGAAGGCGGTGTCCTGCAGCGTGCCCTTGCGAGCATAGAGGCTGAGATCGGCCGAATCGCTCTCGAAGCGGTACTCGAAGATGTCGCGCACCCGGTCCAGCTTCGTTAGGAGCGCGTTGTCGAGCTGGCTGGCATCGACCCGCATCCGGTTGCCGGCATCCAGGGTGATGCCGAGTTCGCGCAGGCTGCCGCCGTTGGCCCCGGTGACAGCGCCTCCCATGATCGACGAGACCTGGAGCTGCACGTC
The DNA here is from genome assembly GCF_000427665.1 of Geminicoccus roseus DSM 18922. Lineage (NCBI taxonomy): Bacteria > Pseudomonadati > Pseudomonadota > Alphaproteobacteria > Geminicoccales > Geminicoccaceae > Geminicoccus > Geminicoccus roseus. The sequence goes on from NZ_KE386572.1 coordinate 197,271, forward strand.
GCGCAGGAAGCTGCTGCCGAACAGGGGGCTGTCGGGCGACACCGTGCCGTCGGCGCCGACCTTGCCCTGCTGCTCCAGGAAGTCCCGGAAGGCGTTGTAGGCATCCACCAGACCGGTGATCTTCTCCTGGACAGCGCCGAGCGAGCGCTCGATCTCGATGGTGACCTTGGTGCCGGGCTCGCTCTTGAAGAAGTTGAGGGTCACTCCCTGGAGCGCATCTTCCACCTTGTTGGACGAACGCTCGATGGGTACCCCGTCGATGGTGAACCGCGCCGGCCGCGCCGCCTGGATCGGGTTTTGCACGGTTGTACCGCCATCGGCGGAAAGCCCCAGCGATGCCAAGACGTCGTCGCCGGTAGCGCCATTGTCCATCGTGATGGCCTTGCCGGTCTGCTGGGCCGTCAGGATCAGGCGCACATCCCCGTTGCCGACCTGGAGCACGGTGGCACTCACGCCGGTGGTGGCGCTCCGGCCGTTGATCGCGTTGCGCACGTCCTGGATGGTCATGCTTCCGTCGACCGCAATCTCCGCACTGTCGCCACCCAAGAGTCCCAGCACGAGCGTGCCCGCGAACGGACCGACCTTGTCCTGGAGCTTCTGGCCGAGGGAATCCACGCTGCTGCTGGAGAGTTTCTGGGCCGTCGCGAGTTGCTCGACGACGAGCTGGAAGCTGCCGGCCTGCGCCTGGTTGGATGCGGCCACGCCCACAAGCGACGCAGGAGCGACCGCCGTGTCGGCCGACAGATAAGCGTCCTTCTTCTCGAACAGATTGTCGCCGATACCCAGCGCGCCTGGCGGGTTGCGCAGCCCGGCGACCGCGCTGCGGATATCGTTGAGGATCGAGCGGAGTTCCGTCAGCGCAGCCACCTTGGCATCGTTGCCCGCGATCCGGGATTCCAGCCGCACCGCAGGAAGCTTTTTCACCTCCACCAGCGACTTGATCATTCCGTCGATATCGAGGTTGGAGTTCGTGCCCGAGAGGCGGGGCGCCCCCCCCGTCGTGGCGACGCTGCCGAAACTCATGCTGCTGCTGGTTGCCATCGGTCTTCTCGCTGGGTCCCGGCGGGCTTCGTCCCAACCGCCCGCAGATCATGACGCCCCAGAGGTGTATTTTTCCTTTACCTGGAGCGGAAAATCGCGCCGGCGCCTGACAATCTCTCCGGCCATCCGCCCCCGCCGCTTAGCCAGGGGCGGCGGGGGCGGGGCCGGCGCTTTGGCTCAGCGCAGGAGCTGGAGCATGGTCTGGGGCATCTGGTTGGCCTGGGCGAGCATGGAGACGCTGGCCTGGGTGAGGATGTTGGCCGAGGTGAACCGGCTCATCTCGGCGGCCATGTCGACGTCCATCAGGGTGGAGCGGGCGGCGTCCAGGTTCTCGATCGAGGTGGCGAGGTTGGCGGCGGAGAACTCGAAGCGCGACATCATCGCCCCAAGCTCGGCCCGGGAGCCGTTGACCTGGGCGATCGCCTGGTCGATCGCGTCGCCGGCGGTGACCGCCCCCGCCGAGGTCGAGATGTCGGTGCCGGCGGTGCCCAGCGCCGTGGTGGTCATGTCGTCGATGTTGACCACCACCGTGTCGGCCGACTGCGCACCGACCTGGAAGGTCAGATCGCCGCCGCCGCCCACGGTGAAGCTCTCCGCGGTCAGCTCGGTGGAGAAGTCGAAGTTGGACAGGGAGATCGACACCCCGGCGTTGCGGAAGTTCAGCTGGCCCTCGACCACCCGCTGGTCGGTGGCGAACTCCAGCTGGATGGTGTCGGTGACGTTGCCGTAGGTGAGCGTGAAGGTGCCGATCGTGGCGTCGGTGGCATGGGTGCCGGTGGCGCTGTCGGCGCCGACATAGGCGAAGCTGACATTGCCGGTGGCGGCACCGTTGAGGTTGAGGGTCACCCCGCGGAAGTTGGCGTTGAGGTCGCCGTCGCCCTCGAACTTGGCGAACGCGCCGCTGGTCGACACGGTCAGGGTCTTGCCGGCCGAGCCGTTGAGCAGCTGGGCGCCGTTGAACTTGGTCTGGCTGGCGATGTCGCCGACCTGGGTGTTGAGCTGGCTGTATTCCTGGTTGAGGAACTGCCGCTCGTTGTCGGTGAGCGAGCCGGACTGCGACTGCACCGCGAGCGCCTTCATCCGCTGCAGGATGTCGGCGACCTTGGACATGCCGCCGTCGGCGACCTGCAGGAGGCTCTGGCCCTGCGCGGTGTTGGAGGCGGCCTGCTTGAGCGCGGTGACGTCGGCCTTCAGCCTTGTGCCCACCGCCAGCGAGGCGGCGTCGTCGGAGCCCTTCACGATCCGCGAGCCGCTGGACAGCTTGGCCAGCGAGGAGGAGGCGGCCGCCGAGTTCTGCGACAGATAGCGCAGCGCGGTGTTGGCCGAGACATTGGTGGTGGCGGTCAGGACCATCGAGCGAAACTCCTTCTACCTGAAGCGAGCCTCCCGGACCTCCCGGGAGCCCAGGCCCGGCTACCTGCCGGACCCGCCAAACCGAGGATCCCTCCCCGGCCGGCCCCGATCCTTCAAGCACACGCCGTGCCAGAGCCCCGCCGCCCGGCCGAGACCGGCGCCAGCCCGGCCAAAGGCGGCCCAGGGCCGGCCCCGCCACCCGGCAGTTCCTGCCCACCCGGCACAACCTACCCGGCAGGAATTGCCGGGCGGGGGGCCAAGCGGGGCATGAAGGCCAGGAAGGAGAACACGGCGCAGGCGAACATCGTCAGAACCATCGGCCAGGGCGTTCCATTCTGGAAGAACCCGACAAACTGCGCGGCGCAGGCCGCGAACGCCATCTGCAGGAACCCGGACAAGCCAGATGCCGTGCCGGCAAGCTTGGCATCGACCGACAGGGCGCCGGCCTGCGCGTTCGGCACCGACAGGCCCTGGAAGAACGCGACCAGCGCCGCCGGCAGGAAGATCGCCCAGGGCGCCAGCGCCACGAACCCGATCAGGAACAGGGACAGGCCCGTGCCCGCCACGTTGCCGATGCACCCCCACAGCACCATCCGGTCGATGCCGAAACGGCGCGAGATGCGCGAGGCCACGAGATTGCCGATCATGAACATGAAGGCGACCGGCAGGAACCAGAGCGCGTAATGCGTGGCGGTTCCGCCCAGAACCTCCATCACCACATAGGCGCCGCCGCCGAGCAGCGCATAGTAGAGGGCCATGGAGAACGCCGACTGCAGCGCGTAGGCGATGAACTCCCGGTTCACCAGCAGACGCGCACTGCCGGCCATCAGGCCCGGTCCGTGGCGTGCGCCGGTGGAAGGCGGATGAGTCTCCGGCAGGCCTGCGAAGGCAGCCGCCAGGATCAGCAGCCCGGCGATGCCGGACGCGGCGAAGGTCGAACGCCAGCCGAACATGTCGGTGAGGCCGCCGCCCACCACCGGGGCGATCATCGGCGCCACCACCATGGCGGTGGTCACGATCGCCAGCATCGAGGCGGCATCCTCGGGCGCATGACGATCGCGGATCATCGCACGCGCGATCACCATGCCGGCAGCGCCGCCGGCAGCCTGGACCACCCGGGCGATCACCAGGATGGTGACGGAGTCGGCCAATACGCAGCCGGCACTTCCCAACAAGAACACCGCCAGGCCACCGAGCACTGCGGGACGGCGGCCGATCCGGTCGGAGATCGGGCCGAACAGCAGCATCGAGACCGCGATGGAGAGGGTCGAGAGCGAGAGGGTGAGCTGCACGGCGGCGCTGCTGGTGGCGAGGTCCGTCCGGATGACCGGCAGAGCAGGAAGGAAGATCTGCAGCGCTGCCGGACCCAGCCCGGTGAGCAGCACGAGCAGGAGCAGGAACGCCCGTTCATCGCGGATCAACTATGTTTCCTCCCGAGCATCGTCTCGTTCCTTCCCCAACCACCGATGGACGCGGGACGCACAAGTTTGCAAGCTTGCCCGGTGCTTGAGCCAGTGCAAGGAGAGATGACGTGCAGCCCTTCGACCTCGTGATCCGTGGCGGGAAGCTGGTGACGCCCGCCGGCATCGTCGCCGCGGATCTTGGCGTGCGCGCCGGAAAGATCGCCGCGATCGGGGCGCTGCACGCGGAACCCGCGGCCTCGGTGCTGGAGGCGGAGGGGCTGCATGTGCTGCCGGGCGTGATCGACAGCCAGGTCCATTTCCGCGAGCCCGGCCTGGAACACAAGGAGGACCTGGCCACCGGCAGCGATGCGGCGGTGCTGGGCGGCGTGACCACCGTGTTCGAGATGCCGAACACCAACCCCAACACGATCAGCGCGGCGGCCCTCGCCGACAAGCTCGACCGGGCAGCCGGACGAATGCGCTGCGACCACGCCTTCTATGTCGGCGCCACCGCCGAGAACATCGAGGCGCTGCCGGAACTGGAGCGGCTTGCCGGCAGTGCAGGGATCAAGATCTTCATGGGCAGCTCGACCGGCTCGCTCCTGGTCGAGGACGATGCCTCGCTGGAGCGGGTCCTGCGGGCAGGTTTCAGGCGGGTGGCGGTGCACGCCGAGGACGAGCCGCGCCTGCGGGAGCGCAAGGCGCTGGCGGAGGCGTCCGGCGATCCCGTTTCCCATCCGCACTGGCGGGACGTCGAGGCCGCCGTTCGGGCGGTCCGCCGGCTCCTGAACGGTGCCCGCACCTGCGGGCGGCGGGTCCATGTCCTGCACATCACCTCTGCCGAGGAGATGGAACTCCTGGCCGAGGCGCGCGACGTGGCGACGGTGGAAGTCACCCCGCACCACCTGACCATGCATGCCCCGGACTGCTACGAGCGGCTCGGGACACGGGCGCAGATGAACCCGCCGGTGCGGGACGCCCGGCATCAGGCGGCGCTTTGGAAGGCGATCCAGGAGGGCGTGGTGGACGTGTTGGGCTCGGACCATGCCCCGCACACGCTGGAGGAGAAGAACAAGCCGTATCCCTCCAGCCCGTCCGGGATGACCGGCGTGCAGACCTTGTTGCCCGTGATGCTCGACCATGTGGCGAAGGGGCGGCTGTCGCTGGAGCGGCTGGTCGACCTGACCGGGCACGGGCCGCAGCGGATCTTCCAGCTGGTGGGCAAGGGCCGGATCATGCGCGGCTACGACGCCGACCTCGTGCTGGTGGACCTGCAGGCACGCTGGCGGATCAACACCTCCTGGCTGGCCTCCCGTGCCGGGTGGAGCCCCTATGAGGACATGGAGATCACCGGCCGGCCGGTGTCCACCCTATTGCGCGGAGCCGTCGTGGCCCAGGACGGAGAACTGATCGGCAAGCCAGTCGGACGCCCGGTCCGGTTCATGGAGACGCTGGCAGCCTGAGGTTGGTCAGGACGTCCTGCCTCTGGGCAGGACGTTCTTCAGGACGGCGGCGCCCGCGCCCAGCCGCCCGAGCAGTTGATCCCAGTTCACCGCTCCCGGATCCTTCACCAGGACCGGAACCGGCCGCTCGTCCAGGGTGATGTCGGCGGAAATCTCGGCCCGGGTCAGCAGGCCATCCCCATCCGCGTCGTAGCTGACGAAAAGCTGGTCGAGCCCGACAAAGTCGATCGCCAGCATGGTCAGGACGGCCGCCTGCCGGTCCACCGCAGGCAGCTGGGCGGAGTTTTCCAGCATCCAGGCCCGTGCATGGTCGTGCAGGTCCTGCATCTCCAGGCGATCGAGAGCACCGTCGCGGTTGCGGTCCACGAAGCGGAAGATGCGCTCGAAGCAGTCGCGGGACGCAACCAGCGAGCAGGCAGGCCCGGTCTCGCGGAGGAACCGGTCGAAGGCCGCAGGCGTGGGCGGCGCGGCAGCCACCGGTGCCGAGAGAACCGGCAGGAGCAGAACGATGCTGGCGAGCAGGGCTTTCATCATGGTGAGGACTATTAGCAGGAACCGGCGGCTTCTTTGAGACGATAGATCAGCTCGAGCGCCGCCTTGGGCGCCAGCGTGTCCGGATCGACACCATCCAGCAGATCGCGCACCGGATCCGGCGCCGGTCCCGCCTCTTCGCGCTCGTCTGGCGGTTCCTGCAGGAGCGCCAGGAGCGGCAGGTCGTCGGCCAGGCGGGCGGCGGTGCCCCTGGCCTCGTTGCGCTCCAGCCTGGCCAGCACGTCCCGTGCACGCTTGAGGACCGGCTTGGGCAGGCCCGCCAGGGCCGCCACGTGGATGCCATAGGAACTTTCGGCGACGCCCGACGCGATCTCGTGCAGGAACACGATGCTGCCCTGCCATTCCTTGACCTTGACCCGGTGCAGGGAAAGGCGCGGCAGACTTGCCCCCAGATGGGTCAGCTCGTGGTAGTGGGTGGCGAACAGGCCGCGGCAGCGGACCTTGTCGTGCAGATGCTCGACCACCGCCCAGGCGATCGACAGCCCGTCCCAGGTCGAGGTGCCGCGGCCGATCTCGTCCAGGACCACCAGGCTGCGCTCGGTGGCCCGCGCCAGGATGGTCGAGGTCTCCAGCATCTCGACCATGAAGGTCGAGCGGCCGCGCGCGAGGTCATCGGCAGCCCCGACCCGAGAGAACAGCCGGTCGACGATACCGATCCGCGCCTCCTCCGCCGGCACGAACGAGCCGGCCTGGGCCAGCACGACGATCAGCGCGTTCTGGCGCAGGAACGTGCTCTTGCCGGCCATGTTCGGGCCGGTCAGCAGCCAGAGGCGCTGGTCCGGGGCGAGATCGCAGTCATTGGCGACAAACGCTTCGCCAGTGGCCGCCAGCGCCGCCTCCACCACCGGATGGCGCCCGCCGCGGATGGCGAATACCGGCTCCTCCACAAGGTCCGGCCGGACCCAGCCGCCGTCCCGGGCGAGCTGCGCCAGCCCGGCAGTGACGTCCAGCTCGGCCAGGGCGCTCGCCGCCAGCCGCAGCCGCCCGGCCTCGGCCAGGGCCATGCCGCACAGCTCCGCATAGATCGTCCGCTCGCGGGCATGGGCGCCCTCGGCGGCCTCGCCCAGGGCGCGCTCCAGCGCCTGCAGTTCCGGCGTGGTAAAGCGGACCGCCCCGGCCAGTCCCTGGCGGCGCACGAAACTGGCCGGCACCCTGCCCTCCTGGGCCGCCGCCACCTCGACATACCAGCCCAGCATGTTGTTGTGGCGGACCTTGAGGTTGCCGATCCCGGTCTCCTCCTTCAGGCGCCGCTCGAAGCTGTCCAGATGCGCCCGCCCGGCATCGCGCATGGAGACCAGCCGGTCGTATTCGGCATCCACGCCCGGGCGCAGCAGGCCACCGTCGTCGACCCGCGACGGGGCCGGCTCGTTCAACGTGTCCAGCAGGCGGCGCGCGAACGGCTCCAGCCCAGCCAGATCCTTCCGCAGGGCGGCGAAGCACTCCGGTGCGTCTTGCAGACGGATGGCCGCCCGTCCGGCGCGCTCGGCGGCATCGCCCAGCGCCAGCAGGTCCCTGGGCCCGCCCCGCATGGCCGCCAGCCGCGCCAGCGGGCGCTCCGGGTCGGGCATCCCGGCCAGGATCGCGCGCAGTTCGGCACGCAGCCGGTCATCCTCCACCAGCGCGGCCACCTTGTCGGTCCGCGGGCGGATGACCTCCAGCGACGCGGCGGGCTCGGCGATCCAGCGCGCCAGCAACCGGGCGCCAATGGCCGAGGTGGTGCGGTCAACGGCGCCCAGGAGCGAGCCGGACCTCGCTCCGTCCGGGCCGCGCAGCAGTTCCAGGGAGCGGCGGGTGGCCGGATCGATCTGCAGGAGCGTGCTGTCGTCGATGCGGACCGGCTCGGCCAGATGGAAGCTTCCGGATTTCTGGGTGAGTTCCAGATAGTCCACCAGCGCGCCGGCAGCCCCGATCTCGGCACGCTCGAAATCGCCGAACGGCGCCAGATCGGCGACACCGAACCGGCTCGTGAGGATCCGTCTGCCCACGGCAGGATCGAAGCGGACTTGGGCGATCGGTGTGACCCGGTCGGTCACCTCGCGCAACTGGCGGGCGAACAGGGCCTCCTGGAGTCGCTCGGTCGGGGCCAGGAGCTCGGCCGGCGCCAGCCGGGCCAGGGCCGCCGCCAGCATGTCCTTGGCCAGCGCCTCGGTCTCGAACCGGCCGGTCGACAGGTCGACCCGCGCGATCGCGGCACGATCCCGCTCGATCGCCACCGCAGCCAGCCAGTTGTGCTGCAGCGGATCGAGCAGGGCGTCCTCGGTTAGGGTCCCGGGCGTCACCAGCCGGATCACGTCGCGCTCGACCAGGGCCTTCCCGCCACGCTTCCTGGCCTCGGCCGGATCCTCGATCTGCTCGCATACGGCGACCTTGAAGCCCTTGCGGATGGCACGGTGCAGATAGGTCTCCACCGCATGCACCGGCACGCCGCACATCGGCACCTCCTCGCCGCGATCCTTGCCGCGACGGGTGAGGGCCACTTCCAGCGCCGGGGCCGCCGCCACCGCATCGGCAAAGAACAGCTCGTAGAAATCGCCCATCCGGAAGAAGAGGAGGGCTTCCGGGTGGGCCTCCTTCAGGCGCCGCCATTGCGCGACCATCGGGGTCGACGCTTCGCCGTCCCGCACCATCTGCTCCTGTTGCTGGTTGGTCCGGCCGACATGCCCGACCACGGCATGCGGCCACTTTGCGGCCCGGAAGCTGGCAGGAACTCCGGCGCGGGTCCAGCGCCGCCGCCACACCGGCGCGACGCACTTGCGCTCCGGTTGAAAGGATCTTGCAAACCCAACGCTTAGCGCTAGTTTCCGGCTTGCAGTTCCGGAAACCAGCGATTCGGACGGAAACTGATGAGTCGATCCGACGGTTCATCTGACACTTGGGGAGGCACCGAGGTACCTGCCCTTCGTCGGACAGCAATCGAACGCGCCCAGGCTCTGTCTCTCCGGATCGAGTACCTCACCTGGCCCGACCGGGCCAGGGAACTGGATCGTCTTTTCTGGGTGGATGCCAACGAACGACTTGGCCACCAGGAGATCACCGCCGTCATCAACCGGCAGGCCCTCACCTCGTCCGAGGCCCGGGCCGTCGGCGACTACGCCCGCCAGATCAAGGACGTCCTGACCGAGACCTTCGTTCTCCTGAAGGAACCACCGGTCGTGGGCTCCGTCTGGCAGGCCTTCACCTGGCTGATGGTCTGCCGCGAGCACGAGCATGCCCCGGCCCTCGCCTGGCTGCGCACCGCGGATCCGGCCATGCTCCGGGCGCACCTGGCCAAGCTACCGGGCTTCGCCTTCCTGATCCTGGCGGCCACCCAGGACGACACCCTGGAGAGCTTCCTGGCCCGGGACGCCTTCTGGGACGCCATGCTCGGCGCCACCCGGGAACTCGAGGTGGGCCCGGACCGCCCGGCCTGACCAGGGAACCGCCAGCCGGACCCTCGCCCGCGCGCTTCGGCCAGCGGCATCCACCACGGTGATCTCGCTCCAGCCCGGGGCATGCTCCCGCCAGACCGCAGCCCGGCGGCGCCCGGGCAAGCCGGCAATCGGCCGGCCCTCCACGTACCAGCGGTAGGGGACGGTCCCGCCCCGGGCCCGCAGCGGGATCGGGACATCCGCGGCCACGTCCAGCACCGCCCCGTCCGCAGGGAACTCCAGGCGGAGCGGCGGCCCCTGGCCAGCCATGGGACTGTCGGGACCTGCCAGGCGGGCCAGACTGGCGGGTGCAGCCCCCTGGAACGGGCTGCCGGGGGGAGGCGGGCGCAGCGGCACCGGGTCAACCAGATCGAAGATCCGCGCCAGCAATGGCGCGGCGCCGCCTTGGCCGGTGCAGGCCCGGCCGCAGCTTGCCGCATCGGAACGACCGACCCAGACGCCCGCGACATGACGCCCGTCAAAGCCGACCGCCCAGCCATCCTTGTAGCGAAATGAGGTGCCGGTCTTGTACGCGAGCACCCGGTCCGGCCGCGCGCCGGAGGCCTGCGGCACCCCGCCCAGGATCGTGCGCAGCGCCGCCGCGGCGGCCGGTGACAGAAGCGGCCGGCCGGCATCGGTTGGCGCGTCGGAAAGGACCCGCGGCGCCCGGAGCCGGCCGTCGGCGGCGATCGCCCCATAGCCCGCCACCAGGTCGAGCAGCGTCACCCCGACGCCTCCCAGGATCACCGGCAACCCGGGCTGCTGGCCGTCTGCCAGGCGCAGCGGCAGCCCGGCATCGTCCAGGGCCTGCACGAAGCCGATCGGCCCGAGCCGTTCCAGCATCGTCACCGCCGGAAGATTGAGCGACCGCTGCAGCGCCTGCGCGACCGTCACCTCGCCGGAAAAGCCGTCGTCGAAATTGTCCGGCGCGTAGTCGGCGAAGCGGCGCGGCTCGTCGTGGACCACCGTGGCCGGGTGGGCGAGGAACCGGTCGAAGGCCAGGCCATAGGCGAACGGTTTCAGGGTGGAGCCGGGAGAGCGGACCGCGGTGACATGGTCGACCATGCCGTGGCGAAGGCGGTCGAAATAGTCCGTGGAGCCCGCCCAGGCGCGCACGCTCCCGCTGTCCTGCTCCACGACCACCGCGGCCGCCCCGATCGGTGGGGACAACGTGGCAGCCGCGGCCCGAAGCAGGCGCTCCACCCCGTCCTGCAGGGCCGGATCGAGGGTGGTGGGAAGCTCATCGTCTCCTGGCGCCAGTCGCGCCACCAGCCGCTCGCTCAGATGTGGCGCCCGCATCGGCAAGGGCCGGCGATGGCGCGGCACCGGCATGGCGGTCGCTGCGGCGGCGGTGTCCGCAGTCAGCGCTCCCTGGACCTGCAGGCGGGCGATCAGCCCGTCGCGGGCAGCGCGGGCCGCCGCCGGGTACCGATCCGGGCGCAGCCGCTCCGGAGAGCGCGGCATGGTCACCAAGAGGGCGATTTCGGCCGGGCCCAGCATCGACGGCTCCTTGCCGAACCATGCCAGGGAAGCGCTGCGCACGCCTTCCAGGTCGCCGCCGAACGGCGCCAGGGTCAGCCACATCGCCAACACCTCGTTCCGGCCGTGATGCAGCGTGAGCTGCAGGGCGCGGAACATCTCCACCGCCTTGGCGCCCAGCGTCCGCGGCTGCGGGTCGATCAGCTTGGCGACCTGCATGGTGAGCGTGGAGCCGCCCGACACGACCTCTCCCCGTGTCGCCCATTGCTGGAACGCCCGGCCCAGGGCCAGGGGATCGACACCCGGATGGAGAAAGAACCGCCGGTCCTCGGCGGCCACCAGCAGATCCAGGAACAGGTCCGGCACCTGATCGGGCCTGGTCAGCATCCGCCAGCGCCCGTCGTCGGCGGGGAATGCCCGCAGCCAGCTGCCGTCCCGGGCAACCACCAGGGACGAGCGGTCGAGGAACCGGCCGAGCGGCAGAGGAAAGGCCCGGTCCAGCACCAGGCCCACACCCAGGAGCATCGCCATGGCCAGCAGGATTCCCGGCACCAAGCGGGGAAGCCGGCCGCCCATCACTCCCGGATCACCTCGAGCCGGCCTTCGGCGGTGCGGGCGAAGCTCGCCGGGTCATACATGTCCTCGACCCGGGAAGCCGGCCAGACGAACCGCCCAGGCGTGGTGGCTCGCGCCACGTAGGCCAGCCGGAAGCGTTCCGCATAGCCGGCCAGGGCGGCAGCGAACCGGTCGTCCCGGGAGACCGTCGTCAGCGGCGGGGTCAGGTCGCCCAGCCAGGCGAGTTCCCCCTGCCGCTGGGCTCCGCCGTCCAGCTGCACCGGCTCGATCTCCAGGCCGGCCGGCAGGAGGTCCACGAGCAGGATGTCGCGCTCCCCCGGTTGACGGACCCGGCCCTCCAGCAGGATCACCACCCGCTCCCCCTGCCGGAGCGTCGTCTTGGTGGTCCCCGGCCGCTCCGGCTGCCCGGACACCACTTGGCCGTCCATCCGCAGGACGGTGCGCTTCAGGAAGAAGCCTTCCTGGGCTGGTGGCTGCGCCTCCAGCGGCAGACCGGAGGCGATGATTGTCCGGTAGAGGGTCTCGCTTCCGGCGTTGCCGAGACGGATCGGCGTCATGTCGGGCGAAAGCGGCCGCGCCAGCTGGAGCGGTCTCCCGTCCGGTGGACGCCGTACGCCGTCCAGCTCGATCTGGACGGGCACCCCGCCGTGTGGAAGCAGGCTTGTCCCTGCACGCAGCAGCCACGCCTGGCTCTGGGTATCCAGGTTGCCGGGATCACCATAGGCGGCCGCGATCTCGACGAGGCGCCGGTCGCGCTCCTCCGTGCCGATCAGGTCGTTCTCCACCAGCAGGGCGAGACTGCCGGCGGCATCGCGCAGGTCGCTGCCATAGTCGGCGAGCGGCTCGTCGGCCACCCGCGTGCCGTTGAGCGCCGCGACGGCCCGCTCGGCACTGGGCCGGTCGCCTGAGAGTGCCAGGGCCGCCGCCACCTGCGCGCGCGCCAGATCGCTGGGGAGCGCCGCCAGATAACGCCCCTCGAACCAGCGCAGGGTCGCGACGTCGAGCCGGCCCATTCGGGCCAGCACATAGGCGGCATAGGCCCTGCCCTGCAGCCCGGCCGGCGTGGTGTCGTCGCTGGAGAACGCGATCGCCAGCTGCCCGGCAAGCTTGTCCAGGGGCCGGACCGGCACGTGGACATGCTGCTCCTGGGCGCGCAGCAGGAAATCGCCCACATAGGCGGACAGCCAGGTCTCGACCGGCGAAGTCGGCGACCACAGGCCGAACGCCCCGCCCGCACTCTGCAGGTCCACCAGGCGGCGCACCGCATCCTGCAGCCCGACCGAGGCCTCCGCCGGCTCCGGCCCCAGCCCCAGCGCCGGGCGGAGCCGGCGCGCCGCCAGCAGCGGCCCTGCCTTGCTGACTGTCTGCTCGACGCAGCCATAGGGATAGGCCATCAGGCTGTCGACCAGCCGGGCCAAGCCAAGCTCCGGCAAGGGGCCGAGCGTCACCGCGACCTCGGCCGTCCCCGGCTGGAACTGGCCGCCCAGCGCGGCGTCGATCACCAGTTCCTGGCCGGGCGTCAGGTCGCCGATGGTCCGCTCGGCCTGATGGGGCCTTGGGCTGCGCACCTCGATGGCGAAGCGGCGCTCCACCACGGCCCCGTCCGGGCCGGTCAACGTCATCCGCATCCGCGCCGTTCCCGGCAGGTCGCCAGCCTTGGCATGGACGGTCCGCCGGACGCTCGCGCCCGGCCTGACCTGCAGCGGCGCCGGCTGGCTCGGGCTCAGCGTCAGCGGCCCCTCGCTGGTCAGGTCCACGGCCCATTGGCCTGCCGGGCCCTCGCCCAGATGGACATCGAGCAGCAGGGTCGCCTCGTCGCCGGTGCCGAGGAAGCGGGGTCGGGTCAGTTCGGCCACCACCGGTCCGCGCACCACCGCCTTGGCCTGCGCCCGGCCAAGGCGATCCCGGCTCCAGACCACGGCCGTGACGTCGAGCCGGCCGTCGAAGTCGGGAAGATCGAAGCGAACGGTCCGCTGACCACCCTCCCCGATCTCCACCGGACCCTGCGCCAGGCTGACGATCTCGTAGCTGCGCACCTGGTTGCCGGTGAACTGGAGCGCCATGCGGGCATCGCCACCCGTCACGATCCGGCCGCGGGCACCTTCCGGATCGATCAGCCGGCCATAGACGTCGCGCAGTTCCAGGCCGAGCCTGCGCTGGCCCAGGAAGTAGCCGACCGGATCGGGAGGCTGCTGCCCGGTGATCTGCAGCACGGCGTCGTCGACGGCCGCCAGCGCCACATAGGCCTTCTCCCCCTCGGCAAGCCCCTGGACGGTCACCGCGACCGGCAGGTCCGACCCTGGACGGCTGGTTGCCGGGACGTCCAGCGCCACCTCCAGGGTCCGCTCCGCCTTGGGCCCGGGCAGGTGCAGCACGCCGACTGCGCGGGCCGGCAGGCGCGGATGCGCGGCACCCGGCGCTGCCAGCGCCGTGGCCAGGACATACAGGCCGCCGGGCTCGATCGCCGTGGCCGGAAGCCGCACCAGACCACCTTCCGGTCCAAGCTCCGCCTCCACCCGGGTCCTGATCCGGCTGTCGGCCAGCATCACGATTACCCGCGCGCGATAGGGCGGGCGCACGAACAGGCTGAGGTCACCGCTTGGCCCATCGCTCCCGGCCTGGCTGATCTCCACCTGGTCCGGCCGCTCCTCCTCGTCGGTCGCGGACCACCAGCCGGCCGTGAAGCGCACGCTCGCGAGGTTGCCGGTGCCGGGCTCCGCCAGTTCGACCCGGAAGCGGCCGCTGGCGACCGGGTGCGTCCAGCCGACCGTGCCGTCGGCGCCGCTGCGCAGGCTGCCGGAGTCCATCGGCCGGTCGGTCACCACCGTCTCGACATTCCAGGCGCCCCCCTGCTGCACCCAGAGATAGTCGACCTCCTCCGCGAACAGCTGCCAGTCCAGGGCGACGTTGCTGCGGGCGCGGCCCTGGTCGTCCAGGGCCCCGAACCGGAACCGGGCGATCCCGTTCTCGGGCAGTCCGCCGGAAAACTCCGGCAGGATGGCGACATGCCCGGCCGCCTCTGCGATCGCCAGGACGTGCTCGCTGCCGACCGGGCGGCCGTCGACATCGCTGACCCTGGCGCTCAGCACCGCCTGGAGCGGCTGGCCGGCTCCCGGTTCCTCCACCGTGATGTCGAACGCCGCCCCGCCGGTCGCATCGGTCCGTCCGGGCGGCAGCACCCGGCGGGTTGGCAGGAACGGCAACTCCTCCGGGCCGAATCGCCAGCCTTTCCAGGCAGAAAATGGCTGCTCGGCCGGGCGCACGAGCAGTTCGGCCTCCACGGGCAGGTCGCCCGCGGGCGCTCCGAACAGATAGTCGGCCTGCACCCGCACCGTCGCCCGGGCACCCGGTGCCAGGCGGTCAGGCCCGTCCAGCTTCACCTCGAGGCGCGGCGGCACGATGTCGTCCACCGCGAAGCTCACCCGGCCGATCGGCGCGGTGCCATCCCCCACATGCGCCGTCACCGTCCAGGTGCCGGGATAGGCGCTCGCCGCCAGTTCCAACTCGACCAACGCGCCGCCGGCCGCGGCCGGCGTCACCTGCTTCCGATCGACTTCAACCTGGTCCGGCCGGGACACCACCAGCACCAGGGGCTGATCCGCCACCGCCTCGGCCTGGCGGTCGCGCAACAGGAGACCGAGATGGACGGTCTCGCCCGGGCGATAGACGCCCCGCTCCGTCCACAGGAAGGCATCCAACGCCCCGGGGGGCGTCCGCCCGTCGACGCCCCGGTCGGCCAGGTCGAGGCCGGAGCGTTCCAGGTCCAGCCAGATGAAGTCCCCGGCAGGCCCATAGGCGAACAGAGCCTGGGGCGCATCGCCGCCCTCGCCCCGCAATTCTCCCGCCGGGATCTGCGCGAAGCCGTCCGGCCCGGTCACCACCGTCGCGATCTGCCGGTTGGCCCGGGCCATCAGCACGAGCTCCCGCCCGGCAAGCGGCCGGCCATCGGTCAGGCTGGCCGCATGGACCAGGAGGCCGTCCTCGCCCTGCCAGGTGAACAGGCCGGTATCGGTCAGGGCGAACCAGCGGGTCGGCAGGCTCTGCCATGGCGGCTGGGCATCGTCGGCGGGGCGAGCGACTGCGACATAGATGCCGGGCTCGCGCGGGCCGAGCAGCCCGGCGAGCGGCACGGCGGTGGTGACCTCGCGATTGCGTTCCGCCTCGACCCGGACCTTGCCGGCGAACAGGCGCCGCCCGGTCTGGTCCTGGAGTTGCCGGATGTCCCAGCCGCTCTGCTGCCAGCCGATCGCGTTCTGGGCGATCCGCTCGACCAGGCTGCGGTCGGTGACCTGGAACAGCTCGAGACGGATCTCGTCGACATTGACGCTGGTCACCGGCAGGACCGGGTCGCCGGACAGCGGCAGCACGTCGCCCTGGCCCCGGAAGCTCACGGCCGGAGCCCGGTCCGGGACGGCAGCCTCGAAGGAGGCGGAGCCTGCCAGGGTAGAGCCGTCCTGCGCGGCAAGGCCGGCGCGCACCAGGATGCGGTAGGTCGCGCCATGCTCCAGGCCGGAGACGCACAGGCGGTCGTTGCGGACCGACAGGGCGTGATCGCCCTTCGGAGCGACCTCGACGAAGGAGCGCAGCAGGACATCGGAAGGTCGGGCCAGCGGGCGGTCGAACGTGACGCAGGCTTCCGGCAGGGCCCTCTCCGACGACACGTCGAGGCCGGTCGCCTCGACCGCTCCCGCCATGTCGTCCTGCGACCACGCCGGGCCAAGCCAAGCCGGCATGACGAGCAGGACCGCCAGCAACAGAAAAGTGGTCGGAAGACGCATGATGCGATCTCGGATCCGGTGCCGCCCAGTCGTGCCGGCGCCTCCGCATGAGGTCACTCCAAAACAACCGCGAGTTCAACAGCGGCGGCAGACGGCGGCAGCTTCCTATTGCATAAATGCCGCGTGGCGAGGCCGGCAGGGGAGAGTGACGACGTGCGGCAGGATCAGCTGGAGCCCATTCACCGTGCCGTCATCCTTCCGGAATGGCTCGATTACAACGGGCATCTGAACGAGGCGTACTACGTCCTGGTCTTCAGTCACGCGACCGACCGCCTGATCGATCTGATCGGCATGGACGACACTTGGCGGCGGGCCCATGACATGACCGTCTACACCCTGGAATCCCACATCCGCTATCTGGAGGAAGTGGGGGTGGGCGTGGAGGTGACGGTCGGTTGCCGGCCGATCGAGCTGGATGCCAAGCGCCTGCGGCTGTTCCACACCATGCAGCGCGCCGACAACCAGCGCGTCCTCGCCACGGCCGAGATGTTGCTCGTCAACATCGATTCCCTGGGGCCCCGGTCAGCACCCTGGGACAGCGCGGTTCGCGCCCGCCTTGACGCACTTCAGGAGATCTATGCAGGCAGGCCGTGGCCGGAAGGCTGCGGGCGATCAATCTCCCTGCACCGCCCACGCAACTCTCGAGCTGAAGTCGAGACCGAAATCGGGTGAGTTATAGTACCCCGACCGGCTCGGCGCGCCTTCCGCAAAGAAGCGTCCGCGTCGATCCGGCCGGGGCCTGATAGCATCCGCACCCAGATCATTATCAACTGGCCTGTGGGCCATCATGACTGGATCACCGGGATATATGATCGGTGCTCCGTAGCTACACGTTTAACCGGGCTGCCGCTGTTCGGTCTGTGACAAAATGCACGTCTGAAGATGTTTGCCGTACAAAAAGATTCGGTTCTGCTTTCTGAGAAACCCTCTCATTGGCGGCCCGTTGGCAGGTGACCCGGTTCCATGGCGGTGGCAGGACGTCGCTGTCGAACACGGCATCCAAGCCTAGAATGAGAGAGCAGATGACGGTCAACGCGAATGCTGCAGGCACGATCAGGATCGGCGGAGAACTCGAGGTAGCCCGGCTGGGCTACGGAGCGATGCGGCTGACCGGGCAGCCAGGCAACTGGGGTCCTTATCCCGACCAGGAACATGGGGTCGACGTCCTGCGCCGGGTGGTCGAACTCGGGGTGACCCTGATCGATACCGCGCACGCCTACGGCCCGGGCTTCAACGAGGCGCTGGTCGCCAAGGCTCTGCATCCCTACCCGGACAATCTGGTCATCACCACGAAGTGCGGGATCGCCAAGGTCGGTCCTGGAATCAACTATCGCGACGGGCGGCCGAAGGCGATCCGGACCATCCTGGAAGCCAGCCTCCTGCAACTCCGGCGCGATCATGTCGATCTGCTGCAGTTGCACTGGGTCGACCAGGACACGCCGATCGAGGAGTCGGTCGGGGCGATGCATGACCTGGTCCGCGAGGGCAAGGTCCGCCATGTCGGCATTTCCAACGTCACGCTCGACGAGTTCCACCGCGCCAGGACAGCCGGGCCGATCGCCTCGGTGCAGAACCGCTACAGCCTGGCGGACCTCACCAACGACCCGATCGTCGATGCCTGCACGGAAGCCGGGATCGTGTTCTTCCCGTACGGACCGCTCGGCGCCGACGCCTCGCGCCCGGGCGCACCCCTGGCATCGAGCAGCGGGCGTCTCGCGGGGGCTGCCAGCATGAAGAACTGCACGCCCGCGCAGCTGGCGCTGGCCTGGCTGCTCGCCCGCAGCCCGATGATCCTGCCGATTCCTGGCACCACCTCGCGGCACCATCTGGAGGAGAATGTCGCGGCTGCCGGCATCCGCCTGACGCCGGATGAGGTCCGCTCCCTGGCCGGGTGAGGCTTGCGCCGCATCACCGGGCGATGGTGCCAGCCATCGCCCTGGAGGCGGAACTGCACCATATTTAGCCAAGACGGACTGTTGGACTGGATATGGTGCTCGTCGCCTTGCGCAAAAGTCAGTATGGCCCGGCACTGATCCTGCCGCCCGATCCTGGGACGAGAAAAGGCTATCGTGATGACCGTTGATCGCGCCACGCCCAAGGCGAAGACCGGCATCGCCGGGCTGGACGACATTCTCGTCGGAGGGCTGGCGCGCGGGCACGTCTATCTGCTGGAAGGCAATCCGGGCACAGGCAAGACCACCATTGCCCTGGATTACCTGCTGGAAGGCGCGGCACTGGGAGAAAGGTGCCTCTACATCACTCTCTCCGAGACGGAGCAAGAACTCCGGTCCGGCGCGGCATCGCATGGCTGGGAGCTGAACGAGAACATCAGGGTGTTCGAGCTGGTGCCGCCAGAAAGCCTGCTCGACGCCAACCAGCAGCAGAGCCTGCTCTATTCGGCGGATCTCGAGCTGGGCGAGACCACCCGGATGATCTTCGATGCGGTGGAGCGGGAGAAGCCGAGCCGGATCGTGCTGGACAGCCTGTCCGAGATCCGCCTCCTGGCCCAGAGCTCCCTGCGCTACCGCCGGCAGATCCTGGCGCTGAAGCATTATTTTGCCCGGCATGGCGCCACCGTGCTGATGCTCGACGACCTGACCTCCGAAGCGGCCGACCGCACCGTCCACAGCGTCGTGCACGGCGTCGTCCGCCTGGAGGAACTGGCCCCCAATTATGGCGCGCAGCGCCGGCGAATGCGCGTCCTCAAATACCGTGGCCAGGCGTTCCGTGGCGGGTTCCACGACATGACGATCCGGACCGGCGGCGTCGAGGTCTTTCCACGTCTGGTCGCGGCGGAGCACCGCAGTCCGATCGCCCGCCAGACAAGCACGAGTTGCATCCCGGAACTGGATCAACTGCTCGGCGGCGGGATCGAGAGCGGGTCTAGCACGCTGGTGCTCGGTCCGGCCGGCACCGGCAAGTCGATCGTCACCCTGCACTTCGCCCACGCGGCGGTCCAGCGCGGCGAGAAGGCGGCCCTGTTCATCTTCGACGAAGAACTGGGGATGCTGTTCGACCGCGCCAAGAAGTTGAACATCGACCTGGAGCAGTTGAGCAGCGAGGGCCGCCTGTTCATCGAGCAGGTCGATGCCGCCGAGATGTCGCCCGGCGAGTTCGCCCATCGGGTACGCGAGCAGGTCAGCAGCCATCAGGTCAAGACCGTGGTGGTCGACAGCCTGAACGGTTTCCAGGCGGCGATGCCCGACGAGCATGCCGTCATCCTCCATCTGCACGAATTGCTGCAGTACCTGAACCGGCAGGGGGCCAGCACCTTCCTGACGGTGGCGCAGCACGGGCTGGTCGGCGACGGTCAGGCGCCGATCGACATCACCTATCTTGCGGACACAGTGATCCTGCTTCGCTATTTCGAAGCGCACGGCCGGGTCCGGCGTGCGATGTCGGTGATCAAGAAGCGGGCTGGCCTTCACGAGGACACGATCCGCGAATTCAAGATCACCCATCAGGGCCTCCTGATCGGCGAGCCGCTCCACAGCTTCCAGGGGGTCCTGACTGGAGCGCCGACCTATGCCGGAGAGGCAAATCCTCTTCTGGGAACGGCCCGGGCGTGACGATCTCGGAACGCGCTCTCGTCTTCACGCCCACCGGGCGCGACGCCTCCGTCGCGGCGGCATTGCTGCGGGAAGCGGGAATTGGGTCGACGATCTGCTGTGACATGGAAGCCCTTTGTCACGGGCTGGCCGAGGGGGCTGGCCTTGCGATCGTCACGGAAGAAGCGTTCCGGACCTCGAACCTGAGAATGGTGGCGCAGTGGATCGAGCAGCAGCCGTCCTGGTCTGATTTTCCGTTCGTGCTGCTGACCGAACGAGGCTCCGACACGGAACAGAACCCGGTTGCGGCGCGCCTGTCCAGCGTGCTGGGCAACGTCATCTTCCTGGAACGTCCTTTCCATCCGACCACCCTGATCGGCGTGGTCCAGAATGCGTTGCGCGGGCGTCGGCGCCAGTACGAAGCCCGGACCCAGCTGGAGGCGATCCGCGAAAGCGAGGAGCGCCTTAGCATGGCGCTGAAGGCCGGGCACCTGGGAACCTGGGAATACGACCTGGCGACCGGGGTGCTCACCACGTCGGAGCACTGCCGGATGAATTTCGGCCGCTCCCCGGACGACCCGTTCAGTTACGAGGAACTGCTCGAGAGCGTCCATCCTGCTGACCGGGCGCGCATGAAGGCGGCCGTCCGGCACAGCATCACCAGCGGCGACGACTACCTCATCGAGTATCGGGTCGTCTGGCCGGACGGGAGCCTGCACTGGATCGAGATCCGCGCGCGGATCATTGAAGATGGCCGGTCCCGCCGCCTGATCGGAGTGTCCAGCGACATCACCGCCCAGAAGACGGCGCAAGCCGAACTGCTGCGGTTCAGCGAGACGCTGGAACAGCAGGTCCAGGAGCGCACCGCCGAACTCCGGCAGAAGGAGGCGGCGCTGCGCCAGGCCCAGAAGATGGAGACCATCGGCCAGCTTACCGGCGGCGTCGCCCATGACTTCAACAACCTGCTGATGGCGGTGATCGGCAACATCGATCTCCTGCGCCAGAAGATCCCCGATTCGCCCCATCTCCAGCGCTACCTGGACGGTGCGCTCCAGGGTGCGCAGCGCGGGGCGGCGCTGACCCAGCGTCTGCTCGCGTTTGCCCGTCGCCAGGACCTGGCGCCCGAACCCGTGGATCTTCGTCTCCTGGTGGAGGGCATGCATGCCCTGATCGAGCGCTCGCTTGGCCCTTTGATCTCGATTGATCTCCGGCTGGCCGACGCCATGCCTCCGGCGATCGTCGATTCGAACCAGCTGGAGCTCGCGATCCTCAACCTGACCGTCAACGCGCGCGACGCGATGCCGGATGGCGGGCGCCTGACGATCGAACTGGACCAGAGGCCGCCGCCGATAGGTCTGGCGCTGACACCGGGACAGTATCTTCGCCTTGCTGTCCGGGACAACGGGGCCGGAATGGATGCGCGCACCCTGGAGCGCGCCATCGAGCCGTTCTTCTCGACCAAGGAATTCGGCAAGGGTACCGGCCTGGGCCTGTCCATGGTCCACGGTCTTGCCGTGCAACTCGGCGGAACACTCAATATCGTCAGCCGGATCGGCGAGGGCACCACCGCCGAACTCTGGCTGCCCGTCTCGGAGGTGGAAGTGAAACGCGGCGTAACGTCTGATCAGGAAGTCACCGCAGCCCCCAGTTCCACCATTCTCGTGGTCGACGACGATGCGCTGATCGCCATGAGCACGGTCGATATGCTGGAGGACCTGGGTCATACCGTCATCGATGCCCAGTCCGGCAAGCAGGCGCTCGAGATCCTGGAGGGCGGCACCCATGTCGACGCGATCGTCACCGATCATGCGATGCCCGGGATGACGGGAGCGGAACTCGCCATGAAGGCGCGGGAGCTGCGGCCCGACATCCCGATCCTCCTGACCACCGGCTATGCCGACCTTCCGGCCGGAGTGGGCATCGACCTCCCGCGCCTGGGCAAGCCCTACCAGCAGCGCGATCTGGCGGAAAAGCTGTCGAAGCTCCTGAACGCGGCCCGGGAAACCCGGCTGGCCGACGCGGCCAAAGACCCCGTCGATTGATCTTCGGAACAGCCGCCCCTCTCTCCTCCCCGTGGGCAACCGCGAGGTCCGGGCTGCCTGCGCGGCAGGTCACCGCCAGCCGTCCCTGCAATCAGCGAGCTGTCGATGTCGATTCCTGATCCGGCGCGGTATGGCTTCCTGAGCGGTGGCGGGGAGATGGCTGGAATCATCCAGGCCTTCGACTGGTCGACAACGTCGCTGGGACCGCTCAGCCTCTGGCCGGCACGGGTCCGTGCCGTGGTCAGCCTCATCCTGCGGGCGCGGCTGCCCATGGTCGTGTTCTGGCACGACGACAGCACGGCGATCTACAACGACAGCTACAGGACGATCGCGGGAAGCCGTCACCCGGCCCTGCTCGGCTCCAGGATCCGGGAAAGCTGGCCGGAACTGGCGGCCTCTCCCGATGGCGATGTCATCCGCACGGTCCTCTCGGGCCAGGCGGTCAGCTATGTCGACCAGCATGTCGTCGTCTCCAAGGGCGGTGTCTGCAACGATATCTGGTTCGACCTGCACTGGAGCCCGCTGCTCGACGATGACGCCGTGCCGGAGGCAGCGCTCGCGACGGTGATGGAGACCACCGAGCGGGTCGATGCCGAGCAGCGCCTGCGCGTGGCGCAGCGGGCCGGCGGGGTCGGCACCTTCGAATGGTATCCGGAGAGCGGCAAGCTGGACGTCTCGGACGAGTTCCGGCGGATCTGGGACATTCCGGCCGATCAGCCGGTCACCGATGCGATGCTGATCGGCATGATCGAGGCGGAGGACCGGCCGCGGACGGGGCCGGCCCGGTTCCACCTGCCGAACCCGCTGGAATACACCGAGTACCGGATTCGCCGCGCCTCCGACGGCGCCCAGCGCTGGATCTCCCGACGGGGCGAGGTCATCCCGGTCGCGGACGGCGGGCCACGGCGCTTCCTCGGCGTCGCCATCGACATCACCGACCGCAAGCATGCCGAAGAGGCGGTCCGCCAGAGCGAGGCGCGCTGGCGGGGCCTGTTCGAGGAGATGCAGGAAGGCTTCTTCGTCGCCGAACTGGTGCGCGACGCGGACGGCAAGGCCATCGACTTCCGCTTCCTGGAAGCCAATCGGGCCTTCGAGCAGCATACCGGGCTCGTCTGGAACGATACCAACGGCCGCCGGGTCCGGGAGGTCATCCCGACGATCGAGGACAGCCTGATCGCGAACTATGCCCGGGTCGTCGACACCGGGCGACCGATGCACTTCGAGGTCCCGGTGGAGATTCTGGGAGGCCGCTGGTTCGAGGCCCGCGCCCGGCCGGCCGGCGGTGACCGGTTCGCCGTCCTGTTTCTCGACATCACCGACCGCAAGAGCGCCGAGGCGGCGCTGGCGGAAAGCGAGGGACGGTTCCGCTCGCTGGCGCAATCCCTGCCGGCCCATGTCTGGATCGCCATGCCGGATGGCCGGTTGCGGTGGTTCAATGACCGGATTTTGGCCTATGCCGGAGCGGATGCCGAGGAACTGGCCGGTGACAGATGGATCAGCCTCGTCCATCCGGACGATCGGCAACCGACGCAGGAACGGTGGGGCGAGGCCCTGGCCTCGGGGTCGCCGTACCACACCGAGTTCCGCCTGCGCCGGCATGACGGCACCTATCGTTGGCATGTCGTGCGGGCTGTTCCCATCAGGGACGAGAAGGGCGAGATCCAGCGATGGGTCGGCAGCAACAGCGACATCGAGAGCCAGAAGGTCGCCACCGAGACCATGGCCAGGCTCGCCGAGACCCTGGAGGAGCGGGTCGCCGAACGAACCGCGGAGCTGACCGCCGCCCACGAGGCGCTTCGCCAGAGCCAGAAGATGGAGGCGGTCGGCCAGCTCACGGGCGGCATCGCCCATGACTTCAACAACCTGCTCCAGGGCATCGTCGGCTCGCTCGATCTGGTGCGGCGCAGGATCGCCCAGGGCCGCGTCGCCGAGGTGGACCGGTTTGTCGCCGGTGCGATGGGATCGGCCGAGCGCGCCGCCGCCCTGACCCACCGCCTGCTGGCCTTCTCGCGCCGCCAGCCGCTCGACCCGAAGCCGGTCCAGGCGAACCCGCTGGTCGCCTCCATGGAAGAGCTTCTCCGGCGCACCATCGGGAAGGATATCCGGCTGGTGTTCGCTCTGGGCGGTGCCCTCTGGCAGACGCGCTGCGATCCCAACCAGCTGGAAAACGCCATCCTGAACCTGGTGATCAACGCCCGCGATGCGATGCCGGAAGGCGGCCAGTTGACCATCGAGACGTACAACGCCCATCTCGACAGCGCCTACACCAGCCGGGCCGGCGAGATGACCCCTGGCCAGTATGTCTGCATCGCCGTCACCGACACCGGCTCCGGCATGGCGCCGGAAGTGATCGAGCGCGCCTTCGAGCCGTTCTTCACCACCAAGCCGATCGGCATGGGGACTGGGCTGGGCCTCTCGATGATCTACGGCTTCGCGCGGCAGTCCGAGGGCCATGCCAAGATCTATTCGGAGGTCGGCATCGGCACGACCGTGAAGCTCTATCTGCCGCGCCATCTCTCTGAAGACGCCGAGCAGGCGGCCGCCGAAAAGGCGACGGACGAACCGGCCGGCACGCAGCCAATGTCGGTCCTGGTGGTCGAGGACGACGCGATCGTCCGTGGCCTCGTCGTCGAGGTCCTCAAGGAGGCCGGACATTCCGTGCTGGAAGCCGAGGACGGGGTGACCGGGCTGCAGATGCTTCAGTCCTCGCGCCGGATCGCCCTGCTGATCACCGATGTGGGGCTGCCCGGGCTGAACGGCCGCCAGGTGGCCGATGGCGGCCGAGCGGTCCGCCCGGACCTGAAGGTGCTGTTCATGACCGGCTATGCCGAGAGCACCGCCCTCGCCCGCGGCTTCCTGGAGCCGGGCATGGCGATGATCACCAAGCCCTTCCCGCTGGCGACCCTAGCCAGCCGGATCCGCATGATCCTGGAGGATCCCGGATGAGCCTTGGGCGATCACTCTGGGCCCGCCACACCGTGATGCATCGGCTGAACAAGAAGGACAGCATGGCATGAACACGATTCTCGTCACCGGGGCGGCAGGCCTGATCGGACGCGCCGTCGCCGCCCAGTTGCGGGCGCGAGGCGACCGGGTGGTTGGCATCGACCGGATGGCGTCGGGCAGCGACGAGACGGTCGTGATGGAATGCGACCTGCGCGACAGCCATCGCCTGCACGCGATCGCCGCTGCCACGACGCTGGACGCGATCATCCATTGCGGCGCCCATTCCGGCCCGATGGTGGCCCGGGACAATCCGTACGACCTGGTGCAGGTCAACGTGGTGGGCACGGCCAATGTCCTGGAGGTGGCCCGGATCCATCGGCTGCGCCGGCTGGTGAACTGCTCGTCGGTGAGCACCTATGGCGATACCGGGCCCGGTCCGGTGATCGAGGACGTGCCGCAGCAGCCTTCGACCGTCTATGGCGCCACCAAGCTGGCGGCGGAGAAGATCACCACCGCCTATGCGGTGGAGCACGGGCTGGATACCGTCTCCCTGCGTCTGTCCTGGGTCTATGGGCCGAACCGGACCACGTTCTGCATCCTGCGCCAGATGGTGGCGGATGCCTTGGCCGGCCGCCCGACCCGCACCACGAGCGGGGCCGATGCGCTGCGGCAGTACATCCACGCCGAGGATGCCGCCACCGCGCTGGTCTGCGCGCTGGATGCATCCAACCTCACCCAGCGGGCCTACAACGTCACCGGCGACGACTGCCGCACCATGACCGAAGCGGCCAATGTGGTGCGCCAGATCCTGCCGGAGGCCGACATCGTGCTCGGGCCGGGTCCGGACCTGGGCGACGACCAGCAGCAGCGCTTCGACATCTCCGCGGCCCGCCGCGACCTGCGTTACACGCCCGCCATCTCGCTGGAGCAGGGCATCCGCGACATGGCGGAGACCCTGCGCGCTGGCCGCGCCGGCTAGGGCTGCCCGGCCAGGAAGCGGTCGATGGCGGCCAGGTCCGGCAGGCTCTCCATGCCGCCGGTCCGGGTCGCCGTCAGCGCCCCGGCGGCGCAGCAGCGGCGCGCCAGCGTCTCGAGGGCCGGGGTGCCCTCAAGGACGAAGTCGCGCCTGGCCAGTTCGGTCAGCATCATCGCCATGAACGCGTCGCCGCAGCCGATCGTGTCGACGGTCTCCACCTTGAAGCCGCTCACCGCGGCGCGGTCGTCGCGCGTGAAGACCTCTGCCCCGGCCGGTCCCCGGGTGACCGCGACCACGTTCAGGCCGTCATGCCAGAGGGAGCGGACCGCCTGACCCGGATCGTCGATGCCGGTCAGCATGACCAGCTCCTCGTCGCTGATCTTGACGATGTTGGCGGCCCGGACCACCTCGCGCGCCGCATCCAGCATCGCGTCCCGGTCGCCCCACAGATGGACCCGCAGGTTCGGGTCGGCCGAAACCAGGATGTTGGCGGCCTGGGCGATCTCTACCGCGCGGCGCTGGGCGGCGGCGGAAGTGGGCTGGGCCAGGAACAGGCTGCCGGTATGGAACACCCGGGTACCACGCAGCACGTCCAGAGCCAGGTCGTCGGGCGACAGGTCGGAATCAGCGCAGCCGTCGCGGTAAAAGAAGAAGTCCCGGTCGCCCTCGGCGTTGAGGGTCACCACCGCGAGCCCGGTCCGCCTGGTCGCCGTGGAGCGGACCGCCTCGGTCGCCACGCCGTTGTCGCGCAGCGTGTCGACCAGCATCCGGCCGAACGCCTCCTCGCCGACCTTGGTCAGCATCGCCGCCCGGCCGCCCAGCCGCGCCACCCCGACCGCCACGTTGCCGGGCGCCCCACCGGGCTTGGCCACGAACTGCATGCTGCCGTCCCTGGAGGGGAGCGGCACCAGGTCGATCAGCAGCTCGCCGATCGAGACGACGTCGTACTTGCTCACTGGATCCGCTCACCGCTGGTCTGGTCGAACAGGTGCACCGCCCGCTCCTCGAAGCCGATCCCGACCTTCTGCCCGATCGTGCCGGCGAAGTCCTTGTCGGCCTTGACCGTCACCGTCGCGTCGCCGCAGCGGCAGGTGACCAGGGTGTGGTCGCCGATCAACTCGCTCGCATAGATCTCGCCGGCAAGCTGCCCCTGCCCGGGCCCGGTCAGCCGGCCATCCTCCGGACGGATCCCGGCGACCACCGCCTGGTTGCTGCGCCGGCTCATCGTGCCGAAGCTGCCGGCATTGCAGTCGAAGCGGCCGTCCTTGAGCGATCCTTCCAGCACGTTCATGGGCGGCGAGCCGATGAAGCCCGCCACGAACAGGTTGGCCGGGTGGTTGTAGATGTTAGCCGGCGTGTCGAGCTGCTGCAGCACGCCCTTCTCCAGGATCGCCACCCGGTGCGCCAGGGTCATCGCCTCGATCTGGTCGTGGGTGACGTAGATCGTGGTGATGCCCAGTTCGTGCTGCATGTGCTTGAGCTCGGCGCGCATGTGCCCGCGCAGCTTGGCGTCCAGGTTGGAGAGCGGCTCGTCCATCAGGAAGGCGGAGGGCCGCCGGACGATGGCCCGGGCCAGCGCCACGCGCTGGCGCTGGCCGCCGGAGAGCTGGCGCGGGAACCGGTCGAGCAGGTGGTCGAGTTGCACCTGCTGAGCCACGTCGCGCACCGCGGTCTCGATCTCCGCCTTGGGCCTTTTGCGCACCATCAGCGGGTAGGCGATGTTGTCGAACACCGTCTTGTGCGGATAGAGCGCGTAGGACTGGAAGACCATCGCCACGTCGCGGTTCTTGGGCAGGACGTTGGTGACGTCCCGCTCGCCGATCAGGATCCGCCCGGACGTCACGCTCTCCAGCCCCGCGATCATGCGCAAAGCGGTGGTCTTGCCCGAGCCGGACGCACCCAGCAGCACCAGGAACTCGGCCGGCTTCACCTCCAGCGAGAGCGCCTTGAGGACTTCGATGTTGCCGAACGACTTGGACGCCCGGTCGAGGATGATCGTCATCGGCGAGACTCGCTCATGCGCATCAGCCCTTCACCGCGCCGAGCAGCATGCCCTTGGCGATGAATCGCTGCAGGAGAAGGGTGAGGAAGATCACCGGCAGGATCATGAGCAGGATCAGCACGCTCATGTACCACCATTGCGGGCCGCGGGTGGCGTTCTGGGCGGCGACCAGCACCGGCATGGTCTGGGCGTTGGCGCTGGAAAGGAACAGGGCCAGCAGGTACTCGTTCCAGGCCAGGATCAGCACGAGCAGGCTGGTCGCCACCAGGCCGGGCCTGGCCAGGGGCAGGACGATCCCGAAAAAGATCGCGAAGCGCGAGGCGCCGTCCAGCGACGCGCTTTCCTCCAGGTCCTTGGGGATGGTGACGAAGAAGTCGTACATCAGCCAGACCACGATCGGCAGGTTGACCGTGGTGTATGTGGCGATCAGGGCGGTGCGGGTGTCGAGCAGGCCGATCGTCTGGAACATCACGTAGATCGGCAGCGCGGCCACCACCGGCGGCAGGATGCGCTGCGAAATGATCCAGAACAGGATGTCGCCGTTGCCGAGCGAGGCGCGCATGGTCCGCCCGGCGGCGCGCGCCAGCAGCAGGAACAGCGCCAGGGCCACCACCGCCGCGATCCACCAGGGCACGCCGAAGCCCGCCACCGCGACGATCATCAGGGCGCCCAGCAGGATGAACAGCAGGATCGAGCCGAACTTCGGCGCGAACTCCAGGCGGGAGAGCGCATAGGCCGCCATGGAGCCGATCAGCATCGCCAGCGCGGTGGAGACGAACGCCACCACGATCGAGTTCATGTAGGGGCGCAGCGTGTCGTTGCCGAGATCGACGAAGATGTACTCCCAGGCGTGCAGCGAGGGCAGGAAGTCGATGAACGGCAGGTAGACCGGCCCAGCCGAGACGTGGATCGGCAGCTTCAGCGAGGTGATCACGATCCAGTAGAGCGGGAACAGGACCACCAGGCTCCAGACGATCAGCCCGCCATAGACCAGCACAGCGCCCAGTGGCGACATCGTTTCCAAGGACTTCGGCTCGGTCAGCCGCTTCAGGATGCTCATGTCCTGGCCCCCCGCATGGGCTTCACCACGAAGTTGAAGAACGAGACGCAGGTGATGGTCGCGAGGAACAGGAGCACGTAGGCGACCGCGGCCGAGCCGCCGAGGTTGAGCGCCCGCCACTCGATGAAGGCGTGCAGCGTCAGGGATTCGGTGGCGATGCCCGGCCCGCCATTGGTGAGCACGTTCGGCAGGTCGATGATCTTGAACGCCTCGATGGTGCGAATCAGCACGACCGTGGCGGCCACAGGCGCGATCGACGGCCAGGTGATGTCGCGGAAGATCTGCCAGCCGCTCGCCCCGTCCAGCTGCGCCGCCTCGACCTCGTCGCGCGGCTGGCTCTCCACCGCGGCCAGGAGCACAATGAAGATGAACGGGATCCACTGCCAGCTGTCGCCGATCAGGACCACGAACCGGGCGCTCCAGGCATCCGCCGACCAGGATGTCTGCGCATAGCCCAGCCAGTGCCACAAGGGCGCGAACGGGCCGACCGCGGTGTCGGCCAGCATCCGGAAGGTGTAGGCGATGCCGACCGGGGTCACCATCAGCGGCACGAAGAACAGCACCCGGAAGAAGCTGCGGCCACGGATCGGCTTGGCGCACAGCAGGGCCAGGCCCAAGCCGATCGCGAACTGCAGGGCGACGCCGCAGACCACGTAGAACAGGGTGACGCCGATCGTACCGAGCTGGCCCGCGTCGGTCAGGTTGGTCGCCACCAGCACCGAGAGCGCGATCGCGGTGACAGCGGTGATGGTCCGCCCGATCAGCCCGACCACGGTGACCCGCTGGTGGCGGACGTAGTGGGCGAAGAACCAGACGAACAGGGCGATGGTCGCGCCCATGATCGTCCAGCCGAGCAGGCTCACCGTGCCGAACGTGCCCAGCAGATGGAACTGCTGGGAGCCGGTGAACATCTTCTTGAAGTTCAGGAAGCCGATATAGCTCAGCGTGTAGCCGCCCGGCGCCAGCTTGAAGCGCGACAGGGCCAGGTAGGCCGAGGCGATCAGGGGAAAGATCGAAAAGCCCAGGATCAGGATCACCGCGGGCAGGATGAACATCCGGCCTGCCTGCCGGTCCATCCAGTCCTGAAGGCTCTCGCGCTCCGGCGGAGCTGCCACCATCCGTTCGGTGGCCGAAGGCGTCATGGCCATCGCTGTCCACCCATCCTTGGAAGATCCTGTTGCCGAGGGCGAGGCGGGCTGGCCGGCGGATCTCCCGCCGGCCAGCCCCACCGGTTCACTGCGCGCCGATGGTGGCCTTGTAGGACTCCAGCTGCTCCTCGGTGCCGAGTTCCTCGTTCACCTCGTTCCAGCCTTCCACGATCGCTTCCACAGCCTGGTCGACATCCAGCTCGCCGGCGAGGTAGCGGGCAACGGCGGTGTCGAGCACGACCTGCTGGTAACGCTGGTTCTGCGGGATGCGCAGGTCCAGGATCATGTTCGGGCTGTTCAGGCTGGTCTTGATCGCGCCGAGATAGCTTTCGGCGTTCTCCTTGCCCATGCCCATCTCGGCCCAGGCGTCGACCTCGTCGAGCTGCGACATCCGGTACGGATTGAAGCCGGTCTGGCCCTTCTTCACGTCCTCGTTCGACTGCTCCGGCTGCGTCAGGTAGGAAAAGAACGCATAGGCAGCGTCCTTCACCTTGGGATCGGCGTTGGTGTTGATGCCGCCGCCCCAGCCGCCGAACGCCGCATAGGGCGCATGGTTCAGGCCGTCGATCGCATGCGGGCAGGTCTGGTCGTCGCAGGCGACGAACTCGCCGGTCTCACGGTCGACCACCTGGTCGCTGCCGGGCAGGATGGTGGCGCCTACCTTGCCCACCACCTTGCTCATGGAGGGATCGACCGACATCGGGCCGATGTCGCCCCAGTCCATCGACAAGGCGCAGCGCCCGGCCACGAACATCACCCGGGTGTCGGACACGTCCAGGTTCAACTCGTCCGGCGGACCGTACTTGGAGGTCTCCTTGTAGACCTCCAGCGCCTTCTTGAACCCGGCATTGTCGATCAGCGGGGTCATGTCCTCGTCGGTCTGGAAGAACGCGCCCTGGCTGGTGCCCTGGGACTGGACGTAGGGGCTCGCCACCGAGGTGATGAACCAGTAGCCCTGCGCGTTGCGCTTCTTGCCGATGCACGAGCCGAAGTCCGGCGTGCCATCGCCGTTCAGGTCCTTGCCGTGCGCGGCTTCAGCAATGTCCAGATAGTCCTCCCAGGTCTTCGGCGGCTGCTTGCCGAGCTCCTCCAGCACGTCCGTGCGGTAGAAGATCATGTGGAAGTCGCCGTCGAACGTCATCATGTAGGTCTTGCCGTCGTACTTCTGCGAGAAGTCGCGGAAGAACGGCGCGATGTCGTCCTGCTGCAGGTCCTGGTCGTCGGCCATCCGCTCGGTCAGGTCCTCGAGGAACCCGGCCGCGGCGTAGTCCACCATCCACTGGGGCGCGAACACGGCGGCGTCGATCGAGTTGGTCTGGGTGGTCCAGTCGGTGAGAAGCTTCTGGTAGATGTCCGAGAAGGGCACGGTGATCACGTTGATCTTCGCGCCGGTCATCTTCTCGAACTCGGGCGCGCGCGCCTGCATCGGCCCGGAAATGGCGGGGCCGGTCTGGGTCAGGATGTTCACGGTCACGCCGTCGAACTCGGCGGCGAACGCCGGCAGTGCTGCCGCGGCGACGCCCGCCATGGCAGCGCTGGCGATCCAATTGCGAAGCTTCATCTGACCCTCCCCGGTCTTGTTGCTCGTCGATGGCCGCGCCGCCGGCTTTCGTGCCGGTCGCCGCGTCAGGATGCGAAATTCGGGTTGTCCACCACCACCGCGTGGCCGTCCCGCTCCACCACGAGCTTGCGCATGCCCTTGTCCAGGATCTCGCCATACTCGTGGCCGGCATCGGTGGCACAGTGCCAAACGAACACCAGCTTGTCGCGTCCGGTATTGATGGACCGGTGCGCCCAGTCGGGCGGGATGAACGCGCAGATGCCGGGCTTCATCTCCACGGTGCGGGTCTCGCCGTCGCGGGACTGCAGGAGCAGGATCCCTTCCCCGGACTGGGTGTAGTAGGTCTCGCCGCACTCGCGCCGTTCGTGGAAGTGGCCGCGGGTCATGTAGTACTCGGCCCCGACCCGGCCTGGCGCCATGATGGTGGTGCCGAAGGCGAGGTCGCTGTCCTTGAAGCGATAGTCGATCACCTCGTAGGCGACCGGATCATCCGCCTGGAGGAGCGCGTCGAAGGCCGCCCGGTCCTGATAGAGGCCGCCAAGTTCGCTGAGGCGCTTCACGTAGCTGCCGGTGGATGGGGTGACCGCCCCAGATGTCCCGTCGATCCGCACGCCTGCAGGCAGCAACATTCCGGCCTCCTCTGGCCGCGACCCTAGGCACGACCCCTCCCGTTGGAGGGCGTTCTCCAGCCAAACGTCAGGCTTTTCAAGGTAGTTCTGGTTCGGCCACGGCGCCGCCGCCCGGTGGCGACTGCCACAAGCCTGCCATCATGCCTGTCCTATCGACGTCGAGCTGTTCTTACTACACTCTCTGTGACGACATTGTCCGACGCCCGGGGGAAAAACATGGCTGTCCGCAACCGGCTGCTCGCGTCTGTCACCTGCCTCATGCTCGTCAGCCCCGCCGCCTGGGGGCAGGACAAGGACGAGGCGGCGCTCGTGGCGAAGGGCGAATACCTTGCCCGCGCCGCGGACTGCATGCCATGCCATACCGCCCCGGGCGCCAAGCCATTCTCCGGTGGGCTCGGCATGAGCACGCCGTTCGGCACCCTCTTTTCGGTCAACATCACGCCCGACAAGGAGACCGGGATCGGGGCGTGGACGTTCGACCAGTTCAAGGCCGCCCTTCATGACGGCGTGCGCGCCGACGGCGCGTATCTCTACCCGGCCATGCCGTTCGACGCCTACACCAAGATCACGGACGAGGACCTGCAGGCGCTCTGGGCCTACTTCCGCAGCCTCCCGCCGGTGAAGGCCGAGAACAAGGCCAACCAGCTCGAGTTCCCGTTCAGCATCCGGCTGGGCATGCTCGCCTGGCGCGAGCTGTTCTTCACGCCGCAGACCTTCACGCCGACCGCAGGCAAGAGCGAGGCATGGAACCGGGGCGCCTACCTGGTGGAGGCGCTGGGCCACTGCTCGGACTGCCACACCCCGCGCAACCTGATGGGCGCCGTCAAGGGCAAGGAGCATTTCATCGGCGCGGAGATCGACGGCTTCTACGCGCCGCAGATCTCCGCCGCCGCCCTTGCCGACAATTGGACCAGCGCCGAGCTGAAGACGTTCCTCAAGACCGGGACCGGCGAAAACAAGACCAGCGTGTTCGGACCCATGGCCGACGTGGTCGAGCACAGCCTCAGTCACCTGACCGACGCCGATCTCGACGCCATGGTCACCTACCTGCTGGACAGCCCGCCACCGCAGGACGTGCCCACCCCGCAAAAGCAGTCGCCGCTGCCGGCCGACGTCTATCAAAGCGCTTCCAAGCTCTATATCGACCAGTGCGCCACCTGCCACCAGCCGCACGGGACCGGCATCGCCGGCTCGGTTCCGCCCTTGAAGGGCAATCCCGCGGTGACGGCCACGGAGCCCTACAACGTGCTGGCGGTGGTGCTGGACGGGCTGCCGTCCAGCGGCAAGTACGACGCGATGCCCTCCTTCGCCGGCCGGCTCTCCGACCGACAGGTCGCCGATCTGGCCAACTATGTCCGCACCAGCTGGGGCAACGACGGCGCGGCCAACGCCACCGCCAAGATGGCGGGTGTGTGGCGCAGCACCACCAGCGTCCCCGATGTCGGCACGGAAAGCGCCGCGGCCTTCCAGTGTCCGCAGGTAGGCGGCGCGCCGGGCGGCACCGGTCCGGACGCCCAGGCGGTCCAGGCCGTCGCCGAGATGGTCAAGGGCGGGAACCGCAACGTCCACGATCTGGTCGACGCGTACCAGGCGCAGGCCTCCGGCGCCGATCCGGCCGAGATCGTCAACGCCGTGATCTCCGCCTACTGCCCGGCCGTCGCAGCCGATGACACGCCTGCCTACATGAAGCAGGCAGAGCTGGAGCGGGTCGCAAGGCAGGCTGCGGCCGATGTCTCCCCGGCGACGGCGGCCGCGCCGCTTCCTGACGTCGACCTGACCTGGGCTGTCCAGGTCGGCCACAGCGTCCTCGCCCGCGAGGCGAAGGAAGGAACCACGACGCTTGCCTGCCCACCCGACAACGGCAAGCTGGTTCCGGCCGGTCTGGTCGCCAGCGCGACCGCGATCTTCGGCAAGCCGGCCCTTCCGGTGACGGGCAAGGCCCGCCAGGAATATGTCGATCAGCTGCTGGCCAAGGAGCCGAAGGCATCAGAGGCCGACATCGCCAATGCCCTGATCATGGCCCATTGCGCGAGGCTGGTGGCCGACCAGGGCGTCAGCGAGGCCGAGCGGCGCACCTGGCAGGAAACGTTTGGCCAGGAGGTCATCCAGGGGCTGCAGATGCGTACAGCCCGGGCGAACTGACCGTTCGTCGCACGGCCTTACGCTGTCCGGCACCGGCATGATATCTGGTGATGGTCCATCAGGAGATCGTGCCGGTGCCTTCCGCTTTCGTGTCGCCATATGGGCCAGGCCACGCGGACGCATGCCAGGCACGGCGGAGCGTGAAGGATGCGCCCGCCAGGCAGATCGGCCGCGTGGCCCTGGCAGCCGCTGTGGTCGGGCTGCTCGGCGCCGGCCCCGCCGCTGCCGTGGAGAGCGCGGCGGTCAGCTCGCCGCAGACCACGGTCAGCCTGATCAGCGAGGCGGCGGCGATCGCGCCGGGCGAGCCGTTCCGCCTGGGCCTTCGCCAGGTCATCGCACCCGGCTGGCACACCTACTGGTCCAATCCCGGCGACGCGGGCGCGCCACCGGAACTGGCCTTCGACCTCCCCAAGAACGCATCCGCCAGCGACCTGTCCTTTCCGGCGCCCGAGCGGATCCCCTACGGCCCGCTGGTCAATTTCGGCTACGAGGGCGAGGTCGTCCTGCCCCTGACCGTCACCCCGCCGGCCGACCTGCAGCCGGGCCAGCGCTTCGAGATCCGGGCCGACGGCTACTGGCTGGTCTGCGCGGACATCTGCATCCCCGAGGAGGACAGTTTCCACCTGGACCTGCCGGTCGAGGCCGCCGCCCGTCCCGCCCCGGACACCGCGGCGCTGTTCACCGCCGCCGAGGC
This sequence comes from Geminicoccus roseus DSM 18922, assembly GCF_000427665.1. Taxonomy (NCBI): domain Bacteria; kingdom Pseudomonadati; phylum Pseudomonadota; class Alphaproteobacteria; order Geminicoccales; family Geminicoccaceae; genus Geminicoccus; species Geminicoccus roseus. The sequence continues at coordinate 232,071 of NZ_KE386572.1, forward strand.
GGCCCTGCCCCGCTCCTCCCCCTGGCAGGCCACGGCGGGGTTCGAGGGCGATGCCGGCGTCCTGCAGCTTTCCGGCGAGATGCTCACGCCCGGCTCGGTCACCGAGGCCTTCTTCTTCCCGGCGGCATCGGGCGTTCTCGACCATGCGGCGCCGCAGGAACTCCACCTGGCGCCGGGCACGCTCAGCCTGTCCCTCACCCGCGCCAAGGGCGAGCTGCCGCCGCGGCTGGACGGCGTGATCGCGGTGACCGACGCGGCCGGCAGCCGCAGCAGCTATGTCGTGAGCAGCGAGCTTGGCGCGGTCCCCGTGGTGGCCAGCACACCGGCCCTGCCGCTGTGGCAGGCAGCCGCCTTCGCGGTGCTGGGCGGGCTGTTGCTCAACCTGATGCCCTGCGTGTTTCCGATCCTCGCCATGAAGGCGGTGGGGATCGCCGCGCTTTCCGGAGCGCGCAACGGCGTGGTGCGCGGCCATGCCGCCTCCTATACGGCAGGCGTCCTCGTCTCGTTCCTGGCGCTGGGCGGCCTGCTTCTCCTGCTCAAGGCCGCAGGGGCGGTGGCCGGCTGGGGCTTCCAGTTCACCTCGCCCGTGTTCGTCGCCGCGATGGCCTGGCTGATGCTGGCGGTCGGGCTGAACCTTTCGGGGGTCTACGCCATGGGCCGGCCGGTCACCGCCGGCGGCAAGCTCGCCGACCGGAGCGGCCATCTCGGCAGCTTCGCCACCGGCGCGCTGGCCGTGCTGGTGGCGACCCCCTGCACCGCGCCGTTCATGGCCGCCGCGATCGGCGCGGCCTTCGCGATGCCGCCGGCAGCGACGCTGGCAGTGTTCGCGGCGATGGGCCTGGGCATGGCCGCGCCCTATGCGCTCCTGGCCTTCGCTCCGGGGCTGGCCCGGCTGCTGCCCCGTCCGGGCCTGTGGATGGAGCGCCTGAAGCAGGTCCTGGCCTTCCCGATGTACGGCGCCGCCATCTGGCTGGCCTGGGTGCTGACCGTGCAGGCCGGGGCGGACGGGGTCCTGCTGGTCCTGGCCGGCGCCCTGCTGATCGCCTTCGCCGCCTGGGCGCTGGGGGTCGCCCAGGGGGCGGCGCCGCGCGGGCGGATCGTCGGCCAATGCACCGCCGGCGTCGCCACTGCGATCGCCCTGGCGCTCCTGCCGCAGCTCGGCTCGTCCGCGGTCGGGCCCGCCCTTGCTGAGACCGGTGCGCCCGGGACCGAGCGATGGAGCGAGGCGCGGGTCGCAGCGCTCCAGGCCGAGGGACGGCCGGTCTTCGTCAACTTCACCGCGGCCTGGTGCATCACCTGCAAGGTCAACGAGGGGGTCGCACTGGAGACGGCCGCGACCCGGGCGGCGTTCGAAGCGGCCGGCGTCGTCACCCTGGAGGGTGACTGGACCAGCGGCGATCCGGTGATTTCCGCGTTCCTGGAGCGTCACGGGCGGGAAGGCGTGCCGCTCTACCTGCTCTATCCGGCCGGCGGCGGCGCGCCCACCGTCCTCCCGCAGATCCTGACCCAGTCGATCGTGCTCCAGGCGCTGGAGCCGGCCGCCGCCCGCACCACCACCGCGCGGGCAATGTCCGCGCAGGGTTGACCATCGACACTAGGGGAGCGCCCGCGCGGTTGACTCCTGCCGCCGGCATGTCCCCCTGCCCCGGACCGACCGAACGGGGGACACCTGCATGACCGACCAGCCAGCGAGATTCCGGAGCGGCTGCCAGACCTTCACCTGGGAGATGCTGGGCGAGCGGTGGACCGGCAACGCCGATGACCTGCTCCGCGCGATCGCAGAGGCCGGCTACGAGGGCATCGAGATCACCGACACCATGATCGGGCATTATGCCGGGCGCGCCGACGCCTTCCGGACGGCGCTGGCCGCGCACGGCCTCACCCTGGTCGCGTTCGCCTGCGGCAGTTCCAGCGGGTTCACCGAGGAGGCGGCGATCACGACCGACCTCGCCATGATCGACCGCGCCCTCCTGTTTGCCTCGGCCTTCCCCGGCGCCCACCTGTCGCTGGGCAGCGCCACGGTGGTGTCGCCCGGCGCGCGTGCCGCCAAGTTCGAGACCGCCGCCCGCATCTACGACGAGGCCGGCCGGCACGGCCGCGCCTTGGGCGTGCCGGTCGCCTTCCATCCCAGTTCGCACCACAACACGCTGCTGTTCGACCGGGCCGACTACGACCGGATCATGGAACTGACCGACCCGGATCTGGTCGGCTGGGTCCCCGACACCGGTCACATCATCCGCGGCGGTCAGGACGTCGCCGAAACCATGGAGCGCCACCGAGCACGAATCCGCTACGTCCACCTCAAGGACGTCGACGAAGCGGGGCAGTGGCAGATGCTGGGTGCTGGCGCCTGCGATGTCGGCCGGGTGCTGGAGGTCGCGGCCCGCGCGCCCGGCTTCAACGGCTGGCTGGTCCTGGAGGAGGAGTCGGATCAGGCCGCGCAAGACCCGGCTGCCGCGGTCCAGGTCAACCGCGCGACTCTGCGCAGCTTCGGCGTGTGATATACGAGTTCCCGGAATGCTGTTCATGAACAAAATCGAGCGTTCATGCTACGAACACAGCAAGGTGGCACCTCTATACATGAAGCGCATGCGGTTGACATCGTGACGGGATCGATGTCGATACTTTCCGAGAAGGCAGCACCACAGCACCAGAACAAGCTGCCTCCCTCAGGGAGATGAGCGGATGAGCACGTCCGTATCTGCGCTCGCGCTTGGCACCGCGCTGGTCGCCGGCATCCTGTCCCTGCCGGCCGCCGCCGCCGACAACACCCGGGTCGCCGCGGTGATCAAGGGCCTGGACAACCCGTTCTTCCAGTACATGCGCCAGGGCATCGACGAGCGGGCCCAGGAGCTGGGGGCGGAGGTCAATGTCCAGGCGGCTGCCGGCATGGGCGATTCCACCGGCCAGGCCGACCGGTTGTCCGCCGTGGCAATGCAGGACTATGGCTGCTACTTGGTCAACCCGATCAGCGTCAGCAACCTGGTCCAGGCCCTGGTGCCGGTGGCGCAGAAGGGCGCGCCGATCGTCAACATCGACAGCGTGGTCGATCCCGCCCAGGCCGAGGCCGCCGGCTTCCAGGTCGACACCTATATCGGCACCGACAATGTCGAGGCCGGCCAGATGGCAGGCGAGGAAATGCTCCGGCTGCTGCCCGACGGCGGCAAGGTCGCGCTGATCGCCGGGGTGGTCGGCGACGTCGGCAGCAATGCCCGGATCAAGGGCTTCCAGGAGGCGGTCGAGGGCAAGCTCGAGGTGGTCCAGATGGTCAGCGCCGACTGGGACCGCGAGAAGGCGCTGACCGCCACCGACACGATCCTGCGCGCCCATCCGGACCTGGCCGGCATCTTCGCCGCCAACGACATCATGGCGCTGGGCGCCCAGCGCGCGGTGATGAGCGCCGGCTCGGACGCCAAGGTGATCGGCCTGGACGGCATCACCGACGCGCTCCAGTCGGTGGCCGACGGCCAGCTCGCCGCGACCGTCTCGCAATATCCCTACGTGGTGGGGGCCATGGGCCTGGAAGCCTGCCTGGCCGCCGCGGCCGGCAACGACCTGCCCGACAACGTCAACGCCCCGGTGCAGCTCATCACCCCGGACAATGCCGAGACCGCGCTGAAGAACTTCCCGCGGCCGGCCGGCGACTACCCGGATCCGTTTCGGGACATGCTGCAGCAGTGAGCGCCTCGGATCGCGCCGCCGACGGCGAGGCGGGCACGCGCCTGCCTCGCCCGGCACGGCCGGCCCTGCTGGAGCCGTCGTTCTGGGCCGACTGGGCCGCGGTGGTCGGGCTGGCCGGGCTGGTGCTGGTGTTCGGCCTGACCGCGCCGGCCTTCTTCACCACCGCCAACCTGCAGGCGGTGCTGCTGGCCTCGGCGATCCTGGTGGTGGTCGCGGTGGGGCAGACCTTCGTGGTGGCCACCGCCGGCATCGACCTGTCGATGGCCGCCAACATCACGCTGGGCGCCATCCTGCTGGGACTGACCTATGCCGGCGGCTACGGCACCCTGCCCGCCTGCCTGCTCGCGGTGGCCGCCGCCGCGTTCGTGGGCTTTTTGAACGGGCTGGTGATCACCCGCGGCAGGATCCCCGACTTCGTGGTGACGCTCGGCAGCCTGTCCGCGGTCACCGGTGCTGGCCTGATCCTGTCCAGCGGCGAGCCGACCATGGTGTCCAGCCTGTTCCTGCTCAAGCTCTCCAGCGGCCGGATCGGCATCCTGGGCTATCCGGTTCTGGTCGCCGCCGCGGTGGCCCTGGTCGGCCATGTCCTGCTCTACCACACCCGCTTCGGCGTTCACCTGCTCGCCACCGGCGGCCATGCCGAGAGCGCCCGCTCGCTCGGCATCCACACCGACCGGGTCAAGATCGCCGCCTACACCATCTCCGGGGCCTGCGCCGGGATCGCCGCGATCCTGCTGGTGGCGCGGATCGGCTCCGCCGAGCCCACCGTGAACACCAACCTGCTCCTGAACTCGGTGGCCGCGGTGGTCCTGGGCGGGGTCAGCCTGTTCGGCGGGCGCGGCAGCATCCTGGGCCCGGTGTTCGGCGCGCTGATGCTGACCACGCTGGTCAACGGCCTGACGCTGCAGGGCGTCTCCGCCTTCTACCAGCCGCTCGCCGTCGGCATCATCGTGGTGCTGGCCGCCTTGATCATGCGCTACCAGCGATGAGCACGGCCCCCACCGATCCGATCCTGGCCGACGCGATCCTCGCCTGCGCCGGGATCGACAAGCATTTCGGCGGCATCCATGCCCTCAAGGACGTGGCCTTTTCCGCCAGGCGCGGCGAGGTCACCGCCCTGGTCGGCGACAACGGGGCCGGCAAGTCGACGCTGATCCGCTGCCTTGTCGGGGTGCACGTCCCCGACAACGGCGAGATCTTCTTCGATGGCCGCCCCGCCCGGTTCGCGGATCCCGACGCCGCCCGCCGGGCCGGCATCGAGACGGTCCACCAGAACCTGGCGCTGATCGACGAGCTGACCGTCGCGCAGAACCTGTTCCTCAACCGCGAGATCGTCCGCCGGATCGGTCCGCTCGCCTTTCTGGACCGCAGGGCCATGCGGGTGCAGGCGCGCTCCCTGCTGTCCCGCCTGTCGATCAACGTGCCCTCGGTCGAGCAGCGGGTCCGCCGCCTGTCCGGCGGCCAGCGCCAGGCGATCTCGATCTGCCGGGCGGTGGGCGCCGGCGCCAGCCTCGTGGTCATGGACGAGCCGACCGCGGCGCTGGGCGTCCAGGAGACCGCCAATGTCGAGGCGCTGATCGCGCGGCTGCGCGAGGAACGGGTCAGCGTCATCCTGATCAGCCACAATTTCGACCAGGTCCTGCGCCTGTCTGATCAGGTCTGGGCGATGCGCGCCGGCCGGATTGTGGGTACCAGGCGCACCGCCGAGACCAGCGGCGAGGAACTGGTCGCGCTCATCACCGGTGCTGCCGGCAAGGCCGCCTGAACCATGGAGCCCTCCCGTTGACCATCCTGAACGTCGGCCTGATCGGCCTGGGCGAGGTCGCCCAGTCCATCCACCTGCCGACCCTGGCCGACCTGCGCGACCGCTTCCGGATCGCGGCGGTGCACGACGTCTCGGCCGAGCTGACCGGCCTGGTCAGCGGCCGCTATGCCGATGTGCGCGTCCATGACAGCGCCCGGGCCCTGATCGACGATCCCGCCATCGACGCGGTGTTCATCCTCTCGCCCGACGAGACCCACAGCCGCTATGTCCGCATGGCGATCGCGGCCGGCAAGCACATCCTCCTGGAGAAACCCGCCTGCCTGAACCTGCGCGAGATCGACGAGCTGCTGCCGCTGGCCGAGCGGCACACCAAGACCCTGTTCGTCGCCTACATGCGCCGCTACGCGCCGGCCTATCTCGCCGCCAAGGCCGAGCTGCCGCCGGCGGCCGAGATCACCCACGTGCGCATCCACGACCTGATCTCGCTCGGCACCGAGTTCATGCGCCACAGCCAGGACATCCTCTACCCCAAGGACGTCCCGGCCGACCTGCGCCAGGAGAGCGCCGCCCGCCGCGAGGGGCTCTACCGCGAGGTGGTGGGCACGGACGCCCCGCCGGACCTGGTCCAGGCCTATGCGATCCTGACCTCGATGAGCTGCCACCACCTGTCGGCCATGCGCGAGCTGATCGGCGAGCCCAAGCGCGTGCTGGCCGCGCACCGCACCAATGGCGGCTTCAACAACGCGATCACCTTCGACTACGGCCACTATCTCTGCCAGTACCAGGCGGCGATCGACCGGATCGGCCTGTTCGACGCGATGATCGAGGTGCGCTCGGACAGAAAGCGCGTGCGCATCGTCTACGACACCCCCTACATCCGCAGCCTGCCGACCCGGCTGGAGATCGCCGAGCGGGGCGAGGACGGGGTGAAGCAGCGCATCCTGGGCCCGTATTACTCGGACGCGTTCGCCGCCGAGCTCAAGCTGTTCCACCGGCACGTCCAGGACGGGACCCGCCCCAAGACCGACCTCGCCGACTTCCGCAAGGACCTCGAGCTCTGGGCGGCGATCGTCGAGCGGATGCGCGACCGGCCGCCGACCTGACGCCGGTCAGTTGACGCAGAACCGGATCACCGCGCCCACCAGCCCCACGGCGGCCACCCCGGCCGCCCACAGGCCCACGAACCACAAAATTCGTCGCGGCCAGTCCTTCTTCGCCTGCCCCGCCATGGTCAGTGATAGCCCTCATGCCCGGTCTTGCCGCGGAACACCCAGTAGGAATAGGCGGTATAGGCCAGGATGATCGGGATCAGGATCGACGCGCCCACCAGCATGAAGAGCTGGCTCTTCTCCGGCGAGGCCGCGTCCCAGATCGTGATGGCGCCCGGGATCACATAGGGGAACATGCTCACCCCCAGGCCGATCAGGCCCAGCGCGAACAGGGCCAGGGTGATCAGGAACGGCCAGTACTCCCAGCGGCGCGCCAGCCCGATGAAGAACAGCACCGAGGCGACGGCAACCAGGATCGGCACCTGGGCGGCGAACAGGACCTGCGGGAAGGTGAACCAGTTCCGATAGTACTCCTCGCTCAGGAACGGCGTGGCCAGGCTCACCAGCACGATGCAGCCGACCGTGGCCGGGCCCAGGATCCTGGCCAGCCGGAAGCAGTGGTCCTGGAGCTGACCTTCGGTCTTCATGATCAGCCAGGTGGCGCCCAGCAGCGCATAGCCGACCACCAGGCTCACCCCCACCAGCACGCTGAACGGCGACAGCCAGTCCCACCAGCCGCCGGCGTAGGAGCGCCCCTCCACGGTGATGCCCTGGAGCAGCGCACCCAGGGTGATGCCCTGGGCCAGCGCCGCGACCACCGAGCCGACGGTGAAGCCCACGTCCCACCAGCGGCGGTGGCCGGGGTCGCGCCAGCGGAACTCGAACGCGACCCCGCGGAAGATCAGCGCCAGCAGCATGGCGATGATCGGCGCGTAGAGGGCCGGCAGGATGATGGCGTAGGCCAGCGGGAACGCCGCCATCAGCCCGCCGCCGCCCAGCACCAGCCAGGTCTCGTTGCCGTCCCACACGGGCGCCACCGTGTTCATGGCGCTGTCCCGCTCCCGGCCGACCGCGAAGAACGGGAACAGGATGCCGATGCCCAGGTCGAACCCGTCCATGACCACGTAGGCGAACACCGCGAACGCGATCACGAACGCCCAAACCACAGTAAGGTCGATGATCATGCCCCTGCCTCCGCGCCGCGCCCGCCGATGGTGCGGTCCGGATCGACCGCCGACGCCGGGGTGATTCCCGCGGCCCGTTGCGGCTGCTCGCGGACCGCCTCCGGACCCGGCTCCCCGGCATGCGGCGCATGGCCCATCAGCTTGAGGATGTAGAGCGTGCCGGCGCTGAACACGACGAAGTAGACGACCACGAACACCAGCAGCGACGTCGCCACCGCCGGCGCCTCCAGAGGTGCCACCGAATCCGCGGTGCGCAAGAGGCCGTACACCGTGTAGGGCTGGCGGCCGACCTCGGTGGTCACCCAGCCGGCGATCACCGCGACGAACCCGGCCGGGCCCATGGCGAGCGCGAACCAGTGCAGCGGACGCCACTGGTAGAGCCGCCCCTTGAAGAACGCGAGGGCGCCGGTGGCCCCCAGGAACAGCATCAGGAAGCCCAGGCCCACCATGATGCGGAACGACCAGAACACGATCGCCACCGGCGGCCACTCATCCTCCGGAACGGTGTCCAGCCCCTTGAGCGGCGCGTCCAGGCTGTGCTCCAGGATCAGGGACGACAGCTTGGGAATGGCGACCTCGTAGTGCACCGTGCGCTCCTCCTCGTCCGGCAGGCCGAACAGGATCAGCGGCGCGCCGTCGGGATGGCTCTCGAAATGGCCTTCCATGGCCATGATCTTGGTGGGCTGGTGCTCCAGCGTGTTCAGCCCGTGCGCGTCGCCCAGGAAGATCTGGACCGGTGCGGCGATGGCGATCATGCCGATCGCCATGGTGAACATCACCCGCGCCCCCTCGTTGATCCGGTCGCGCAGCAGATGGAAGGCGCCCACGGCACCCACCACCAGCGCCGTGGTGAGGTAGGCTGCCATCACGGTGTGGGCGAGCCGGAACGGGAAGGACGGGTTGAACACGATCGCCCACCAGTCCACCGGCACGAACTGGCCGACATCGTTCATGGCGAAGCCGGCCGGCGTGTGCATCCAGCTGTTGACCGACAGGATCCAGAACGCGGAGGTGAAGGTGCCGATCGCCACCGCCAGGGTGGCGGCGTAGTGCAGCCCCTTGCCGACCCGGTTCATGCCGAACAGCATCACGCCCAGGAAACCCGCTTCCAGGAAGAACGCGGTCAGCACCTCGTAGGCCATCACCGGCCCGATCACCGGCCCAGCCTTGTCGGAGAACACCGACCAGTTCGTGCCGAACTGGTAGGACATCACGATCCCCGACACCACGCCCATGCCGAAGGCGAGCGCGAAGATCTTCACCCAGTACTTGAACAGCCGGAGATAGATCTCTCTGCCCGTCCACAGCCACAGGCCCTCCAGCACGGCGAGGTAGCTGGCGAGGCCGATCGAGAAGGCGGGAAAGATGAAATGGAACGAGACGGTGAAGGCGAACTGTATCCGTGCCAGCAATAGCGCATCGAACTGTTCGAGCATCGATCTCTCCCCCGCTCCTCGCAGGTGTCAAATAGTACCTCGTTCCGCTCCCGGCAGCCGCGATCGACCTGCCTGAGGCGGAGAAGCGCAGGCTACGCTTCATCGCGCGCCGGCTGCCCGGGTGCCCAGCCTCGCCGTTGCCGCCGGGCCCAGCGCCACCAGAGCGGCACTGCCCTGCGACGCGATCCCGGCGCGGCCATGGTTCCGACAAGGATCTCCCGCATCCGCCGAAGAGGCGGCGCCGGCAGGTCCCGCTCCAGGATCTCCGGGCGGCTTCGGTACCGTCTTTGCCGCAAGCCGCTCTATGATGATCCGGCTGAAATCACCCTTTGCCGCATCACGACCACCCGGTCCGGCGACTTGACCGGGATACGCCGCGACCTGCGCCGCTGGATCACCCCCCACACCCTGTCGAGACGCACGACCCGAAGCCTAGGCCGGGTCGGGTTCCGCGGGCAGTTCGCGCGGCCGGCGGTCCTCGCCGATGGCGACAAAGGTGAACACCGCCTCGGTCACCCTGGTCTCCTGGTCGCCTTCCCGGGGACGGCGCCAAGCCTCGATCCGGATCTTGATCGAGGTGCGGCCGGTGGAAAGGATTTCGCCGTAGAAGCTGACCTCGTCACCGACCAGGACCGGCTTCAGGAAGGCCATGCCCTCCACCGCGATGGTCACGGTGCGGCCGCGCGCCCGCCTGGTCGCCACGCTGCCGGCCGCCAGATCCATGTGCGCCATCAGCCAGCCGCCGAAGATGTCGCCGGCCGGATTGGTGTCGGCGGGCATGGCGGTGGTGCGGATCACGGGCATCAGGTCGGGCATCGGTTCTCGCAGGCCTGGGTGGTAGCCCCAGCCTATCCGGCCGGTGAAGGGGCGGCCAGGAACTCGCAGTTCCTCCCGGCGTTGGAAGGTCCAGCGGTCCTTTGGGGAGTTGGCCGGCCTGTCAGGGATCGTGCCGGCCCGGCTCGGGGGACCGGTCGCGAGCCTAAGAACGGAGCCCGAATGGACGAACTCCCCCCGGAAGTGAGCCTGGCCTGGCAGAAGGTCGACGCCATGATCGCCGGCTTCTTCCGCCTCCTGCCCAACATGGTCATCGGGCTGGTGGTGCTGGCGGTGTTCGTGGGGCTTGGCTGGCTGGCCAGCCTGTTGTGCCGGCGCTTCCTCACCCATCGCGACCGGGCCAATCTCGGCCAGGTGCTGGGCGGCTTCGTCTGGTGGGTAGTGATCCTGCTGGGCGTGCTGGTGGCGATGACCATCGTGTTCCCCTCGGTGAAGCCGGCCGACCTGCTGGCCACGCTCGGCATCGGCTCGGTGGCGATCGGCTTCGCGTTCAAGGACATCCTGCAGAACTGGCTGGCCGGCCTGCTGATCCTGTTCCGCCAGCCGTTCCGGCCGGGCGACCAGATCGTGGTGGAAGGCAACGAGGGCACCATCGAGCGGATCGAGACCCGCGCCACCCTGATCCGCACCTATGACGGGCGGCGGGCGATCATCCCGAACAGCGTCGTCTATGCCAGCGCCGTCACGGTCAACACCGCCTTCCCGATCCGGCGCAGCGAGTATGATGTCGGCATCGGCTACGGCGACGGCATCGAGGCGGCCCGCGACGCGATCCTGGGCGCGGTGACGTCGCTGGACGGGGTCGAGCGCGACCCGGCGCCGGAGGTGCTGGCCTGGGACTTGGCCGCGTCCGCCGTGATCCTGCGGGTGCGCTACTGGACCGCGTCGGAGCGGATCGACGTGGTCCGCCAGCGCGGCCGGGTGGTGGAGGCGGTCAAGAACGCCCTGGACGACGCCGGAATCGACATGCCGTTCGACACCCAGGTCATGCTGCTGCACGATCAGACCGAGGAGACCGACGGCATGCGCGGGGTGCAGCGCGAGGGCTGGCCGAAGGCCGAGCGTCCGCCCCGCCCGCGCTGGCAGGTGACCGCGAGCGGCGGGCAGGAGCGCGCCCTCGCCGGCGAGCCTCGGCAGTCATGATCTCGCAGCGGCCAGGAGGCGCATGATCCAGTCGACCGGACGACGCCGCAACGCCGGCAAGGAACGGATCCGGGAGCTCTACGAGGGCAACACCAGCCGGGCCCACCGCTTCCGCTACGGGCTGTTCGTCTTCGACCTGACCACCATCCTGTTCATCATCGGCACCTCGTTCCTGCCGCGCAGCGACGTGGTCGAGACGATCGACGTCGTGTTCGGCATCGTGCTGCTGGCCGATTTCCTGGCCAGGTTCTGGGTGAGCCGCACCCGGATGCAGGACCTGCTGCGCCCGTCCACCTGGGCCGACATCGTGGCGCTGGCCTCGTTCCTGAGCCCGATCGTCGGCGAGGGCGCGGGCTTCCTGCGGATCCTGCGCACCCTGCGCCTTTTGCGCACCTACCAGTTCCTGAGCCGGCTGCGCCGGGACAGCCGCTTCTTCCGCCAGAACGAGGACGCGATCCTGGCGGTCACCAACCTGGTGGTGTTCATCTTCGTGATGACCGGGATCGTCTACACGACCCAGTTCTGGAGCAACCCGGACATCCACAACTACATGGATGCCCTCTACTTCACGGTCACCTCCCTCACCACCACCGGCTTCGGCGACATCACCCTGCCCGGCACCACCGGGCGGCTGATCTCGGTGGTGATCATGATCTGCGGGGTGACGCTGTTCCTGCGGCTGGCCCAGGTCCTGTTCCGGCCGCACAAGGTCCGCTTCCCCTGCCCCACCTGCGGCCTGCAGCGCCACGATCCGGACGCGGTGCACTGCAAGGCCTGCGGCACGCTCCTGAACATTCCCGACGAAGGGTACTGACGATCGGCAAAAACCGCCCCGCCACGCGATCCATCCCAGCCGGAGCGCCATCCGGATGAGGGTCTTCGCCCCGCTCCTCACCCTGCGGGCGGTGATGCGGCGCCTGCGCGACGACGACGTGCTGATCACCGGATCCAGCGTGGCGTTCTTCGTGCTGCTGGCGGTGTTCCCGGCGCTGTCGGCCCTGGTTGCCCTGTTCGGGCTGTTCGCCGAGCCCGAGCGGATCGAGCAGCTGGTGGAAGCGCTCCGCTCGATCCTGCCCGACACCAGCACCCAGGTGGTGGTCGAGCATATCCGGCGCTTTGCCGAGCGCTGGCAATCGGCCGGCAGCGTGCCGAGCTTCGCCCCCTATGTCGGCTTCGCCATGCTGCTGTGGAGCGCCAATGTCGGCACCAAGGGGCTGTTCCGCGGCCTGAACCGGATCTACCGCTGCGAGGAGAGCCGCGGCATCCTGCGCTTCTACGCGGTCACCCTGCTGTTCACCCTGGCCGGCATCCTGTTCCTGCTGCTGGCGATCGCCGTGGTCCTGATCATCCCGGCGCTGCTGGAACTGCTGGGCGTCGGGGAAGGCCGGCGGCAGGTGATCGGCCTGCTGCGCTGGCCGGTGCTGCTGGTGCTGGTCACCGGCGTCCTGACGCTCCTGTTCCGGTACGGCCCCGCCTGCGGCCGGGCGCCCTGGATGGCGGTGCTGGCGGGCAGTGCCGTCGCCTCGCTGCTCTGGCTGGGCGGCTCGGTGCTGTTCTCCTGGTATGTCACCAACCTGGGCAATCTTTCCGAGCTCTACGGCTCCTTGAGCACCGTGATCGGTTTCATGATCTGGATCTGGCTGTCCGCCAGCGCCGTCCTGATCGGCGCCGAGGTGGATTCGGCAATCCGGACCCGCCGCCGCCGGAGCGCGGCCAAGAAGGAAACGCCGGCAGCCCTGCGCCCGCAGCCGGGCTGACCACCACCGCGCGAAAGGACCGTCATGCCCGAGCCGACCTCGGCATGGACCCGCCGGCTGCTGGCCGTCATCGCCCTGGTGCTCGTCACCATGGGGCTGCGCGCCACCTATTCGGTCACCATGCCGCTGGCGGTGGCCTGCGTGATCATTGCCGCGGTCTGGCCGGTCAAGCCCTGGCTCGACCGGGTCCTGCCCTCCAAGCTCAGCTATGCCGGAACGATCCTGGTGCTCTTGCTGGTGCTGGGCGGCTTCACCGCCTCGGTCTATTTCTCCGCCCTGCAGGTCATGCACGCCTTCAGCCAGAACTGGGACCGGTTCGAGGCGGCCTACAGCTCGGCCAGCGACATGATGGACGGGCTGGACGTGCAGCTGGGCAGCAAGGAGGGCTACCAGCGCCTGATCGGCTTTGGCCAGAGCATCCTGTCCAACGCCTACACGATCTTCGTCTATCTGGGCTTCATCGCGCTGCTGGTGATCCTGGGACTGCCGGAGGTGCCGGCCCTGCAGCGCAAGCTGCGCGACGAGCTGCACTTTCGCGAGCGGCGCGAGGTGGTGCAGGCCGCCGGGGAAATCTCCGCCAAGATCCGCAGCTATCTGGGGGTGACCACGCTGACCAGCCTGATCACCGGGGTGGCCTGCGCGGTCTGGTCGGTGGTGACCGGGCTGGAGCTGTTCCTGGTCTGGGGGCTGCTCAACTTCCTGCTGAACTACATCCCGGTGGTCGGCAACCTGGTGGGCATCGTCCCGCCCACGCTCTACGCGATCATCCAGTACGACGGCTGGACCATGCCGGCGGTGGTGTTCGCCGGCTTCCTGCTGATCCAGCTGGCGGTGAGCAACTTCGTCTACCCCATGCTGCAGGGCCACAGCCTGTCGCTCTCGCCGATCGCGATCGTGGTGATGCTGGCGTTCTGGAGCTGGGTCTGGGGCATCGCCGGGGCGCTGATCGCGATCCCGGTCACCACCACCCTCGTGATCGTGTGCGAGCATTTCCCGGCCACGCGCTGGATCGCCACCCTGCTCTCCAACCCGCGCCGGCCCTGAGCCTCAGCAGGAACTTCGGCTGCCAGGACCGGTTGGCTGGGGTACACTTCCCCATCTGCTGCCCGTCCGGAGCGAACTTATGCACGACGATCGATCCAGCCTGCAGGACCCCGACCTGCGCGGCCATGGCGGCGAGCTGCACGAGCGGGCGGGCGGCGGCCACCCGAGGCTCACCACCAACCAGGGCATCCCGATCAGCGACAACCAGAACTCGCTGCGCAACGGGGTGCGCGGGCCGACCCTTCTCGAGGACTTCGTGCTCCGCGAGAAGATCATGCATTTCGACCACGAGCGCATTCCCGAGCGGATCGTGCATGCCCGCGGCAGTGGCGCGCACGGCTATTTCGAGCTGTACGAGAGCCTGGCCGAGTACACCCATGCCGACTTTCTGCAGCGCGCGGGCGAGAAGACCCGGGTGTTCGCCCGCTTCTCCACCGTGGCCGGCGGGGCTGGCTCGGTCGACCTGCCGCGCGACGTGCGCGGCTTCGCGGTGAAGTTCTATACCCAGGAAGGCAACTGGGACCTCGTCGGCAACAACATCCCGGTGTTCTTCATCCAGGACGCCATCAAGTTCCCGGACCTGATCCACTCGGTGAAGATGGAGCCGGACCGGGGCTTCCCGCAGGCGGCCTCGGCCCACGACACGTTCTGGGACTTCGTCTCGCTGATGCCGGAAAGCATCCACATGATCATGTGGGCGATGTCCGACCGGGCGATCCCGCGCTCGCTCCGGATGATCGAGGGCTTCGGCATCCACACCTTCCGCTTCGTGAACGCCGAAGGCCAGGCGACCTTCGTGAAGTTCCACTGGCGGCCCAAGCTCGGCATGCAGTCGGTGGTGTGGGACGAGGCGCTCAAGATCAGCGGCGCCGACCCGGACTATCACCGCCGCGACCTGTGGGACGCGATCGAGAGCGGCGACTTTCCCGAATGGGAGCTGGGCGTCCAGCTGTTCGACCAGGCCACCGCCGACGCGTTCGAGTTCGACGTCCTGGATTCCACCAAGATCATCCCCGAGGAGGTCGTGCCGCTCAAGATGATCGGGAAGATGGTCCTGGACCGCAACCCGGACAATTTCTTCGCCGAGACCGAGCAGGTCGCCTATTGTCCTGCCAACATCGTGCCCGGCATCGACTTCTCCGACGACCCGCTGCTGCAGGGCCGGCTGTTCTCCTACCTGGACACCCAGCTCAAGCGCCTGGGCGGGCCTAACTTCCACCAGATTCCGATCAACCGGCCGGTCTGCCCGATGCGCAACTTCCAGCGCGACGGGCACATGCAGATGAGCGTGCCGAAGGGCCGGGTCGCCTACGAGCCGAACTCGCTGGGCGGCGGCGATACCCCGCGGGAATGCCCCGAGCGGGGCTTCACCACCTTCCCCCGGCAGAACGACGGCCAGGCGGTGCGGCTGCGCGCCGAATCCTTTGCCGACCATTATTCCCAGGCCGGCCAGTTCTTCCGCAGCCAGACCGAGACCGAACAGAACCACATGGTCCTGGCGCTGAGCTTCGAGCTCAGCAAGGTCGAGACCCCCTATATCCGCGAGCGGATCGTGGGGCACCTGCGCCATGTCGACGAGACGCTGGCCAGGCGGGTCGCGAACGGCCTGGGCCTGGAGACCCTGCCGGACGCCCCGCCGGCGGCCGCCCAGCCGCGCCACGACCTGCCGCCCTCCCCGGCGCTCAGCATCATCCAGAAGGCGCCCAAAACCATCCAGGGCCGCATGGTCGGCTGCCTGATCACCGACGGCGTCGATGCCGCTCTGGTCGACCAGGTGAAGCAGGCGGTCACCGCCGAGGGCGCCAAGCTCAAGCTGATCGCGCCCAAGGTCGGCGGGGCCAAGGCCGCCGACGGCAGCAGGATCATGGCCGACTTCCAGCTGGCCGGCGGGCCGTCGGTCCTGTTCGACGCGGTGGTGATCCTGGCTGCCGAGCAGGGGATCGCCGATCTGCTGCTGGAACAGGCCGCGGTGGCGTTCACCCACGACGCCTGGCAGCACCTGAAGGTGATCGGCTTCTCCCAGCCGGCCGAGCCGCTTCTGGAGGCAGCCGGGATCAAGCCCGCCATGCGCGACGACGGGGTGGTGCAGATCGGCCCGAACGGCGGTGCCGACCGGTTCGTGGCGGCGGCCAAGAACCAGCGGATCTGGGCGCGCGAGCCAAAGGTGCGCCTGATCCCCTGAGCCAAGGCGCCTGGAGGCCGGGGCCGGCTCAGCCGGCCTTCGGGCCTGGCACCTGCGGGGCCGGCAGGCCTTTCGGGCGCTCCCAGCGGGCGAAGGCGGCAAGCTTGGCGTCCAGATAGTCTTCCCAATATTGCCGGTCCCGGGCGCTGCGCTCGGCGGCAGACAGGGTGGCCGGGGACAGAGCCGCCGGGGTGGCCGGCTGGGGGTGCCGGCGGTTGCCGGGTTCGTTTGGTCGTCCGGCCGCTGCCGCCGGGCGGGCTTCCGGCTGGTCGCCCTCCCAACCGTCCCCGGCCTGGCCGTCCTCGTCCCAGGCCTCGTCCTCGGGGTCGTCGTCGCCATCCGTCCCGGGTTCGTTTCGCCACGGATCGGCGCCGGGTTCGCTCGCCTGGGGGACCGGCGGGCGGCGGCCGTCCAGGTTCGCCATCAACTCCTTGAACTCGCGCAGGTGCTGGGCGCGGTAGCGGGCCAGATGCACCAGGCGCTGCTGGCCGTCCGGCGCCGGTCCGCCCTCGCCGGCCAGGTGGTCGGCTTCGGCGTCGAGCCTGGCGTGCTGCTCGGTCTCCTGGCGGGACAAACGGAACTGCCGCCAGACATTGTCGACCAGCAATTCAGTCAGGCAGATGCGCAAGGGATCGTCGTCGCCGGCGCAGCGGTCCAGCATCGCCAGGCGCAGGCGCTCATAGGCCTCGGCATCCTCGCCGGCCAGCACCCGGATCTCGCGGGCGCAAAGCCCATGGCGCAGCGCGTTGCGCGCCGAGGCGGCCTTGCCCTCCTCGGTGGCGGGGCCGCGTGAGCGGGCGCCGTTGCGGCGGGCGGCTTCGATCTGGGCGGGCGAGCGGGCGATGGGCATGGCGGGGCTCCGGGAGGATGATGGTCCTTCTGGAGATATATATAGGAATATTATCAATTCGCAATCCTGACCTCTGCCTTGGTCCTCAGCCGAGAGCCACGCGATACGCTCAGAATTCTTGTTGAACGAGAGAGCAGGCAGGCAGCCAGGTCATCAATATCCGCCGGGTCGACATCTGTAGGGCAACCGGTACTCCAGCCAAAGACCATGATCCGGTTCAGGTTACGACTGATGATCAGGAAATTAGAACCAGATGAGCTTGAACGCCGCGGGAGTAGTGATAGCTCTTTGCAGCGTAAGAGCGCCGAAGGCGGCACAGATAGCCGCGTCCAGGTCGAGACCCGCGAGGGGCTTCGCGACAGGATGATCTAGGTCAAGTGGCAAGCACGTTGGGTCTGCGAACATGCGGAGTGGGCGAGAGCGCGTGCAGAATGCAGAGACAGCGGGCTTCTCCACTCCGTGTCACCAGCCCGTTCGAGGCTTTTTGAGGTCCTAGAGACCGGCGCCTATGAGGACAACGCAGTCCGATACTCTGCATCCAGTTTTTCACCACGAAAGATGCCTCAGCAGGCAAGCGGGAGTTTGACATGCAGGCTCGGATCGTTCCGAATAATAGCGCCCATCGGCACTCGCCGGCCCAATGAAAGACACTCCTCCGGCCCGAGTCCGCAACCAGGCCGAAGCACGCCGGGTGCTCAACGAGCACTATCCCTTCAAGTGCTGCGCGGTATGCGGGCTGCAACTAGCGACGTGCCTGACGGTTGCTCACCTCGACCACGATGCCAGCAACAACGGCCCCGACAATCTGGCGCGTCTGTGCCAGACGCACCATTGGATGTACGATGCCGGATTGTACCCGGTGGAGGCCATCAGGCTTCTCCAAGCCCATTGGCAGACCATCGAGGGCAAGCCCAGCCACAAGGCCAGGATGAAGGACGCCGGCGCCAAAGCAGCCCTTACGCGCAAACGAAGTGCGGCGGCCCGCAAGGCCGTCGAGACGCGAAGACTGCGGGCGGAGAGCCTGAAATCCGAAAGCGGACCATTCGAATAGGAAGCCGTCGCGTTCCGGGAGAGGCGGCTGCCCGGTCGGAAGACGGTCATCGGCGCGGGCCGCCTGGCGACCTGCGCACCGTCCAGGCCAACAGCGGCGAGGATGAGACGGGTGACCATGCATCGCGAAACAGGATGAGGGCGGCTTGGCGGCGAGCTAGGCTGACCTGGAGGTTCAACCGTCCTGGGGAACGGCATGGCGGGTTGCCTCGTCGCGGCCGACACGCGCCTGGCTACGTATGGCAGCCTGGCGCCCGACCGGGTCAACCATCATCGGCTGGAGGGGCTGGCGGGGCGTTGGCGGCACGGCACGGTGCGCGGCAGGCTCATCGATGCCGGCTGGGGAGCGGCGCTGGGCCATCCCGGGCTGGTGCTCGACCCGGGCGGGCCTCTCGTCGAGGTCCAGCTGTTCGAATCGCCGGACCTGCCCGGGCACTGGGCCCGTCTCGACGCGTTCGAGGGGGATGGCTACCGGCGGGTCGCTACCCTCGTGCGCACGGAAGACGGCGAAGCGGAGGCCTGGATCTATGTGGTCGTCGCCTGAGGCCGGGTCGTGGCCGGCACGCCGAGCATTGCCACCGTCCGGGCGGGTTTCATGCCCACCGCAGCAGGTGGCGGGCCGTCGAGCGGCGGGCTCTGGGACCGTTCGACGGCGCCGGCATCCGGTCGGCTGCCGGGCTTTTGCCAGCAGACCATGCCAGGGCCGGCGAGTGGGCCTGATACGTCCGTCGGGCTCGGCGCCTCACTCTCTCTGACCTCCGCAGCCTCCTTAGGCGGAGGCTGTGCGAACGACACGTTCCCCGGCCGGACAGCGCCGTCGCCCGAAAAGAAAATTGATCATTACCAAATTATGATCCATATTTAACATTATTTTCATTTTCATGGTTCAGTTCAGCATCACAGGACACTCCCATGGCCAGCATCAACGGTACCAGCGGCGCGGACGTGCTGCGCGGGACGACGCTTGCCGACGTCATCTGGGCGCGTGGCGGCAACGATGCCGTCAGAGGCCTTGCCGGCAATGACCGCCTGTATGGCGAGGCCGGGAACGACACGATCCATGGGGGGGACGGCAACGACCGCATGGGCGGTGGGTTCGGCAACGACCGGTTGTTCGGTGATGGCGGGAACGACACGCTGTTGGGCGATGCCGGCCGCGACTATCTGTGGGGCGGTGCCGGCAAGGACGACCTGGCCGGCGGGGCCGGCGACGATGTCCTGCGGGGCAACTCCGGCGACGACATCCTGCGGGGGGACGGCGGCAACGACCTGCTGGAAGGCGGGGCCGGCAACGACCTGTTCCATGGCGGGACCGGGGCCGACCGGTTCTTCGGTGGCGATGGGATCGACACGGTCTCGTTCGTCCACGAGACGTATGGCGTCTTCGTGCACATGGTCGGCAACTATGCGGCCAATGGCGATCCCGAGATGGTCGACCCCACGGTGGTGGAGCGGCTCGAAGGGGTGGAGCGGGTGCGTGGCAGCAACCACGATGACCTGATGTTCGCCCAGATCGAGGACGGCTTCCCCATTACCTGGGACGATCCGCTGGCCTTCTTCGGCCTGGGCGGCAACGACCGCCTTGTCGGCGGCAGTGCCGGCGACGAGTTGGAAGGCAACGACGGCAACGACTTCATCAGCGGCGATGCTGGTAACGACGTTCTGCGGGGCGGCAACGGCGACGATGTGCTGGAAGGAGGTGCCGGCAACGACCTGTTCCATGGTGGGGCAGGCGCCGACACGTTCATCGGTGGTGATGGGATCGACACGGTCTCCTACGCAGGCGAAGCACGCGGCGTCTTCGTCCACCTGGCCTCGTCCTACGCACCGGGCTCCTGGCCGGACCTCGAAGATACCCTGACCTACGAATCGCTGACCGGCGTGGAGCGGGTACGGGGCACTTCCCATGACGATGCCCTGCACGGGGTCATGGTCTCAAGCGAAGAGGAACTGACCACGCCCATCGCCCTGTTCGGCCTGGGCGGCGACGATTCCATCAGTGGCGGGTTCTCCGACGACGCGCTGGAAGGCAACGACGGCAACGACTTCATCGACGGAAAGATCGGCAACGACCGGATCGACGGCGGTGCCGGCGCCGACCTGCTGAACGGTGGTTTCGGCGAAGGCGACGACCGGCTGACGGGCGGCGGCGGGAGAGACACCTTCCGCTATTCGATCGACCGGCATGGAGATGATCCGGACGCGCCGCCGAATTTCGATCCGGAGAATACCGGCGCCGACATCATCACCGACCTCCGCCCAGGCGAGGACAGGCTCGTCTGGAGCGCGCGTGCCGCCGATGACCCGGGCAGTGCCGACGGCGTGTCCTATTCCCATGATGAATTGTTCGACGTGCTGGACAGCAACGGCGACGGCGCGATCAGCGGGCTGGACCGGTTTGCCGACAGCAGGCTGGTCGAGGGCGTGCGCAGCCTGGTGATCGACGTCTCGGCGCTTCTCAATGCCAAGCTGCCGGCCGGCGAAGACCTCAAGGGCACGCTGAGCGGCGACCGGCTGACCCTGCTTGGCCTGAACAGCCTGGAGGCGCAGGACATCGCGGCCGGCTGATCGCAGAAGCCCGGCTCACCCACAGCCAAGGGGATGCATCCGACCGACGACCTAGCGCCGCTGCTCCCCCGTCATCGCGACCACCCGGCCGTCATCGAGGGTGAAGGTCCTGGTAGCGAACCCGCTGCAGAAGCCGGCGGCCTTGCTGGACCGGCGCCCGTCCCTCCAATGGTAGCGCGCCTCGACCACCAGATGGTCCGGGGCGTCGTCGAGCACCTTGGCCTGCGTCACCTGCATCGAGGGCTGCACGCACCGGGCACCCTCCTCCCAGGCATGGGCCGCGTAGTAGTCCTCGATGGCCGCGACGGCGCCCGGGTGGTCCGGCAGGGCCTGCGGGGCGGTGCAGCCGGCCAGTCCGAGCAGGGCCGCCAGCGCCGGGCCGTAGTGCATGTTCATCGATGTCGTGCCTCGTGATCGTGCCGCCTCAGGGGCCATCATGCTTGTCATGGATAGCCGAGGCTCCAGGGCAGGCAGTTCGTGCCAGCAGCGCCTTGATACATTGGCTGAGGCTTCCTGGCGCGATGCCTGCGTCATCCATCCCGGTCGCCAGGCTAGCCAGCCGCCCGCCGCACGTCCTGCTGGCCGGGCTTCCGCCGGCTCGACCTTTCGGCCAACGGGCGCCCCGCGGGCGCAGGCGCGGATCCGGCGTGCTTGCCTTGCGGCCCAGGCGGGACCAGCCTGCGGCCAGGGCCGGAGCAGCGCAGGCGGGGGGATGGAAGGCCGGTTCGAGATTGCGCGCTGTTGGATGAACGGCGTGGAGGCGGTGTCGGCGGATACCGGGCATGCGTTCGGCCGGCATATCCATGAGCAGTTCGGGATCGGGGTGATCCTGCGCGGGGCGCAGCGATCCTCGAGCGGGCGGGGCATGGTCGAGGCGCAGGCCGGCGACGTGATCACCGTGAACCCGGGCGAGGTGCATGACGGGCTGCCGGTCGGCGAGAGCGGCCGGGCCTGGCGGATGCTGTATCTCGAGCCGGCGGCGCTGGCGGGGCCGATGGGCGATCTGACTGGGGGCGGCGGCGCCGGTGCGGAGCTGGCGCACCCGGTGAGGCGGGATCCGGCGGCGGCAGCAGCGTTCCGGTCCCTGTTCCGGGCGGTGACCGACCCGCAGGGCGGAAGCAGCGAGATCGAGGGCCAGCAGAGCCTGATCCTGCTGCTGGCGCGGCTTGTCGAGCGCCGATCGCCCGGGCGCGCGCCCGGAGCGGTGCTGGGGATCGGGCGGGTGCGGGCGCGCATCGACGACGATCCGTCGGCGCCCCTCTCGCTTGCCGAGCTGGCCCAGATCGGCGGCGTCAGCCCGTTCCAGCTGATCCGGGGCTTCGCCAGGGCGACCGGCCTGACGCCGCACGCCTATCTGGTCCAGCGCCGGCTGCACAAGGCCCGGCGGCTGATCGCGGGCGGCGTCGTCCTGGCCGATGCGGCCCAGGCGGCGGGCTTTGCCGACCAGAGCCACATGACCCGGCTGTTCGTGCGCGCCTACGGCATGTCGCCCGGCCGCTTTGCCGCCGCCAGGCGCTGACCTGCAATTCCCGTCAAGACGCAAGGAAGCCTCGTCGCGCAGATGGCCCGGCAAAACCAGCCGGGCCACCGCCATGTCCTTCCCGTTTCGCTACGCGGCCGAGATCCGGCCCCGCTTTCCCAAGCTTTGCTCGGGCGC
This sequence comes from Geminicoccus roseus DSM 18922, assembly GCF_000427665.1. Classification (NCBI taxonomy): domain Bacteria; kingdom Pseudomonadati; phylum Pseudomonadota; class Alphaproteobacteria; order Geminicoccales; family Geminicoccaceae; genus Geminicoccus; species Geminicoccus roseus. The sequence goes on from NZ_KE386572.1 coordinate 254,271, forward strand.
CCTCCTGATCGACGGCGTGGACGGGACGGCCGGACCGCCCCGGGCCATCGCCCGCTTCACCGGCATGGCCGACTGCCGGCTGGCTGTCGCCAGCGAGGGCGGGTTGCCCGAGATCCGGGCCTGGCGGCGCGCCTTCGCGGCGATGGGGCTGAAGCCCACGCAGCATCGCTGCGCGTCGGAAGCCCTGCTGCGGCGCTATCGCAAGGAAGGGGCCCTGCCCGCCCGCCATCCGCTGATCGACCTGTGCAACGCCGCCTCACTGGGCTTCGCCATTCCGGTGGCGGTGTTCGACACGGCCAGGATCGCCGGTGCTCTGACCGTGCGGTCCGCCGATGGCGGGGAAGCCTACGAGACGCTGGCAGGCGGGATCGAGCGGCCGGAGCCTGGCGAGATCATCTTCGCCGATGAGGGCGGCCGGGCGCATGCGCGGCGCTGGACCAGCCGGCAGAGCGGCTGGTCGGCGATCCGCGCCAGCACCACCCAGGCCCTGATCGTGGCCGAGGCCCTGCACGAGACGGGCGGCGAGGATGTGGCCGCGCTGATGGCGACATTGGCCCGGGCGCTGGCCGAGACCTGGCCAGGAGCGGTGGTGACGGAGGTGGCGCCGCGATGACGGCGGAATTCCTGCTCACCTCGCTGGTGCTGATTGCCTCCCCCGGCACCGGCGCGCTGTTCACGGTGGCGGCCGGGCTTTCGGGCGGGGCGCGGGCTGGCCTGGTCGCGGCTTGCGGCTGCACGCTCGGCATCGTCCCGCATTTGCTGGCGGCGGTCAGCGGGCTGGCAGCACTGCTCCAGGCGAGCGCTGCGGCCTTCCAGGCCCTGCGCTATGCCGGGGTCGCCTACCTGGCCTACATGGCCTGGACGATGCTGCGGGCGCGTGGGGCGCTCCGTCTGGATCCCCAGACCGGCGAGAGGAATGTCCGGCAGGTGATCGGGGCCGCGATCCTCGTCAACCTGTTGAACCCCAAGCTTTCGATCTTCTTCCTGGCCTTCCTGCCGCCGTTCGTGCGCGCGGCGGAGGGCTCGCCGGTCCAGCGCATGGCGGAACTGGGCCTGGTGTTCATGGCGCTGACGCTGCTGGTGTTCGCTGGCTATGGGGTCCTGGCGGCCGGCGTCCGGCGGCATGTGCTGGCCAGCGCCGCCGTGCAGGCATGGATGCGGCGGGGCTTTGCTGCCGCGTTCGCGGGCCTGGCGGCGCAGCTCGCTTTTGCCCAGCGCTAGGCCCGGCCCTCGCCATGGGGTGGGTAGCGGCGCAGCCGGCGCCCGCCTCTCAGCTCTCCGGCGTCTCCGGATCGAGCAGGACCCAGAGGCGGGCGATGCGGGTGCCGTTCAGTTCGGCGACGTCGGTGCCGGTGACCAGGACCGGACCATCGGCCGGGCCGGCCTGCCAGCGCAGGGCGGCAAGACCATGGTGGCCGACCGCCTCGGCGCTGGGGGTGAAGCGGAAGGTCGGCGGGAACTGCTTCAGGAGATTGCCGACCACGGCGGAGATCGCGGCGCGGCCGATCACCAGGTTGTCGGGCTCGTAGAGCACCGGCTCGGCCACGAACAGCTCGTCCAGGGCGGCCATGCGCAGGGCCGGGTCGCGCTGGTTGAACACCCGCTCCAGGTTGTCGCGCAAAAGCCGGGCGTAATCGGGCTCCTGGCCGGCCTTGATCTCCTGGGTCGCGGACATGGGCTTCCTCCTTGCACGGGAGCGGGGCGGCGGCGCCCGCTAGCCGATCTTCGCCAGGTTCAGGGCCGGCAGCGGGCCGCCGGGGAACTGGACCAGGCGGCTGCCGATCGCGAGCGGGCCGAGGTCGATGCCGAAGAAGCCCAGCCGGTCGATCAGCGCGCCGACCTGCGCCTTCGCACCGGCATCGTCGCCGGAATAGAACAGAACGCGCTTGCCGCCATCGCCGGACGGATCGCCGGCGAGCAGGTGCGGCTGGAGATGGTTGAACGCCTTCACCAGCCGGGCGCCCGGCACCAGGCCCGCCACCACTTCCGACGAGGAGCGCTCGCCCAGCGGCTCTGGCCGGAACAGCGGCGCCTCGATCGGGTTGTTGGCGTCGACGACGATGCGCCCGGCGAAGTCGGGCAGGCCGGCCAGCGCTGCCGGCAGCTTCGACCAGTTCACCGCCACCACGACGATCGGCCGGGAAGCGGCCTCCTCGCGGCTGGCGGCGGCAACCGGGGAGCCGATCGCGGCCACGGTCTCGGCCAGGCTGGCCGGGCCGCGACTGTTGGACAGGAGGACGGGCAGGCCCTGGCGGGCCAGCGCCGTGGCGAGGGCGCGGCCGATCTGGCCGGCGCCGATGATGCCGATGGGGGACATGGCTTCGCTTCTCTGTGCTGATGGAGCGCACGATGATCGGGCGGGAAATCAGGCGGTCTGGCCGCCGTCGACGTTCAGCGTGGCGCCGGTGATGTAGGCGGCGTCGGGACCGGCCAGGAAAGCGACCGCCCCGGCGATCTCGTCCGGCCGGCCATAGCGGCCAAGGGCGGCCAGGCCCTTCAGGGTCTGGGCGAACGGGCCGTCCTCGGGGTTCATGTCGGTGTCGATGGCGCCCGGCTGGACCACGTTGACGGTGATGCCGCGGGGCCCCAGATCGCGCGACCAGCCGCGGGTATAGGCGGCCACCGCCGCCTTGGTGGCGACATAGTCGGCGGCGCCGGCGAACGGGATGTGCACCGCCCCGGTGGTGCCGATCGAGACGATCCGGCCGTGATCGCTGATCAGCGGCACGGCGGCGCGCACCGCGGCGGCGACGCCGGTGAGGTTGACGGCAAGCTGGCGCTCGAAGCCGGCCAGATCGGCGTCCGGGTCGCCCACCAGGCCGGTGACGAACACGCCGGCCGAGTTCACCAGGATGTCGAGCCGGCCAAGCGCTTCGTGGGCCTGGCGCACCAGGGCGGCGACCTGGGCGGGATCGGCCTGGTCAGCCTGGATCGCGACGGCCTGGCGGCCCTGCGCCCGGACCTCCTGGACCAGCCGCTCGGCCTCGGCCTGCGAGCGGGCGTAGCTGAACACGATGTGGGCGCCGTCGCGGGCCAGGCGGCGCACGATCGCGGCGCCGATGCCGCGCGAGCCGCCGGTGACCAGGGCGGCCTTGCCGGCCAGGGGCTGGGTGGGATGGGACATGAGGCAGTCTCCGGGAGGATCCGCGCGGGGGGATCCGGTGCGGCCAGACGACCATGGCAGGATCATTCCCACCGGATTAGACAGGAATCGCTCGTTCCGGTTTCAACGATCCGTTGAAGGAAGCCCGCCGATGCAGACGCTGGCCAAGCTAGAGGCCTTCGTGCAGAGCGCCCGGCACGGCAGCTTTTCCGAGGCGGCGCGGCGGCTCTCGCTCACGCCCGCCGCGGTCAGCCGCAACGTCGCCCTGCTGGAGCGCGACCTGGGCGTGCGGCTGTTCCACCGCTCGACCCGCCGGCTGACCCTGACCGAGGCGGGCGAGCGGTTCCGCCTGGCGGTGGCCGGGCCCCTGGACGGCATCCAGGCGGCGATCGCCGGGGCAGCGGCCGAGGGCGGCGAGCCGGGCGGGACGCTGAAGATCAGCCTGCCGCCGACCTTCGGCCTGGACCATGTCCTGCCCCTGCTGCCGGGCTTCCTGGCGCGCCACCCGCGCATCCGGCCGGAATGGCATTTCGAGAACCGCCAGGTCGACCTGGCCGCCGAGGGCTATGATGCCGCGATCGGCGGCGGGTTCGACCTGGCACCCGGCATCGTGGCGCGGACCCTGGCGCCGGCGCACCTGGTCGCGGTGGTGTCCCCCGGCTATCTGCAGGGCCGGGCGCCGCCGGCCGACCCGGCCGGGCTTGGCGCGCTGGACGGGATCGTGATGCGCTCGCTGCAGACCGGCCGGATCCGCCACTGGACCCTGCGCGACGCCGCCGGCCTGGAGATGCCGGCGCTGCTTCGGGAAACCCTGGTGTTCAACGATCCGGCCGCCATGCGCGAAGCGGCCCTATTGGGCCTGGGCGTCGCCATGCTGGCGGTGCCGGACGTGCTGGGCGCCCTGGAGAGCGGCCGGCTCGTCCGCTTGGCGCCGCGCTGGTACGCCGATGCCGGCAGGATCTCGGTCTATTTCGCCTCGCGCAGCCTGCTGCCTGCCAAGACCAGGCTGTTCGTGGACTGGCTGGCATCAGCGTTCCGGGCGCAGCGGCTGGCCGAGCGGTTCGCCGGCAGCCTGGGCTAGCGGAGCCCCGGCGGGGAACGGCGAGCGGCCCGGCGCGAAACAGGGTGAGGATGGCAGGGCGGGCGGCTAGGCTGGGCTTCGAGAGGGCAAGGGGTTTTGGGGGAACAGAGCATGGAAGGCCAGGCCGGTTCGATCGACACCCGCCTTGCCACCTATGGCAGCCTGGCGCCCGGCCGGGTCAACCATCATCGGCTGGACGGGCTGCAAGGGCGCTGGCGGCGCGGCACGGTGCGGGGCAGGCTGGTCGAGGCCGGCTGGGGCGCGAAGCTGGGCTTTCCCGGCCTGGTGCTCGACCCGGCGGGGGGCGAGGTCGAGGTCCACCTGTTCGAATCCGCCGACCTGCCGGCGCACTGGCCGCGCCTGGACGCGTTCGAGGGCGACGGCTACCGGCGGGTCGTCGCGCGGGTGCGCCTGGCGGACGGCGAGGCGGATGCCTGGATCTATGTGGTGATTGCCTGAGGCCCGATCGCCGCCGGCACGGCCGGGCATCCGGCCGGCCAGAAAAAGGCGGCAGCGCAGAGCGGCAATGGCAAAGAGGCTCCGTGCTGCCGCATCAAACAGCTCGTGATCGGTAATAAATGCATCGATATACGAGACCGTCGACATGCGACGGTGACCATGTATCGCACTTCCCGCGCATCCTTGACAAGCAGGTTCAACTATAACCTTGGTTCAAGTCGGCGTTATATCCGAAGCGATACAGTATCCGGAAGCGTTGGCCGGTTCCGGCCGGGCATGACGGGCGATCGGGCAGCTCGGCCGGCGCGGGAGAAAGGGGCGACCGGCCATAAGATGCCGACAAAAGGAACACTTTGGGGTATGGTGATTCCAGCGTTCGCTCGACGCCGGCATGGAGCGACAGCGAGGTAGCTACTCCCGCCCCATCCCGCGGGACGATCCAGTGTCGCAAGCCACACCTTCCGTCCACCGCAACGGCCTTCTGAGCGCCCTGTCCGCCGAGGACATCGACTATCTGCAGCCGCGGCTCTGCCGGGTCGACCTGCCCCTGCGCACGGTGCTCCACCTTCCCCAGGAGCCGATCCCGGCGGTGCACTTCATCGAGAGCGGCTGGATCTCGCTGGTGATCACCCTGGACGACGGCAACGTCTCCGAGGTGGGGCTGGTGGGGTCGGAAGGCATGGCCGGGCTGCCGCTGTTGTTCGGCACCGATCGCTCCACCGCCGAGGCGATGGTCCAGGCCGAGCACACCAGCGCCCTGCGCATGGACGCCCATGATTTCCGCGACGCGCTGGATGCCTGCCCGTCCTTGCGCCGGACGCTGCTGCGCTACGGCCAGGCCTGCTTCACCCAGGTCAGCCAGACCGCCGCCTGCAACAACCACCACCAGACCGAGCAGCGCCTGGCGCGCTGGCTTCTGACCGCCCATGACCGCGCCAGCGGCGACCAGTTCATGATGACCCACGAGCTCCTCGCCATCATGCTGGGGGTGCGCCGGGCCAGCGTCAGCCTCGCCGCCGGCATGCTGCAGAAGGCGGACCTGATCCGCTATGGCAGCGGGCAGATCACCATCCTCGACCGCCACGGCCTGGAGGCGGCGGCCTGCGAGTGCCATGGCGTGGTCTGCCGCGAATTCAGGCGCCTACTCGGACACGCTTAAGAAAAGTGAGCGCGCTGCTTCCCGGTTGTACGCTATCGGACTGATTTCCCGGCCGGGGCTGACCATTCTCCTCCGACGCGTGAGAGGTCGAGATGATGCCACTGCGCCAAGAATGCCCGCAGCCTGCCGATCGGCAGCAACGCCGCCGAGCCGAGATGCGGCCGGCCGACAGCCGGACGGAGACCGGCGCGCCACGCACCGACGAGCGGGCGCGGCAGATGGCCGAGATGGAAGCCCTGATCGTGGAATCGACCGAGATCGTGTCCCGCACGCGGGCGCTCGTGCAGCGCCTGCGCCATGCCGGCGCGTTCTCCCCGCCCGGCACGACGGAGCCCCCCCGAGGACCGACCCCATGGGCAAGCTGGACACCGATGAAACCCTAGTTCTCCTGGACCGCACGCCCACGCAGCGGGACCAGGACCTGATCCGGCGGGTTGCCCTGGCCCTGGAACGCGGCGACGAGCGGGCGAGGCTGCTGCGGCAGACGATCCGGCGCTTTGCCCGCTACAGCAGCTACCGCAACATCGAGACCGGGCCGCGGGGCCGGAAGTGACCGGCGCCTGGCCGCTTCAAGCTCAGTCCATGCGGGACGGCAGCCAGGTGGCGATGCCCGGGAAGAAGATGATCGCGAGCACGATGGCGATCAGCGCCAGCACGAACGGCATCACCGCGACGGTGCCCTGGACCAGGTTGCAGCGGGCGATGCCGCAGGTGACGAACAGGCTGGCGCCGACCGGCGGGGTGACCAGGCCCACCGCCAGGCCGACCACGGTGACGATGCCGAACTGGATCGGGTCGATCTGCAGGGACTGGGTGACCGGCCACAGCACCGGGACCAGGATGATGATGCTGGCGCCCAGGTCCAGCAGCATGCCGGCGACCAGGTAGACCGCGAAGATCAGCAGGAGAACGAAGGTCGGGTCGCTGGTCAGCGCCAGGATCAGCCGGGCGGCCTCCTGGGGGATCTGCTCGCGGGTGATGATCAGGCCGTAGAGCGAGGCGGCGGCGATCATCAGCATGACCACGCCGGTGGTGACGCAGGATTCCAGGACGATCTGCGGCAGGTCGGCCAGGCGGATGGTGCGATACACGAACATGCCGACCAGCAGGCCATAGACCACCGCCACCACCGAGGCCTCGGTGGGGGTGGCGATGCCGTAGCGGATCGAGCCGATGATCACGAGCGGCATCATCAGCCCCCAGAAGCTGGCGCGCGCCGCTGCGAGGATCTGCCGGGGGGAGGTGCGGGGCCCGCGCGGATAGCCGCGCAGCACCGAGATCGCCCAGGCGGTGAGCATCAGGGCGGCGGCGATCAGCAGACCCGGGATGAGGCCGGCCACGAACAGCTTGCTGACCGAGACGCCGGTGACCACGCAGAAGATGATCATCGGGATCGAGGGCGGGATCACCACCGAGATGGTGGAGGCGGCGGCGGTGACCGCGGCGCAGAAGGCGCCATCATAGCCCTTCTCCTTCATCGGCGGGATCATGATCCCGCCGGCCGAGGACGCCTCGGCCACCGCCGAGCCGGTCATCCCGCCCATCAGCGTGCCAGCGCCGATCCCGGCCTGGGCCAGGCCGCCGCGCGCCCAGCCGATCGCCGCGTTGGCGAAGTCGATGATGTCCCGGGCGATGCCGCTCCTGGCCATCAGGTGGCCGGCCAAAAGGAAGAACGGCACCGCCAGCAGGATGAAGGAGTCCATGGCGGCGGTCATCCGCTGGGCGACCAGGGCCGCCGGGATGCCGCCATAGGTGATCGCCAGGAAGGAGGCGATCGCGAGCGCGAACGAGACCGGCATGTTGATCAGCAAGAGGACGACGAATCCCACCAGCAGGGTGGCGGTCATGACGGCTGCACCTCACGGACGGGGTCTGGGGCGAGCGGGCCTCGGGACAGCCGGCCGACCAGGATGTCGCCGGCGATCAGCAGGGCCATGGCGCTGTAGCCGGCATAGACCCAGACCATCGGCAGGCCGAGCGTGGCCGAGGGCTGGCCGCTGGTCAGCCGGAGCAGGCCCAGATTGGTGTAGAAGGTGTAGGCGCAGAACAGGAACACGCCCAGATCGACCAGGGCCGCGGAGATCCGCTCCAGGACCGGGTTGCCCAGGTAGTGGACGATGTCGACCGCGACATGGGCGCGGTGCTTCCAGGCCAGCCAGGCCGACAGATAGGCCACCCAGACGAACAGGTAGCGGGCGGCCTCCTCCGACCAGACGATCGGGTCGTCCAGCAGGTAGCGCCAGCCGACCTGGGCCAGGCACATCACGGTCATCGCCAGGATGCAGAGGACCAGGGCCACCTCGGTCGTCCATTCGACCAGGCCCCACAGGCGTCGGATCATCGGTCGGGCTCTCCTGCGGGCGGAACGGCCAAGGGGGAGCGGCCGAAACGGCACGAAGCCGCCCCGGCCGCTCCCCCGGCTCGCCTGAGGTCAGTCGGCGGAGGCGGCGGCCTTGACCTTCTCGATCATGGCCGGGTCCAGCCCGTCCACCGAGCCGGCGATGTCGGCGGTGGCGTCGCGGAACGGCGCCAGGTCGACCTCCTCGATCACCATGCCCTTCTCGACCAGCAGGCCGCGATACTCGGCGTCCAGCTTCGCCGAGGTCGCGCGCGCGGTCGCGGTGCACTCGGTGACCGATTCCTGCACGATGGCCTGCTGCTCGGGCGTGAGCGTCTGCCAGATCGCCTTGGAGAACAGCACGGCATGCGGGCCATAGACATGGCCGGTCAGCATGACGTGGCTCTGCACCTCCCAGAGCGAGTTGGAATAGATCACCGTGATCGGGTTCTCCTGGGCGTCGATGATCCCCTGGCCCAGGCTGGTGAACACCTCGCCCCAGACCATCGGGATCGGGGCGGCGCCCAGCTTCTCGAAGGCGGCGATGTGCACCGGGTTCTGCATGGTGCGCAGCTTGACGCCCTGCAGGTCGGCCGGGGCCTCCACCGCCTTCTTGGCGGTCAGGTGACGCCAGCCGTTCTCCCACCAGGCCAGGCCGACAATGCCCTGGGCGTCGAACTTCTCCAGCAGCTCCTGGCCGACCTCGCCGTCCAGGACCCGGTAGACATGGTCGGAGTCCTCGAAGATGAACGGCAGGTCGAGCACGCCGACCTCGGGCACGAAGGCGCCGAGCGGGCCGGTGGAGACCACGGTCATGTCGACCGAGCCGATCTGCAGCCCCTCGACGGTCTCGCGCTCCTCGCCGAGCTGGCGGTCGGGATAGAGCTCCACCGCGAGCTCGCCGCCGCTGCGCTCCTCGGCCAGCTTCTCGAAGCATTCCAGGGCGACATAGCTTGGATGGACCGGCTGCGAGCCGAACGCGGCGCGGATGGTGGTCTGCGCCTGGGCCTGCAGCGGCGCCAGGAGTGCAGCCAGCGCCAGGGTGCTGGTCAGGGCGTGCTTCATCGTCTTGTTCCTCCCGATCCGATCATGGCGACCTCGCCGGCCGGCCTTGTCAAGGGCGCCGGCGGCGGTGCCTGCCGGAGCCGCCACCGGGCCGGGCGCTCCCCCCCGAGGGCGCCCGACCGCCTGCGCGGGCCAACCGGCCCCGATGGCATGACAGGTCTATAGGATGATGGTCGCACGGGTCAATCGAGCGGCGCGGGCGGGCCGGCGGGCCGCCGCACCGGTCCGCGCCGGCTTCCGATTCGCGACACGATCCGGTCCGAAAGAAATCAAGTCGCTGGTGACCTGTTTTGTGTCATTTCCAGCAATCGACTCGTATATATCCGATGCTTCCCTGATAGACCTTTCTGGATTCGCTTGAGACATCCACAGGTCGATTTTGCCGGTCACAGAAATGGCGTCTCGATGAACCGGGATTTTTGTTTAAGAAAAATTGAGAATGTTCCGTCTCGACTTTTACGTCTTGGCGCGGTAGGCCGGTTCTATAATGAACTTGATCGATATCCTTGATGCCCTGGCGATAAGCGGGAGCGGCCATAATGAAAGAGGCATTGCGCGCGCATCGGCAGATGCTGCGGGAGAACGGGCTGAAGCGGGTTGAGGTGCTGGTGCCGCATCCGGACGCCGAGCTGGTGCGCCGGGTCGCCAAGGCGCTGACCACCAAGGACCCGACCTCGGACGTGCTGCGGGCGACCATCGAGAAGGCGGTGCCGGTGCGCAACCGCCTGAGCTTCAAGGAATGGCTGGCGACGCCGGAAGAGGACGACGCCAACGCGTGAGGACGGCGCCGCAGGGGCTACTCGTCCGGGCGCTCGGCCTCCTCGGCCAGCCATTCACGAAACGTTGCGGGGCGGGTTTCCGGCGTCGCCTTGGCCAGGACATCGCGCAGACGGGCCGCCGCCTCGTCGTTCTTGTCCAGGATCCGCGCCACCCGGCGCAGCAACTCGGCATCCGACGGCGAGGCGATCACCTCGACGCGCTTGCAGCCCCGCTCCGCCATGCGCCGCCGGTGGTCCTGGACAGCTCCTGGCATGGACGATCCTCACATTCCTTGCCTGCGAGGCATCCCAAATAAGCCGGGCGCGCCTCCGGGTCCAGAACAGGATTGTCGCGAACGGCCACCGGCACCTGCGTGCAGCCGGTGGGGCAACCCGAAAAGGATGCCTCCGGACGGTGCGTCGTCCGGAGGGGGCCCTATTCAGTGGCGGGTGGTCTGGGACGGCAGTTCGTCGGCCGGCTCGGCCTGGCGCGCCAGGATGTCCTCGATCTCAGCCCGCAGCCGGCCCGCAGCCGCGTCGTTGGTCAACAGCATCTGGGCGAGCAACTGGATGTGCTCGTAGTCCTCGTCCCGGACCCAGACTTCGGTCCGCTCCAGCTCCGCCGCGGCGGGCGGAATCTGGAGGTACAGGCGGTCGTTCTGCATGGCCCTAACACTCCGGTGATGCACGCACGTGTTCATGGGATGAACCAATCATCACGTGGTGAAAACGGTCCTTGGTGCCGCAGGTCCAGGATCAGACGCAAGATTGCGCGGGGCACCCCGCAACCCGTCCCGATACTGTCTGGATATTATCTACATCTTTCCCAGTGGTCCTGGGTAACGCGAGGCGGCTACACCAATCACAGGAGGCAGCACTTGTACCAGCCGGCTTGGTCTACCGTCTTTTCTCCGGATATAGGAACGTAAAGCCCTGTATAAAATTATGGCAATATTTAATGCGCAGGTACATTTCGGCAAAATGTCTAAAGTTTCAGGAATACCCTCGCAGCCTTAGCACAGGAGTCCTGTCCTTCATTCAAGGACCATTCACCAAGCCCATTCGCCACAAGTCGCGCTTTCCGCTTGACCTCGCCAGATCCTGTGTCGCCAGCCGGGCGCCCTCCCCCCCGGACCGCCCTAATCGGCCATCCGGCAGGCCGGATCGTCCGGGAAATCGCGCCTTCGGGAAATTGTCGCCTGGGAAGTGCCACGCGTCGGGAAAGTTCTCCATAGAAGCGAAGCAGTCCGGCCGGCACCATGGCGGCGGTCGCGCAGAGAAGTTCGAGAAGAAGGCCAGGCGACCGACGGGCGACGGGCGCTCCTCATCCGGCCAGGTGCCGCTCGGCCGCGGCGCGCTCCAGCGGGCGCGAGAACACGAAGCCCTGGGCGAACCCGCAGCCGAGCGCCCGCAGCCGCCGCACCTGCCCCTCGGTCTCCGCCCCTTCCGCCACCACCTCCATCCGCAGATTGCGCGCCAGGTCCAGGATGGTCTGGACGATCTGGCCGCCCTCGGTCCGGTCCTGCAGGCCGCGCACGAAGGAGCGGTCGATCTTGAGCGTGTCGAACGGCAGACGGTGCAGGGAGCTGAGCGAGGAATAGCCGGTCCCGAAATCGTCGATGCTGAACCGGATGCCGAACCCCCGCAGGCGCTGCAGGATCGCGATGGTGCGCGCGGCGTCCTGGATGGTGGCGCTCTCGGTGATCTCCAGCCGCACCGTTTCCGGGCGCACCCCGCTCTCCTGGACCGCCAGGATCACCTGGTCGGCGAAATCCGCCTGGAGGAACTGGCGCGGCGAGACGTTGACGCTCATGGTCAGGGCCGCCGGGCAGCCGTCGCCCTGCTGCCAGACGGCCAGGGTGGCGAACGCCTCGCGCATCACCCACTGCCCGATCGGCAGGATCAGCCCGGTATCCTCGGCCAGGCCGATGAACTCGGCGGGCGGCACCAGCCGGCCGTCGCCCTGCTGCCAGCGCACCAGCGCCTCGAAGCCGACCGCCCGGCCGGTCTCCAGCGCCACGATCGGCTGGTAGTGCAGGCGGAACTCGCCGCGGCGCACCGCCCGGCGCAATTCGCTCTCCAGCGACAGCCTGGCCATCGCGGTCTCGTGCAGGCTGCGGTCGAACACCTCGACCCGCGCCCCGCCCATGGACTTGGCCCGGTACATGGCGAGGTCGGCGTCGCGCATCACGTCGGCGGCGCGCTCGTAGCCGGTGTCGCTGCTGGCAAGGCCGATGCTGGCGGAGCGGTGGATCTCCTTTCCCTCGATGGTCAGCGGCAGCCGCAGCGCGTCCTGCAGGCGCTCGGCCACCTCCAGCGCCACCCCGCCATGCTCCAGCTCCTCCAGGAGCACGGTGAACTCGTCGCCGCCCAGCCGCGCCAGGCTGGGTGCGGCACCGAGCAGGCCCTGCGCCTCCGCATGGGCCAGCACCCCGCTCAGGCGCCGGCGGATCTCCAGCAGGAGCGCGTCGCCGGCGGCATGGCCCAGGCTGTCGTTGACCAGCTTGAAGCGGTCCAGGTCGACGAACAGCACCGCGAAGCCCATCTCCGGCCGGCGCCGGTGGGCCGCCACCGCCCGGTCGAGCCGGTCGGTGAACAAGAGCCGGTTGGGCAGGCCGGTGAGCGCGTCGTGGGAGGCGTCATGGACCAGCCGGGCGGCGGCGCCCTGGCGCTCGACCACCCGGCCAAGCTGGGTGCCGAGCTGCGCCACCACCGCGAGCAGGCCAAAGTCCGGCTCCCGCGGCTCGCCGAAGAAGAACTCCATCACCGCCTGGACGGTGCTGCCGGCCAGCACCGGGACGGCGAAGCCCGAGCGCAGCCCGGCCTCGGCCGCCTCGGTGCGCCGAAAGCCCGGGTCCAGGGCCAGGTCGGGGATCCAGACGGCGGTCCCGCTCTCCAGGACCCGGCCGGGCAGGCCGTCGCCGCTGGCGAACTCGCTGCGCCGGGTGGCCTCCCGAAAGACCGCGAGCGCCTCCTGGTCCTGGGCATGCCAGACCGGCCCCGGCCGCAGGACCGGCGCGCCGTCGATGGCGCGCAGGTACACGTTGCCCAGCAGGCAGCCGGTATGGCGGCTGATCGCGCCCACCGCGAACTGGAGCGCCTCCTCGACCGAGGCCGCCTGGTTGGCCTTGGCGGTCACCGCCTCCAGCAGCAGGAGCCGGCGGCGCATCTCGTGGAGGTCGCGCCGGACCTGGTCGGCGCTTCCCTCGGCCAGCAGCCGCGCCGCCCGCTCGCCCTGCAGCCGGCGCTCCAGCCAGGCGATCCGCTGCACGGAAGGATCCGACAGCCCGACGCCGCCCGCGTCCTCCATCAGGACGCCATCGGCCGGGTGCGGGCGGAGCGGTGGATGCGGGACGGACGGATGGCCTCAGCACTCCCAGCCATGGGCCGCCGGGGCATCCTGGACGCCACCGGGAGCCAGCCTGCAGGCCGGCCGAAGCTGACCTGATGTCCCAGATGATTGGACTTCAGCGTTCCGGATGTAAGTGAAATAAATCACTATTGATGGAGGTGTAGTTCTTTTTGGTTTCCGGAGGAGGATTACACTTGGCCGGCGGGTCAGGTCGTCCCGCCGCCGGGCTGCGCTGGCGACCGCCCGGCGGGCGGCTCGGCCGTGGGCGCCAGGCCGGACAGCACGCCGCGCAGCGTGTCGATCGGCACCGGGAACACGATGGTCGAGTTCTTGTCGGCGGCGATGTCGTAAAGGGTCGAGAGATAGCGCAGCTGCATGGCCTCGGGCCTGGCCGCCAGCATGTCGGCGGCCTGGACCAGGCGCTCGGCGGCCTGCTGCTCGCCCTCGGCATTGATGATCCGCGCGCGCCGGTTGCGCTCGGCCTCGGCCTGCCTTGCGATGGCGCGCACCATGCTCTCGTCGATGTCGACGTGCTTGATCTCGACATTGGCAACCTTGATGCCCCAGGCGTCGGTCTGCGCGTCCAGGATCTCCTGCAGGTCGGCGTTGAGCTTGTCGCGCTCGGCCAGCATCTCGTCCAGCTCGTGCTTGCCCAGCACCGAGCGCAGCGTGGTCTGCGCCAGCTGGCTGGTGGCCATCATGAAGTCCTCGACCTGGATCACCGCCTTGTCCGGGTCGACCACCCGGAAGTAGAGCACCGCGTTGACCTTCACCGAGACATTGTCGTGGGAGATCACGTCCTGGCTCGGCACGTCCAGCACGATGGTGCGAAGATCCACCCGGACCAGCTGCTGGACCAGCGGGATCAGGATGATCAGGCCGGGGCCCTTCACCCCGGAGAAGCGCCCGAGGGTGAACACCACCCCGCGCTCGTACTCGCGCAGGATCCGGAGCGCCGAGACAACGATGCCCACCACCAGAACGGCGATCAGGGCGTAGGCGATCAGGTCGGTGGGCATGGCGGTGCTGGCTCCTGGGGATCGGGGGACGGGTCGGGCTCGACCAGCAGGACGAGGCCGTCGCGGCCGGTGACGCGGATGCGGTCGGCGGGCGCGAGCGGGCTCGCCGAGCGGGCCTGCCAGTCCTCGCCGTGGAGATGGACCCGGCCCCGGCCGCCGGACCAGGACAGGACCCGGCCGCTGGCGCCGACCCTGGCCGGTCCACCGGTCACTACGGAGCGGCGGTGCGCGCGGATCGCCGCGGCCAGCACCACCACGATCAGGACCGCGCTCAGGCCCGTGGCGACCAGCACCACCGGCACGGACAGCTGGAAGCCCGGCACGTCCTCGAACAGGAACAGGGAGCCCAGCCCGAACGCCACCGCCCCGCCGATCCCCAGCACCCCGAAGGACGGCGCGAACGCCTCGGCCACCAGCAGGGCGATGCCGAGCAGCATCAGGCCGGCCCCGGCATGGTCGATCGGCAGGAGGTTCAGGGCGAACAGCGCCACGATCAGCGCGATGGCGCCGACCGTGCCGGGAACGATGGCGCCGGGCGAGAAGAACTCGAAGATGATGCCGTAGATGCCGACCAGCATCAGGATGTAGGCGATGTTGGGATCGGTGATCACCGCCAGGGCCTGCAGCCGCCAGCCGGGCTCGATCGGCACCACGGCCAGGCCTTGCGTGGCGAGGGTGACGTCCTCCCCGCCCAGATGCACGGTCCGGCCGTCCGCCTGGCGCAGCAGATCGTCCAGGTCGCCAGCGACGATCTCGATCACCTGCTGGTCCAGGGCAGCGCTGGCGGTGAGCGTCGCGGCTTCGCGCACCGCCTCTTCGGCCCAGTCGGCGTTGCGGCCGTGCAGCTCGGCCAGGCCGCGGATCTGCGCCACCGCGTCGTTGACCGCCTTGGCGGTGGCGGCATCCGCGGGGGCTTCGTCCTCGCCCTCCTCCTCGCCTCCGCTCCCGGCGGGCGCGCCCAGCTGGATCGGCGTCGCGGCCCCCAGATGGGTCCCGGGCGCCATGGCGGCAAGCTGGGCGGCGTAGAGCATGTAGGTGCCGGCACTGGCGGCCCTGGCCCCGGCCGGGGCGACGAACACCGCGATCGGCACCGGCGAGGCCAGCATCGCCAGGATGATCTCGCGGGTGGAGGAGGACAGGCCGCCGGGCGTGTCCAGGCGCAGCACGACCAGGTCGGCCTCGCGCCGGGCGGCGGTCTCAAGGCCGTTGGCGAGATAGCCGGCGGTGGCCGGGCCGATGGCACCCTGCACGTCGAGCACCACCACCCCGCCGCGCCCGGGGTCCTGGACAGCGTCCTGGCCGGCACCGGCCAGCGGCAGAACCAGCAGGAGGCAGAACAGCAGGGCGCGGCAGGCGGCTGCCGCCCGGGAAAGCCGGCCGGGCGCTCGCCTGCAAGAACCCGCGCGCCTGTTCTCCTGCACCGTTCCTGACCCCAGGGATGAGCAAAACAGTCTAGCAGCGACGAGCAGTTCCGTGCAGGCGCGCGTTCATTGCCCGTCCAGGAAGAACAGGACCACCAGACCCACCACAAAGAAGACGATCGCCGCCAGCGCGTCGTAGCCCATGCGCATGACGGTCTTGTCCTTGCGCTCCAGCAGGCCCAGCACGAACAGGCCGGTCAGGATCAGGGCCAAGAGGGCCGCCACCGCCTCGAACCGGCCGGCCATGCCCAGCACCGGCTCGCCCTGGTAGACCAGGTCGGCCAGGAAGATCAGGGCGATGTTGAACAGGTTGGTGCCGAAGATGTCGCCCACCGCCATCTCGTAGCGGCGGATGCGCAACGCGGCGATGATCGAGCTGAGCTCGGGCAGCGAGGTGGCGAAGCCCACCAGGACCAGGCCGACCAGCCCGGCGCCCAGGCCGCTCTGCACCGCGATGGCGTCGCCGGTCTGCGCCAGGAAGAACCCGGCCACCAGGATCACCAGGGCGGCGAGCGCGGTGCGCCAGACCAGGCCCTGCAGGGAGGTGTCCGGCCGGCCGGGGCTTTTCGCCGGCGGCGGCTCCTGGTCGCCCACCACCTCCCAGACATGGCGCCGCTCGTAGCCGGACGACAGCCAGAGCGAGGCCACGCACAGGAACAGCAGCGCCCAGGCGCCGATCCCGATGCCGAACACCGGCCAGTCGCCGCTGACCACCACCATCGCCACCCCGGCCAGCAGCAGGATGCCGAGGGTGCCCTGGAGCAGGGTGGAGGGCTTGGCGACCACCGAGGTCAGCGCGTCGCGACCGAGCACCGCGTCGGCCACCGCCAGCAGCAGGATGTTGGAGGACGCGCTGCCCAGGAGGTTGTTGACCGCGAGCGGCGCGTTGCCGGTCCAGGACGCGGTGGTGACGGTGGCGATCTCCGGCAGCGAGGTGATCCCGCCCAGCAGCAGCATGCCGATGAAGGCCTGGCCGACCCCGGTCTTCTCGGCGATGCCGTCCACATAGACCGCGAGCCTGGTGCCGGCCGCCCAGACAAAGGCGCCGCTGGCGGCGAAGATCAGCAGGTTCAGCCAGATCGCGAAATTCTCAAACCCCATCGGTCGTTCCGGTCAGGTCGGTGGGGCGTCGTTCCCGGAGCGGGTCGGCTTCGTGCAAGGGATCGGCCTCCGGTCGGCAGGTGCGGCAGGTGGCGCGGCGGGACGGCAGGCGCATCCCGGCGCCGCGATGTTGGTAACGGGCGACGACGCAGGTCGATCCCGCAGCACCCGGCATTCCCTTGGGCGCCCGCCCTGCATCAAGACCCTGGCCGCGCTGGCGAGAAACCGACAAAAAGCTCCGTTCCCAGGCCGGACGAACGCCGTGCGGTCGGCCAGAGCGGAGGCGGGGCAGCGGCGCGAGGACGCCTGGACCATGACGAGCTTCGACTATGTGGTTGTCGGCGCCGGCTCGGCCGGCTGCGTGCTGGCGGACCGGTTGTCCGAGAGCGGGAGGTTCAGCGTGCTGGTGCTGGAGGCCGGCGGCCATGACCGGCGCCCCTGGATCAAGCTGCCGGTCGGCTACGGGCGCTGCTTCCACGACGAGCGGATCAACTGGCGCTACACCGCCGAGCCCGATCCCGGCCTGGACAACCGGGCCGGCTACTGGCCGCGCGGCCGGGTGGTCGGCGGCTCCAGCTCGATCAACGCCCTGGTCTGGTGCCGCGGCCTGCCCCACGATTTCGACGACTGGCAAGACGCCGGCAATCCCGGCTGGGGCTGGGCGGAGGTGGAGCCGGTGTTCCAGCGGCTGGAGCGGCGCATCGACCGCCACGGCGTGGCGTCCGGCGAGGGGCCGATGTGCATCGCCGATGTCAGCGACGAGGCCCATCCGGTCAAGGAGCGCTTCTTCGCCGCCGCCCGCGAGCTGGGCCTGCCGCGCAGCGAGGACTTCAACGGCCCAAGCCCGGAAGGGGTCGGGATCTATGCGATCACCCGGCGCAAGGGCCTGCGCTGCTCGGCGGCCGACGCGTTCCTGCGCCCGGCGCTGCGGCGCAAGAACGTCGAGCTGCGCACCGGCGCGGTGGTCACCCGGATCGTCCTGGACCAGGGCCGCGCCGTGGCGGTGCAGTTCGAGCGGGATGGCGCGGCCTGGACGGTGCAGGCGCGGGTCAGCGTGATCCTGAGCGCCGGGGCGGTGGCCTCGCCGCAGCTTTTGCAGCTGTCCGGGATCGGGCCGGGGGCGCTGTTGCAGGAGCACGGCATCGAGGTGGCGCTCGACCGCCAGGCGGTGGGCTCCCACCTGCAGGACCATCTGGCGCTGACCTATGGCTACCGCTCCCGGGTCGCCACCCTGAACGCCGAGCTGGTGCCCTGGCGGGGCAAGATCCGCGCCGCCCTGCGCTACGGGCTCGGCCGGGGCGGGCCGCTGTCGCTCAGCGTCAACCAGTGCGGCGGCTTCGTGCGCGCGGCCCCCGACCGGCCGCATCCCGACATCCAGCTTTATTTCAACCCGCTCACCTACACCATGGTGAGCGGGCGGCGGCGGCCGCTCAACGTGCCGGACCGGGCGTCCGGCTTCTTCCTGTGCTTCCAGCCGACCCGGCCGACCAGCCGGGGGCGGATCGAGATCCGCTCGCCGGACTGGCGGCTGCCGCCCCGGATCCAGCCGAACTCGCTGTCCACCGACAAGGACCGGGACGATGCGGTCGCCGGCGGCCGGCTCCTGCGGGCGATGGTGCAGACCGAGGCGATGCGGGCTTTGATCGAGCGGCCGATCGGCCCGGACATCGGCGTGATGGACGACCAGGCGATCCTGGACGACTTCCGGGCGCGCGCCAGCACGGTGTTCCACCCGGTCAGCACCTGCAGGATGGGCCCGGATCCGAAAGACGCGGTGGTCGACCCGTCGCTGCGGGTGCATGGGATCGAGGGCTTGCGGGTGGTGGACGCCTCGGTGTTTCCCTCGATCACCTCGGGCAACACCAACGCGCCGACCATCATGCTGGCGCACAAGGCCGCCGAAGTGATCCTGCGCGACGCCGCCGGCGGCTGAACCTCTCCCCTCCTGCTCCAAGGACCTGCCCGCATGAAGCTCCAGGACGTGCGCGTCTTCGTGGTCGGCAACCCGCCGCCCGGCCATGGCGGACGCTATTTCGTGTTCCTCAAGCTATCCACCGCCTGCGGGATCGAGGGCGTGGGCGAGGTCTATGCCGCGAGCTTCGGGCCGCACGTGGTGGCGCGGATGGTGGAGGACGTGTTCGCAAGGCGCTTTGCCGGGGCCGATCCGACCCGGATCGAGACCCTGTGGCGGCAGGTGCACGGCTCCGGCTTCAGCCAGCGCCCCGACCCCAGCCTGATGGGGGTGATGAGCGCGCTGGAGATGGCCTGCTGGGACATCGCCGGCAAGGCGCTGGACCGCCCGGTCTACGACCTTTTGGGCGGCCGGGTGCGCGAGCGGCTGCGCTCCTACACCTATCTCTACCCCGACATCGACGGCGACGACGGGTTCTACCACGACGCCGAGCGCTCCGCTGTCCGCGCGCTGCACTATGTGGAGCAGGGCTTCACCGCGGTGAAGTTCGACCCGGCCGGGGCCTATTCGGCGTTCGACCCGCGCCAGCCGGACCTGGAGGCGCTCTCGCGCTCCGAGCGGTTCGTGCGGCTGATCCGCGACGCGGTGGGCGACCGCGCCGACCTCCTGTTCGGGACCCATGGCCAGTTCACCGCGTCGGGGGCGATCCGCATGGCCAGGCGGCTGGAGCCCTACGACCCGCTCTGGTTCGAGGAGCCGGTGCCGCCGGAAATGCCGGAAGAAATGGCGAAAGTGGCGCGCGCCACCAGCATCCCCGTGGCGACGGGCGAGCGGCTGACCACCAAGTACGAGTTCGCCCGGGTGCTCTCCACCGGGGCCGCCAGCATCCTGCAGATGAACCTTGGCCGGGTCGGTGGCCTGCTGGAAGCGAAGAAGATCGCCGGGATGGCCGAGGCGCACTACGCCCAGGTGGCGCCGCATCTTTATTGCGGGCCGGTGGTGGCGGCGGCGAACATCCAGCTGGCCGCCTCGATCCCGAACTTTCTGATCCTGGAGAGCATCGAGCGCTTCGGCGGCTTCCACGCAAAGCTCCTGAAAGCGCCGATCACCTGGGAGGACGGTTACGTGATCCCGTCCGCCGCGCCGGGGCTCGGGGTCGAGCTCGACGAGGAGGTGGCGCTGGCCCACCCCTATCCGGCCGATGGCCCGCTGCATCTGGAAATGGCCGACCGGCCGCTCGGCTGAGCAAAAGGGGGGAGGAACCCGACATGCATTACGCCTTCATCGGCCTTGGCCATCTGGGCGGGCACCTGGCGATGAACCTGGTGAAGGGCGGCTTTGCCGTCACCGTCCACGACCTGGACCGGGACGCCGCTGCCGGCCTGGTCCAGGCGGGGGCCCGCTTTGCCGCCAGCGCCGCCCTGGCCGTCGCCGAGGCCGACGCGCTGATCACCTGCCTGCCCTCGCCCAAGGCGTCGACCGCGGTGCTGGAGGCGGTGCTGCCGCATCTGCGCCCGGGCACCACCTGGATCGAGATGAGCACGGTGGACTTCCCGGTGCTGGCGGACCTGGCCAGGCGCGCGGAGGAGGCGGGCGTGGTGACGCTGGCCTGCCCGGTCACCGGCGGGGTGCACAAGGCGAAGAGCGGCGAGATCACCATCCTGGTGGGCGGGGCGAAAGGCACGTACGAGCGCCACGCCCCGGCGCTCAAGGCCATGGGCGGCGCGGTGATCCATCTGGGCGGGCTGGAGCAGGCGGCGACCGTCAAGGTGATGACCAACATGCTGGCCTTCATCCACCTGATCGCGGCCGGCGAGGCGCTGATGGTGTGCAAGCAGGCGGGCGTCGACCTGAAGGACGCCTTCGAGGCGATCCGGGCCAGCTCCGGCAACAGCTTCGTCCACGAGACCGAGAGCCAGGTGATCCTGAACGGCAGCTACGACATCGGCTTCACCATGGACCTGGCGGTCAAGGATGCCGGGTTCGCCCTGGAGATCGGCCGCCGCCTGGGTGTGCCGCTCAAGCTCGCCTCGATGATGGAGCAGACCTTTCTGGAAGGCCGCGCCCGCTATGGCGGCAACGCCTGGTCGTCGATGATCGTGAAGCTCCTGGAGGACACGACCGGGTCGGCGTTGCGGGCACCGGGCTTCCCGGCCAGACTTGGCGAGGCGGACTGAGGACCGCCGCTTCCGGTTCGACGGCAAAGGGATCATCGAATGTTCGACAAGGCGGCCGCCTGGGCTCCGCAGATGCTCAGCACCCTGCGCATCGTCACGGCGCTGATCTTCCTGGAGCACGGCACCCAGAAGCTGCTGGGCTTTCCCGCGGGCGGGCGCGCGGCCGAAGCGTTCACGCTCTCGTGGTTCTCCGGCGTCATCGAGCTTATCTGCGGCCTGGCGCTCGTGGTCGGGTTCCAGAGCCGCCTGGCGGCCTTCGTGGCGTCCGGGACGATGGCGTTCGCCTACTGGATCGCGCACGCGCCGCAGAATTTCTTTCCGGTCAACAACAGCGGCGACGCGGCGATCCTCTACTGCTTCGTGTTCCTCTATCTGGTCTTCGCCGGGCCGGGGCCCTGGAGCGTCGACGCCGCGATGCGCGAAAAAGAGGCGCCGAGGCGGGCTTGACTGGCCGGCGCGGCGCCCGGGCTGGTCACGGGCGGGCGACGAACCAGACGTTCATCGGGTCGTGCGGCAGGACGTGGCGCTCGACCTGGGTGAAGCCAGCGTCGGCCAGCATGCGCTGGGCGGTTTCCCAGCCCCACATGGTGCCGAGGCCGGGGCCGCCCTGGCCGATCGAGACGGGGGTGCAGTGGGCGCAGGAGATGGCGTAGAGGAACGCCGCCATCGGGAAGTCCCGGTTGTTCTCCAGATGCGCCGAGCCGCCGATGTCCTGCATCAGGTAGGTGCCGCCGGGTTTCAGCGAGGCGCGCAGGCCGCGGATCAGGCCTTCCGGGTCCTTCTGGTCGTGCACCGCGTCGAAGCTGGTCACCAGGTCCCAGGCATTGGGTTCCCGGTAGCCGGTGAGGTCGCGCTTCGCGAAGCGGAGGTTGCCGAGGCCGGCCTGGCGCGCCGCCTCGCTGGCGAACGCGATGGCGTCCTCCCCCAGGTCGTAGCCGACGAAGCGGCTGTCCGGGTAGCGCTCGGCCATGGCCAGCAGGGCGGCGCCCCGGCCGCAGCCGGCGTCCAGCACGTCGATGCCCTGCTCCAGCCGGGCGCAGAGCCCGTCCGCCAGCGGCAGGATGTGGTCGAACAGCATGGCGGTCACCGTCTGCACGCTGTCCTGCGCCATCAGCTCGTGGAAGCAGGGATAGTCGCCATAGGCCATCCCCTGACCGGTCTCGAAGCAGCGGATCACCTGGTCCTCGACCTTGCCCAGCAGCGCCACGTGCTGGGCGTACACGGCCAGGTTGTTGGGTACGGCCTGGCGGGTCAGGCAGGCGGCGTGCTCGGGCGGCAGATGGTAGCGGCGGGTGGCCGGGTCGAAGCGGACCACGCCCGCCATCACCATCACCGCCAGCCATTCGCGCACATAGCGCTCGGCAAGGCCGGCCGTGTCGGCGATCGCGGTGCTGGTGGAGGGCGGCAGGCCGGCCATGCGGTCGAACAGGCCGAGCCGGTGCCCGATCGACATCATCGCGGCGGCGGCCCCCTGGTCCAGCATCTGGGCGACCTGGCCGGCAAAGCGTTCCGCCAGCGCCGCGTCGAAGCCAGGCGTTGCTCGACTGACAGCATCCATCGTCGGTTCCCCGGGTGCAGTTGCAGGTGGGAGTTCGATCATGGGCCATGTCGGCCGTCCGCGAGAGCGGGAACGTACAAGACCGGGGCTCTTCGGCCAGATTATCCAGGGTGGCCACCGCATCCGCGCTGGTTTCAGGGGATCCGGTTCTTGAAGATCCGTTGCCGGCAGAGGTGCTGGGCACGTTCGGGACGGGCTGGAGCCAGGCCACCGGCAAGCCGGAAGGCGCCCGGCGCCGGTTCCGGCCGGTGATCGCCTCCTCAAGTCGCCGGAATAGCGGAAGGTTGTCGCGGCACGGGCAGCACGGGCGAGAAAGCGGTTGGAATTCTTGAATGCTTGCCGCAGGGGCGGCTCCGCAGCGGGGTCATCAACGGCTCCCCAGGAATTCGTCCAGGCCTCTATCCCAATAGGGTTGTCGCCCGAACCGCTCGGCCAGCCAGTCGATGAAGACCCTCACCTTCGGCGCCAGCTCGCGCGAGCTCGGGTAGAGGGCCCAAAGGGTCTGGGTCGAAACGAGGGGGTACTCGGGAAGAACTGGCACGAGGGCGCCGGATCGAAGCTCGTCCGCCGCGCACCAGGTCGCCATCAGGGCAATCCCCAGCCCTGCGCAGGCCGTGTCGCGCACGGCCACTCCGTCGTTGATCCGAAGCTGCGGCGCGACACGCCGCTCGATCAGCTCCCCGTTCTTTCCCCGAAACGTCCAAAGATCGAGCGTGCCGACGACGAGGCAGGCATGGTCGGCGAGGTCGTCCGGCGTGCCCGGACGCCCGCGCCGCTCAAGATACTCGGGCGAGGCGACCAGCACCCGCTGATCGGGGGCGAGCCGGCGCGCGACGAAGGTCGAATCGCCGAGCTCGACATAGCGGACCGCCACGTCGAAGGCGCCCTCGACGAGATCGACGACGCTGTCGGAGATGCGCAGGTCCAGGGCCAGACCGGGATACTGGCCGCAGAACTCGGGCAGGCCCGGCACGATGTGCATGCGCGCAAACGAAGCCGGAGCCGCTACCCGCAGGGTGCCGCGCGGCGCTACCTGCCCCCGCCCGAGCGCCGCCCGGGCGCCTTCCGCTGCAAGCACGACCTGCTCCGCATGCGGCAGGAAGGCCAGGCCGTCCTCGGTCAGGGTCGCCTGCCGCGTCGTCCGGTGCAGAAGCCTGGCCCCGAGGCTTTTCTCCAGCGCCGCCAGCCTGGCGCTGGCGCCCGCCGGGGTGAGGCCCAGGTCGCGGGCAGCCGAGCTGATGCTCCGAAGCCGGGCGATGCGCGCGAACAGATGCAAGTCGTCGATGTTCATCGCATCGCTTTCAACAATTCTTTGAAACTGATCCTAGAACGCGCCCGCTACCACCGGCAATCGCGAGAAGTTAGCTAGATGCAGAGACGGGCAGCAGGCCGGTCTGTCCATCAGCCGGCCCTGGCTTAGGGCAAGTCACCACGGGTCATCGAGCCGGCCCATGCCGCTGGGACCCGAAAGGAGATCTTTGTGACCAAGACCATGAAGGCGATCGTCCTCACCCGCTTCGGCGGACCGGATGCGTTCGAGCTGCGCGAGGTGCCGGTGCCAAAGGTCGGTTCACGCCAGGTGCGGGTGCGGGTGCACGCCACGGCCGTCAATCCGCTCGACTACCAGATCCGCCGCGGCGACTACACGAACTACGTGCCGCTGCCCGCCATTATCGGCCATGACATCTCGGGCGTCGTCGAGGAGGTGGGATCCGAGGTCGGCGAGTTCGCCGTGGGCGACGAGGTCTACTACACGCCAAAGATCTTCGGCGGCGCCGGCTCGTATGCCGAGCAGCATGTCGCCGATGTCGAGCTTGTCGGCTGCAAGCCCAAGAACCTCACCCACCTCGAGGCCGCGAGCCTGACGCTTGTCGGCGGCACGGTCTACGAGGCGTTCGTCCAGCGCGCGCAGCTGAGCGTCGGCGAGACGATCCTCATCCATGGCGGGGCCGGCGGCGTGGGCACGATCGCGATCCAGGTCGCCAAGGCGATCGGCGCGCGGGTGATCACGACGGCGCGCGCCGGCGACCACGACTTCGTGCGCTCGCTCGGGGCCGACGACGCGATCGACTTCACCGCCGAGGACTATGTGGACGGTGTCGCCCGGCTGACCGGGGGAGCGGGCGTCAACGTCGTCTTCGACACCATCGGCGGCGACACGCTCACCAGGAGTCCCCTGGCGCTTGCCGACCTGGGGCGCGTCGTCAGCCTGGTCGACATCGCCCGGCCGCAGAACCTGGTCGAGGCATGGGGGAAGAACGCGGCGTACCACTTCGTGTTCACCCGCCAGAACCGCGGCAAGCTGGATGGGCTCACCCGTCTGGTCGAGCGCGGGCTGGTGAAGCCCGTGGTCGGGGCGACGCTGCCGCTGGCGCGGATGGGAGAGGCGCACGACCTCCTGGAGAACGGCACCGCACGGGGCCTGCGCGGCAAGGTCGCGATCGATGTGACGGGCGAGGCGCTCGTCCTGCCCTCCGTTCCGCAGGCCGCCTGACGCCGGGCGGGGGAGCGGGCCGGGCAGCGAAGGCCGCTGCCTGGCCCAGGAAAGAACGGCTCAGACCCAGATGTCGGAGGTGCAGTCGCCGCCGGGATAGCGCATCTCGTGGGCGCGGGCGGGACCCTTGGGCTCTTGGCCGAAATCGACGAACACGTCCTTGTTGATCGACAGCCCGCCCTTGTCGGTGTCGCAGTCGATCTGGAGCAGGCAGGAGCCCTGCTGGTCCATCGAGGGGTAGAACTGGTTGTCCCAGGAGGAGAGCAGGCTGGTGGTGCAGTAGAGCCGCTTGCCGTCCAGGGACAGCTGCAGCATCTGCGGGCCGCCGGCGACCTTGTGGCCGTTCACTTCCGGCGCCTTGCCGAGCAGGCCGCCGATCCAGACCTGGCCGGTGAGCTTGGGCTTCGCCGGGTCGCTGATGTCGTACTGGCGCAGGTCGCCGTGCAGCCAGTTCGAGAAATACATGAACCGGTCGTCCATCGACAAAAGGATGTCGGTGATCAGCGGCGGCAGCGGCACCGGGAAGTTCTCGATCTCGACCGGGTCCTCCTGGATCACCTTCTCCAGCTGCCAGCCCTGCCCGTTCTTGTGCCAGTGCCAGACGTTGGAGGAGAGCGCCACGCCGACATAGCCATGGGTGCTGTCCGGGTCATGGTGGAAGCGGACCTCCAGCGGGATCATGCCGTCCTGGCCGAGGTCGTGGCTTTTCTCGACCCGGCGCTCCTCGAAGTTCCAGAAATGCAGCTGGCGACCGTAGCGGCCCCCGGCCACGTCCTCCAGCTTGAAGCCGTCGAAGAAGGCGTTGGGCGCGCCGAATTCGGAGGAGACCATCACGTTGTGGCGCGGCTGGTACCAGAAGTCGTAGCCATACTTCATGGCGCCGAGATCCTTCTCCCAGCGGCCGGTGACGTTGAAGTCCTGGTCCATGGTGAGGAAGCCGCCCGGCCCCTCGCCCTCGGCATTGCCCAGCATCGAGATGATGATCTGCTTGCCCAGGCAGTGCACGGTGTGCGGGCCGGTCAGCCCGGTCTTGCCGATCACCTCCTCGGGCTCGATCACCTTGTGCATCTTCGGCGCGCGGGCATCCGCCACGTCGATGATGTGGATGCGGCTGGACTTGAAGCCCGGCACGACGAGGAAGCGGCGCTCGGCCGAGGCGTCGCCGTGGCAGGACGAGCAGGCGTTCCAGCCGAAATGATGCAGCTCGTCGCCCTTGTTCGGCATCTCCAGCCGGTGGACGACCTGGCCGTGGGTCGGGCTGGAAGGATCCACGTCGACGGTGGCCAGATAGTCCGGCGCGTCCACGCCGGTGCCGGTGTAGAGGCCGATCACGTAGAGCAGCTTCTCGCGCGGCGCCGCCATCGCCGCCTTGGGCGAGGCATAGCCCGGCCCGCAGCAGGTCGAGGTCTCGTGCTGGCCGTTTCCGCTTGCCATGGCTGTTTCCTCCCTGAGGTCTCGAAGCGGCGATCCGCCGTCGTTGCCGACATCATAGGGGCGTGTGCCCCGCCATGATAGCCGACCGGCGGGCCCGGACGCGGCGCGCGAACCTGCGCTGGCCGCCCGGCCTGGCTCCCGGCCCGGACGGCAGACCTCCATTCCACTGCACAGGATCGGTGCCGGCGGGCGCTGTCACAGTAATTCTCCTGCTCATGACCGACCGGACACGCGACCGACTGGGCGGTTGCGCTGGACGAAGCTCCCTCGCTATCTGGCAATCGGATGCCGTGCCGGCAGGTCGCCTCGGGCGGCCGGGCGGGACAGGCGGCCGGCCGGGAACGTCCGGGCGGCCAGTGGGAGGCGAAGAATGCGATTTCTGGCGACGATGGCCGCGGTGCTGGCCCTGTCCGCGGGCGGGGCGCAGGCGGTCGAGACGATCAAGTTCAGCCATGTGGTCGCCGACAACACGCCCAAGGGCCAGGCGGCGCTGAAGTTCAAGGAGCGGGCCGAAGCGCTCCTGCCGGGCGAGGTCGAGGTCGAGGTCTACCCGAACTCGCAGCTGTTCGGCGACGCCAAGGAGATGGAGGCGCTGGCGCTGGGCGACGTGCAGATGATCGCGCCCTCGCTCTCCAAGTTCGACCGCTTCACCAAGAAGCTGCAGGTGTTCGACCTGCCGTTCCTGTTCGACGACATCCAGGCGGTCGACCGCTTCCAGTCCTCCGAGGTCGGCCAGGGCCTGCTCACCGAGCTGGAGGACATGGGCTTCATCGGCCTGGCCTACTGGCACAACGGCATGAAGCAGCTCTCGGCCAAGCAGCCGCTGATCGAGCCGAAGGACGCCGAGGGGCTCAAATTCCGGGTGCAGAACTCCGACGTGCTGGTGGCGCAGTTCCAGGCGGTGGGCGCCGTCCCGCAGAAGATGGCGTTCGCGGAAGTCTACCAGGCGCTCCAGGTCGGCACGGTGGACGGCCAGGAGAACACCTGGTCGAACTCGTTCAGCCAGAAATACCAGGAAGTGCAGAGCGACTTCACCATCTCCAACCACGGCCTCGTGGACTATGCGGTGGTGGTCAACGCCGAGTGGTGGAACGGCCTGTCCGACGAGGTCCGCGCCGGGCTGACCACCGCGCTGGAGGAGGCGACCGCGCTCAACAACGAGATCGCGGAGAAGCTGAACCAGGACGCCCGCGCCAAGATCGCCGAGAGCAATGGCGTCACCATCCACGAGCTGACGCCTGAGCAGCGCGCCGCCTGGGTCGAGGCGATGCAGCCGGTCTGGAAGCAGTTCGAGGAGGATATCGGCGCCGACCTGATCGAGGCGGCCGCCAGCGCCAACCAGAGCTGAGCCGGGCGCCAGCCGCCCGTCTCCTTCCCGCAAGGCTGACGCGGGTCCGTTCCCCAAGAACGGGCCCCTGCCCCGCTTGACCCAAACCATGGCCGACCGGCCGGGGGGCGCCCATGCTTCGTCGAGTGATCGAGCGGCTGGAGGAGGCGATCATGGCGCTCCTCCTGGCGGCGATGACCCTGCTGACCTTCTGGCAGGTGGTGCTGCGCTACGTGTTCAATTCCGGCCTGCTCTGGGCCCTGGAAGCCACCACCTACATGTTCGGCTGGCTCCTGCTGCTGGGCATCTCCTATGGCGTGCGCACCCACGCCCATATCGGCATCGACGCGGCGGTGAAGCTGCTGCCGCTCTCCGCCCAGCGGGTGGTCGGGCTGGTGGTGCTGGGCCTGTGCCTGCTGTTCGCCGTGCTGATGCTCTACGGCTCCTATGGCTACGAGTACCGGATGTACCGGCTGGGGGTGGACGCGCAGGACATCCCGGTGCAGCGCTGGATCCTGGGCCTGTGCCTGCCGATCGGCTTCCTCTTGCTGATCGTGCGGCTGGCCGAGCAGGCCTGGCTGGTGGCGAGCGGCAGGGCGGCCGGGTTCCAGCTGGCCGACGAGGCCGCCGACACGATCGGGATGCTGGGCGGCGACGACGTCCACCAGCGTAAGGGGACGCACCGATGACCACCGCGTTCCTGTTCGTCACCCTGTTCGGCTTCATGATCCTGGGCATGCCGATCGCGATCGCACTCGGCCTGTCCTCGGTTCTGACCATCCTGTTCTTCGCCAACGATTCGCTGGCGTCGATGTCCCTGAAGTTCCTGGACGCCTCGCAGACCGCGACCCTGCTGGCGATCCCGTTCTTCATCCTGGCCGGCAATTTCCTGACCACCGGCGGCGTGGCGCGGCGGATGATCGACTTCGCCTCGGCCTGCGTCGGCCACCTGCCGGGCGGGCTCGCCATCGCCTCGGTGATGGCCTGCATCCTGTTCGCGGCAGTGTCCGGCTCCTCGCCCGCCACCGTGGTGGCGATCGGCTCGATCGTGATCGCGGGCATGGTGCGCAGCGGCTACACGCAAAGCTACGCCACCGGGGTGATCGTCAATGCCGGCACGCTCGGCATCCTGATCCCGCCCTCCATCGTGATGGTGGTCTATGCCGCCGCCACCGAGAGCTCGGTCGGCCGGCTGTTCATGGCCGGCGTCGTCCCGGGCATCCTGCTGGGCCTGCTGCTGATGGCGGCGATCTATGTCTCGGCCAGGGTCAAGGGCCTGGCCCGCCAGCCAAAGGTCTCCTGGCGCGAGCGCTTCCGGCTGTTCGGCCGGGCGGTCTGGGGCCTGCTGCTGATCGTGCTGGTGCTGGGCGGCATCTATGGCGGGGTGTTCACCCCCACCGAGGCGGCGGCGGTCTCCGCGGTCTATGCCTTCATCGTGGCGCTGTTCATCTATCGCGACCTGAAGCCCACCGATGTCGGTCGGGTCCTGGTGGATTCGGCCAAGGTCACGGTGATGCTGATGTTCATCATCGCCAACGCCTTTCTGTTCGCCCACGTGCTGACCACCGAGCAGATCCCGCAGACCATCGCCACGGCGCTCCTGGAATCCGGGCTGCAGCCCTGGCAGTTCCTGATCGTGGTCAACATCATGCTGCTGGTCGCCGGCAACTTCATGGAGCCCTCGGCGATCATCCTGATCTTCGTGCCGGTGATCTTCCCGATCGCGACCCAGCTCGGCATCGACCCGATCCATCTGGGTGTGCTGATGGTGGTCAACATGGAGATCGGCATGGTGACGCCGCCGGTGGGGCTCAATTTGTTCGTGGCCTCGGGCATCACCGGGATGCCGCTGCTCTCGGTGGTGCGCGCGGCGCTGCCCTGGCTGATGATCCTGGTGGCGTTCCTGATCCTGATCACCTACGTGCCGGCGATCTCCCTGTTCCTGCCGAACCTGCTCTACGGGGTGAGCGGCGGCTAGACGCCAGCTGGACGGGGGCTCACGCCCGGGCGGCCAGCGCCCGGGCGATCCCGATCAGGCTGTGGGCCTCGGCGTCCGGGGCCAGCAGGAAGGGCGGGTAGGCCGGGCCGCGCTCGACATAGGCGCCGCCCAGCCCGGCGGCACGGGCGCCATGGACGTCCCAGGGATGCGCCGCCACCAGGGTCATGGCGGCCGGCTCCACCCCGGCCAGCCTGGCGGCGTGCTGGTAGACCTCGCGCCTGGGCTTGGCGAGACCCACCTCGTCGACCGAGACCACCCGCTCCACCAGGTGGCGCAGGCCGCCCCGTTCCAGAAGCGCCTCGGTCGCCGACGCGGCGCCGTTGGACAGCGCCAGGATGCGGATCCCGGCCTGGTGCAGGTGGCTGAACGCCTCCAGGGCGTCGGGATGCGGGTCGAGCTCGGTGAAGCCGTGCAGGACCCGATCCAGCGCGTCTGCGCCCGCCACCACGCCCCGCTCCTGCAGCGTGTCGGCGAGCGACGCCTTCAGCACCTCGCGGAACGGCGCGAACTTGCCGGTGGCGGCCATCGCGAAGGCGTCGCGCAGGCTGCGGGCGAACCACAGCTCCAGGACGTCGCCGGAAGCCCCCTCGGCCTCCAGCCGCCCGCGCAGGCTCTCCAGCGAGAACACGGTCTCGATGATGTCGAACGCGACCACCACAGGGCGGCTGGACATGGGCGTCTCCGGTTGAGCGGGTTACCTGGCGGCGGCGGCCTCGGCGGCGATGGTCATGAACACGTCGTCCAGCTCCACCGCCAGCTGGCGCAGATCGTCGGCCCCTTCGGCGTAATAGGGCTCGAACACCAGGGTCGGCCGCTTGAACGCCAGGGTGGCAGTGCCGTCCTCGTCCTCCACCAGGTAGAAGCGGATCGGCGCCTCGATCCCGGCGGCGATGCTGGCGTCCAGCATCCGCCTTGCATAGTCGTTGCGGAATACGCCGACCACGCGGTTGCCGGGGATGGTGATGTCCTGGGCCTTGGCGCCGGCCGAGGCGCTGGCGGAGGTCACCAGCCCCATCCCGGCCTGCTCGATCGCGGTCTCCAGGCTCTGGTTGAGCTCCTCGAAGGTCTGGTCGGTCTCGATCACCTCCCAGCCCTCCCGCGCCTCCATGGGCGCGGCCTGCGCCAGCGCCGGCAGGGCAAGGATCATGGCCGCCGTGGCGAGCATCCGGGTCATGTTCGTGGTCTCCTCCCATGAGCGTCGGCCGCCATGGTAGCAGATCCGGGCGGCCCTGGAGGGCGAAACGCCTCCCCTTTTTCGGCGTTCCGTCCCTTTGGGCTCAGTGCAGGATCTGCTGGAGGAAGGCTTTCGCGCGGGGGGAGCGCGGGGCGGAGAAGAAGGTTTCGGGCGGTGCTTCCTCGACGATCCTGCCCTGGTCCATGAAGATCACCCGGTCGGCGACCTGGCGGGCGAAGCCCATTTCGTGGGTGACGACGGCCATGGTCATGCCCTCGCCGGCCAGACCCACCATGGTGTCCAGGACCTCCTTGACCATCTCGGGGTCGAGCGAGGAGGTCGGCTCGTCGAACAGCATGATGTCCGGCTCCATCGCCAGGGCCCGGGCGATGGCGACGCGCTGCTGCTGGCCGCCGGAGAGCTGCGCTGCGAACTTCGCCGCCTGGTCGGGGATGTGGACCTTGCGCAGGTAGTGCATCGAGCGCTCCTCCGCCTCCTTGGCCGGCATGCCCTGGACCAGACGCAGGGCCAGCGCGCAGTTCTCCAGCACGGTCAGATGCGGGAACAGGTTGAACTGCTGGAACACCATGCCGACCCGGCGGCGGATCGCCTCCACCGTCTCGGGCTTACGGGTGAGCCGGATGCCGTCCACGTGGATCTCGCCCTCCTGGATGCTTTCCAGGCCGTTGACGGTGCGGATCAGGGTCGACTTGCCGGAGCCCGACGGGCCGCAGATCACCAGCTTCTCGCCCTTCGCCACGGTCAGGTCGATGCCGTCCAGGACCTTGAACGCGCCGAACCACTTGCCGAGACCCTGGATCCGGATGGCGGGGGCGGCCTTGTCGTTGCTCATCGGTGGCTGGCCCGGTTGTAGCGGCGCTCGATCCGGGCCTGGACCAGCTCCAGGACGATCGAGAGGATCCAGTAGATCATCGAGGCGGTGATCATCATCTCGACATGGCGGAACTCGGTCTGTCCCTGGGTGCGCGCCAGGTACATCAGCTCCCACACGCCCACCACCGAGACCAGGGAACTGTCCTTCAGCATGGCGATGAACTGGTTGCCGGTGGGCGGGATGATGATGCGCATCGCCTGGGGCAGGATGATCCGGCCCATGGTGCTGCGGGGCTTCAGCCCCAGCGCCCGGGACGCCTCCCACTGGCCCTTGGGGATGCTCTCGATCCCGGCGCGGAAGATCTCGGTCATGTAGGCGCCGTAGCACAAGGACAGCGCCGCGATGCCGGCCGGGACCGCGTCGACCACGTAGCCCAGCTGCGGCAGGCCCAGATAGATCATGTAGATCTGCATGAGCAGCGGCAGGCCGCGGAACAAGGAGGTGTAGAAATTGGCGATGCCGATGGCGATGCCGTTCGACGACAGCTTGGCGATGGCGCCAAGCATCGCCAGCACCGAGGCGATCGCGATCGAGATCGCCGAGATGTAGATCGTGGTGAGCAGGCCCTGGCTCAAAAGAAAGGGCAGCTTGCGCCAGATGAAGGCGAAGCTGAGGTCGAAGGAATAAAAGAACAGCAGCACCAGGGCCGCCAGTTCCAGCCAGACCACGTAGACCTGCCAGCGCAGGTCCAGGCGCATCACCACCAGGATGTTGAGGGCGGCTATCGCGGTGATCACCGCCGCCACCACCAGATCGGCCCGGTCGCTGCCGGCAGCGCCCAGCATCTCCAGGATGCCGGCCCCGATCGCGGTGCCGCCGACATGCCAGAAGTAAAGAAGCGCGAAGAGCACCGCGAGACCCGGCAGGAACACGGCAGGCCGGGTCAGAAGCGGCGGGTAGTCGATGTTGTCGGCATACTGCATCGGTCGGGGTTCCGGCAGGCGGTCAGGCGGAGCGGCGTTCGCGGAAGAAATCGGCGGCCTGGTAGCTCCAGTAGGTGAGCTGGGCGGCGAGCCGGCCGGCGATGCCGCCGTTCCAGACCAGGCCGAACGGGGCGAACTGCCGGTAGCGGTCGCTCTCGCCGGCGATCGCCTCGGCGATCACCAGGCCGCCGATCGCGGTGGTGTTCAGGCCGTGGCCGCCGAACGCGGTGCAGTGCCAGACGCCGTCCTTCAGCCGGCCGACCTGCGGCATCAGGTGGCGGGCGTACGACATCAGCCCGGACCAGGCGATGTCGACCGGCAGGTCCTTCAGCTGCGGGTAGGTCGCCACCATGGTCTTGCGCAGGAGCTCCGCCAGCCGGCGCGGCTCGCTGGTGCGGGTGGTGATCTTGCCGCCCCACAGGATGCGCTGCCCGCCGTCGACCAGGCGGTAGTAGTCGCCGGCCCGGCGGTCGTCGGCGATGCCGGCACGTGTGCGGATCGCCGTCGCGATCAGCTCCGGGGCGGGTCTGGTCAGCATCACGTAGGTGGCGATGGGCAGGAAGCTGCGGGCAAGGGCCGGGACCAGGCCGCCGGTATAGCCGCCGGACGCCAGCACGACATGGCGGGCATGGATTTCGCCGCCTTGCGTGCGGACCAGCTTGTCCGGGCGGTCGGTTTCCAGGGCCACCACCGGCGAGCCCTCGAAGATCCGCCCGCCCAAGCGCTCGATCTCGCGGGCAAGCGCCCGGGCATAGTTCAGCGGGTGGAAGTGGAAGCCGTTCGAGTTGTAGAGGGCCTGGTGGTAGCAGGGCGAGCTCACCAGCTCCGCCAGCTCCTCGCGGGTCTTGAACTCGGTGCGGTAGTTGAACTCGCGCTCCAGCCAGTCGCGCTGCTTCTTCAGTTCTTGGGTGGCCTCATAGCGCACGGCGCTGAGGATGCCGGGCACCGGGTCGGCGTCGGGGACGGCCAGGGCCTGCAGATTGCCGGCGACGATCCGCACCCCTTCCATGGACAGGCGGTGCAGCTCCTTGGCGGCCGCCTCGCCCACCGCCCGGCGGATCGTGCCATAGCCGCAGGCCCAGCCCGGGCTGACGAAGCCGCCGTTGCGGCCAGAGGCGCCCCAGGCGACCCGCTGCGCTTCCAGCACGGCGACGCTGCGGCCGCGCCTGGCCAGCTCCAGCGCGGTGGTCAGGCCGGACAGGCCGCCGCCGACCACGGCGACCTCGACCTCCAGCCGTCCGGCCAGGGCCGGGCGCGGCCGGTCGGCGGCCGCACCCGGCCGGTAAAAGGTTTCGACATAGGACATGGAGAGGAGCGTTCCGGCGCGGAGGCGGCCAAGGCAGAAGGCGGGAGCGGTGCGCGAGCACCGCTCCCGGGGTCGATCAGCTGCTGTAGTCCTTGCCGTACCACTTGGTGGTCAGCTCGGAGAGGGTGCCGTCGGCCTTCATCTCCTGGAGGATCTCGCCGAGCTTCGCGGTCCATTCCGGGTCGCCCTTGTCGGCGACCACCACGAGCGGCTCCTTGAAGGCGTAGTCGCCCTCGATCGCCTTGATCGGGTAGCCGTTCTCGATGGCGCCCATCACGGTCTGCTCGGGCGCTATCACCGCGTCGAGCCTAGCGCCGTCGCCTAGGCGCAGGTCGTCGAACGGCAGCATGGAATCGGCGTATGTTTTGATCTCGCCCGGCTCCAGCGTGTACTCGACCGGCGGCGTGTCCGGCGCGTCGATCTCCAGGCGGCGGTTGATGTAGTCCTCCGAGGTGGTGCCGGTCTCCACCCCGATCACCTTGCCGTTCAGGTCGGCGCGCGAGGTCGCCTGGCTGTCCTGGTGCACGGCGAACACGTAGGGGCTGTAGTAGTAGATCGCGGCAAAATCGAGGGCGTGGGCGCGCGCCTTGGTGGGGGTGATCGAGCCCACCGCCAGGTCCCAGCGGCCATGCCAGCGCCCGCCGGTCATCACGTTCCATTCCGGGGTCTCGAAGCTCGCCTCGACGCCCAGCCGCTCGGCGATCTCCTTGGCGACGTCGATGTCGAAGCCGACCATCTCGTTGTTGTCGTCGAGGAAGCTCTGCGGCGGCCAGCCGCTGTTGGTCGCGACCTTGAGCTCCTTGCTGGACATCACCCGGTCCAGCGTTTCCCCGGCGCTGGCCAGGCCCGTTCCCGCCAGAAGGGCGAGCGCCGCCAGGCCGGCCACCATCGTCCGCCGGCTCACCAAGCTGTGCTGCATCATGCCATCCCTGCCCGATGTTCGTTTTCGTTCGCTCCCGGGACCGTCGCCCGGAGCATTTTCCGGATCGAGTCATAGGAGCGGGAACGGCTTAAGGAAAATGAAATAAAACACCAGTAATAGTGGTGGTTCTTTCCTGTTCGTTTTGGCGCCGGGCGCGGTCCGGCCCGGGCGGAACTGGGCCGCGCGGCCGCCCGTTCGTTGGAACAGGCATCCGACACGGGAGAGCGGGCATGAGCGGGACGGTCGGCGACTTCTTCTGGGAGCGGCTGCACCAGTGGGGCGTGCGCCACGTGTTCGGCTATCCGGGCGACGGCATCAACGGCCTGCTGGGCGCCCTGCAGCGCCGGGGCGGCGACATCCAGTTCATCCAGGCCCGCCACGAGGAGATGGCGGCGTTCATGGCCTCGGCCTATGCCAAGTTCACCGGCGAACTGGGGGTGTGCCTCGCCACCTCGGGCCCGGGCGCCAGCCACCTGATCACCGGGCTGTACGACGCGCGCATGGACCATGTGCCGGTGCTGGCGATCGCCGGCCAGCAGGCGCGCAGCGCCCTGGGCTCGCACTACCAGCAGGAACTCGACCTGGTCTCGATGTTCAAGGACGTGGCCGGGACCTATGTCCAGCAGGCCTCGGTGCCCGCGCAGGTGCGCCACCTGACCGACCGCGCGGTGCGGATGGCGGTGGGCGAGCGGCGGGTCACGGCTCTCGTGTTCCCCAACGACCTGCAGGAGGAGCCCTACCAGGAGCCGCCCCGCCAGCACGGCTCGGTGTTCAGCGGGGTCGGCTACAGCAGGCCTCTGGTGGTGCCGTTCGAGGAGGACCTGCGCCGCGCCGCCGAGGTGCTGAACGCCGGCTCCAAGGTCGCGATCCTGGTGGGGGCCGGGGCGCTGCATGCCGGGCGGGAGGTGCAGCAGGTCGCCGAGACGCTGGGGGCCGGGGTCGCCAAGGCGCTGCTCGGCAAGGCCGTGCTGCCCGACGACCTGCCTTACGTCACCGGCTCGATCGGCCTGCTCGGCACGCCGGCCAGCTGGGACCTGATGAGCGGCTGCGACACGCTGCTGATGGTGGGCTCGGGCTTTCCGTATTCGGAGTTCCTGCCCAAGGAGGGCCAGGCGCGCGGGGTGCAGATCGACCTGGAGCCGGGCATGCTGTCGGCGCGCTACCCGATGGAGGTCAACCTGGTGGGCGACAGCGCCCAGACCCTGCGCCTGCTCCTGCCGATGCTGCAGAACAAGGCCGACCGGTCGTGGCGGCGAAACGTGGAGGCAAGCGTCGCCAAGAGCTGGGAAACGCTGGAGGCGCGGGCGATGCAGCCGGCCGAGCCGGTCAACCCGCAGCGTGTGTTCTGGGAGATGTCGCCGCGGATCCCCGACCGGGCGATCCTGACCTCGGATTCCGGCTCCTGCGCCAACTGGTATGCCCGCGACATCAAGATCCGCGAGGGCATGATGGGCTCGCTGTCGGGCGGGCTGGCCTCGATGGGCGCGGCGGTGCCCTATGCGATCGCCGCCAAGTTCGGCCATCCCGACCGGCCGGTGATTGCCATGGTCGGCGACGGCGCCATGCAGATGAGCAACATGGCCGAGCTGATCACGGTGGCGAAATACTGGCGGGAATGGGCCAACCCGACCTGGGTGTGCGTGGTGCTGAACAACCAGGACCTGAACCAGGTGACCTGGGAGCAGCGGGTGATGGAGGGCAACCCGAAGTTCGAGGCCAGCCAGAACATCCCGGACGTGCCCTACCACCGCTTCGCCGAGATGGTCGGGCTGCGCGGCCTGTTCGTCGACCATCCCGACCGGCTGGCGGCGGCCTGGGACACGGCGCTGAGCGCCGGGATGCCGGTGGTGCTGGAGGTGAAGACCGATCCGAACGTGCCGCCCTTGCCGCCGCACATCACGCTGGCCCAGGCGAAGAACTTCATGCTGTCCCTGCCGGGCGACCCGGACCGGGGCGGGGTGATCCGCAACGCCGCGCGGGAGGTGCTGGGCTCGGTGCTGCCGGGCGGGGGCGACCGGCGCTCGTGAGCGAAGAGGAGCCGGGCCGCCTTCAGCCCGGCTCCTCCTCCAGGCTGCGCCCGGCGGTCTCGATCCGGAACGCCCAGGTGACCAGCGCGCCCAGCAGCGAGGTGCCGACCAGGATCAAGAGCAGCGGCCGGGTGCCGAGGTCGGCCAGTAGGATCGGGAACAGAAAGGCGGTGGCGACCGCGCCGATCTTGCCGAACGCCGCGGCGAACCCGGCGCCGCGGCCGCGGATCGCGGTGGGGAACACCTCGCCGGCGATCAGGTAGGTCTGCGCGTTCGGGCCGAGATTGGTCATGAAGTTGAACAGCATGAAACCTGCGAACAGCAGGATGGTCTGGGTGGGGCCGGACTGGTCCAGGGACAGGGCCGCCAGGAGCAGGCCCAGCGCGCAGCCGAGAAAGCCCGCCACCTGCAAAGGAATGCGGCCGACCCGGTCGGCCAGCAGCACCGCGGCGGCAATGCCCACGATCAGCAGGAGGTCGATCAGCGCGGCCCCTTCCACCGCGAACAGGTCGCGGGCGATCACGTCGGACAGGTCGTGGGCGCGGGTCGCGGCGTGGCCGAGGGCGGTTGCCAGGATCGTGGGGGTGAAGATCCCGATCCCGTAGGTGCCGAGATCCTGCAGGAACCAGGGCAGCGACGCCAGGATGGTGGCGCGGCGGTTGCCGCCCTGGAACAGGGCCTTGATGCCGGGGCGCCCACCGTTCCCGTTGCCGTTCGCCTGCGGGCCGGGCAGCAGCCGGATCGTGCCGGGATAGGGCGGCGTGCGCCGGAGCAGCTTCGCCATCTCCGCTTCCGCCTCGTCGACCCGGCCATGGCTCATCAGCCAGTGCGGGCTGCGGGTGACGAAGAAGCGCCCGGCCGCGACCAGGACCGCCGGCGGCAGCACGGCTGCGTACATCCAGCGCCAGGCCTCGACTTCCGGCAGGTTGGACAGCACCAGGTAGCCCAGCGCCGTGCCGGACAAAGCGCCCAAGGCCTGGAAGCCGAACGCGCCCAGCACCAGCCGGCCGCGCGCCGCACTGGGGATGCTCTCGGAGATCACCATGTGCGCGGTGGGATAGTCGCAGCCAAGCGCCACCCCCAGCCCGAACAGGCACAGCACCAGCCAGGTGAAGCTGGGGCTCAGCGGCAGCAGCGCCAGGAACAGCACGAAGATCAGCATCTCGACGATGAACATGCGCTTGCGGCCGAACCGGTCGGCCAGGTGGCCAAGCGCCAGGGCGCCCACCAGGATCCCGAACAGGCTGGCCGCCCCCACCAGCCCGTGCTGGACGTCGTTCATCTGGAACTCGACCGCGATCAGCGGCATCGCGACCCCGGTCATGAACACCACCAGGCCCTCGAAGAACTTGCCGGCCGCCGCCAGCCACCAGATCCGCTGCTGCATGCCGGTGAGCGGGGCGATCCCGGCGGCGGTGCCGTCGCGCCACAAAGGCGTTTCGTCGAGATAGGCCTGGACCGTCTGCCCGGCCGGCATGTGCTGCACGAGGCTAGTCCCTTTTGCGTTCCGCCGCTGGGGAACTTGTCGGGGCCGATCGTGGCAGCTTGACGAAAGCCGGGGCCGAAACCGGCAGGGTCAGCGACCGGGTGTCGCCTCGGCCACGATCCGGCCCAGGCGGCTTGCGCTTTTGCGGACCTGGTCCAGGGGGAAGCCGGAGAAGCCCAGCACCAGGCCCTGGCGGGGCGGGGCTGCGAGGTAGAGCGGCGAGAGCGGGCGGCAGCCGATCCCGGCGGCCTGGGCGGCGGCGGCCAGCGCCACGTCGGACAGGCCGTCTTGCAGCCAGGCGACCAGGTGCAGGCCCTGGGCCGGGGCGGCGACCTGCAGCCTGTCTCCTGCCGCCTGGCGCAGGGTCTCGACCAGCAGGTCGCGGGCGGCCTGGGCGTGGCGACGGGCGCGGCGCAGATGGGCGGCGAAATGGTTCTGCGCCAGCAGGCCGGCGACCGCCCCCTCCGCCAGGGTCGGCGGCTGCCGGTCGGTGCGGGCGCGCAGGTCCAACACCGCGTCGAGCAGCGGCGGCGGGAGGACCGCGTAGCCCATGCGCAGGCCGGGAAAGAGCACTTTCGAGAAGGTGCCGAGATAGGCCACGCGCTGGGCGCGGTCCATGCCCTGCAAGGCGGTCAGCGGCGGGCCGGCGAAGCGGAACTCGCTGTCATAGTCGTCCTCGATGATCCAGGCATCCTCGCGGGCGGCCCAGTCCAGGAGCTCCAGGCGGCGCGGCATCGACATGGCCACCCCCAGCGGGAACTGGTGGGAGGGGGTGACGTAGACGGCGCGAACAGGGCCAGGGACCTTGGCTCCGGCGGCGGGGTCCAGCCCCTCGGCGTCGACCGGCACGCCGATCGCCCGGGCGCCCGTGCCGGCCAAAGCCTGCCTCGCCATCGGGTAGCAGGGATCCTCCAGCCAGACCGCGTCGCCCGGCCCGGCGATACAGCGCAGCAGGAGGTCCAGGCCCTGCTGGGTCCCGGAAGTGAGCACGATCTGGCGGGCGTCGCAGCGGACCCCGCGCGCGGTGCGCAGATAGGCGGCGATCGCCTCGCGCAGCACCAGGCCGCCGCGCGGGTCGCCGTAGTGAAAATGCTCCGGGCCGGGATCGGCAAGCTGCCGAACCAGCAGGCGCCGGAAGATGTCCATGGTGCGCCGGTCCGCCAGGGCCACGCCCGGATCGAAGGCTTTCGGCGGGGCTGGCGGCGGCTCCGGCGGGCGGGGCTGGTCCTGGCCCGGCGGCATGGCCGGGACCTGCGGGGCCACGAAGGTGCCGGCCCCGACTTTCGCCTGGGCGTAGCCGTCGGCCACCAGCATCTCGAAGGCGGCGACCGCGGCCGGGCGGGACAGGCCCAGGCGCCGAGCGAGTTCCCGGGTCGGCGGCAGCTTGGACCCGGGCGGGGCCATGCCGGTCTCGATCAGCCGGCGCAGCGCCAGGTAGAGCGCGCGCGCCTTCGGCCCCTCCCCAGGGAGGACCGGCATCAGGCTCGACCAGTCCGGCGCATTGGTCGTCATTCTTGCTCGATCATTGGAACTATGGCGGACCAATCCCGCGCTGCACAGTGGCGGCCTCCACCAGCCGGAAGCAAGCGACGTGAGCCAGGACCCCGCCCCCGCCTTTCCCGTGACCGACCGCAACCGGGTGCGGCGCGCCCATGAGCGGGGGCGCTACGACCATGAGGCGGTGTTCGCGATCCTGGACGCCGGCCTGCTCTGCCATGTCGCCTACGTGCTGGACGGCCAGCCCTACGGCACGCCGACCATCCACTGGCGCGAAGGGGACATGCTGTACTGGCACGGCTCCTCGGCCAGCCGGATGCTGCGCCACCTGC
Source organism: Geminicoccus roseus DSM 18922 (assembly GCF_000427665.1). Taxonomy (NCBI): domain Bacteria; kingdom Pseudomonadati; phylum Pseudomonadota; class Alphaproteobacteria; order Geminicoccales; family Geminicoccaceae; genus Geminicoccus; species Geminicoccus roseus. The sequence continues at coordinate 294,590 of NZ_KE386572.1, forward strand.
AGCAAGGGGCGCCGGCCTGCCTGACCGTCGCCCATCTGGACGGGCTGGTGCTGGCCCGCTCGGGCTTCAACCATTCCGCCAACTACCGCTCGGCCATGTGCTTCGGCACCGCGCGGATCGTCGGCGACCCGGCCGACAAGGAACGGGCGCTGGAGGCGATCGTGGAGCGCTATTTTCCCGGCCGGCAGGCGGCCCTGCGCCCGACCACCGCGCAGGAGGTCAAGGCCACCACGGTGGTCGCCATGCGGATCGAGGACGCGGCGGCCAAGGTGCGCGCCAAGAACGTGGGCGACGACGACGAGGACGGCAGCCACCCGGTCTGGGCCGGGGTGGTGCCGGTGCGCACCGTGATCGGCGAGGCCGAGCCGTCGCCGCGCCTGATGGCCGGCATCGAGGCGGGGGCCGAATTGGACGCGTACCGGCCGGGGCGGGAGCTGGGCGCGGCGCTGGCCGGGCTGCAGCGGGGCTACGAGGAGGCGGCTGGCCGGCAGGAAAGGCCCGCCGGCATCGCGAGGTGAGGACCGACCCGGCCTCGGCTGGCTCCTGGCCCGGCCGGTGAAGTTCGCGCTGCGCCGACGCTGGCGGCGGTCCCAGCCGTTGCCGCGAAAGCCCCGGTAGAGGAGCATCCCGCCGTCTGCCTGGAGCGTGATGCCGGTCCGCCATGCCGTCGCAAGGCGGCTGCGGATCGGCCGGTCCAGCGTCGGACACATGCCGGGAATGGCAGCCAGTCAGAAGACGTCACCAGTTCCGATGACAATGGGACCCGTCGGCTAGTTCAACCATGAGTAACGAGCCCCCTTGCTTTCGCAGGGCCATCTGCGGAGAGATATGGAATCGAGCGGTCTGGAGATGTCCAGGTTGCTGATTTCACCCTTTTCTGGGTGAGACTATGCATATCTCCGGAGGCATAATGTCCGCGTCAGGTTCTTCTGATCGCCGCCGAGCGATGTTGGGGTTCGGCACGCTGATGGTGCTGGCTGGCTCGATGCCAAGATCGGCCAAGGCTCAGGATCCATATCCAGAACGGCCCATCACGCTCGTCGTGCCCTTCCCGGCCGGCGGATCGACCGATCTCCTGGCGCGCCTCGTCGCCAAGGCGATGAGCAGGCATCTGGATCAGCAGATCGTGGTGGAGAACCGCGGAGGGGCCGGTGGCACCATCGGCTCCGCCGCGGTGGCCACGGCTGCGCCCGATGGCTACACGATCCTGATGGCGACGGTCGCAACGCACGCGCTCAATCCGGCACTTTACCAGAAGCTCGCCTACGACCCCATCGAGGACTTTGCGCCGATCTCGCTGCTCGCCATTTTCCCCAACGTGCTGGTCACCCATCCGGAGCTTCCGGCCGGGAACGTCCAGGAACTGATCGACCTGCTCAAGGCCAGCCCCGGCAAGTACAGCTATGCCTCCGCAGGAAATGGTACCCCCTCCCATCTCTCCGCCGAGCTGTTCAAGAGCATGGCCGGGGTCGACATGACCCATGTGCCCTACCAGGGAGCCGGACCAGCGCTGATCGACGTCCTGAGCGGCGATGTGCCGATCATGTTCGACAACCTGCCGCCTGCCCTGGAGCATGTCCGAGCTGGCACGCTGCACGGCCTTGGGGTCACCACCAAGCAGCGCGCGTCCGCGATCATGGAACTGCCGACTGTTGCGGAGACCCTGCCCGGCTTCGAGACCTACTCCTGGAACGCCTTGTTCGCCCCGGCTGGCACGCCGGAGCCGATCATCCGGCGGTTGCACGACGCCGCCCTGGCTGCAGTCGAGGATCCCGAGACCACCGCCAGGCTGGAGGAGTTGAGCATCACCCCGGTCGGTTCGACGCCTGAGGAGCTGGCCGCCCATGTCGAGGCCGAACTCGCCAAGTGGGCGCCGGTCATCAAGGCCTCCGGCGCCCAGCTCGACTGAGTTCCAACGGCTTGAGCCCGTTGACGGGCCGCTCGATCTGGTTGCGTAGCCGGGACAGCTTGCGGATGAGCGTGACCGGCTCGGAGTGGCAAGGATCGGAAGGGAATGGTCGGCAGGACGCCGTGCAGCAGGGGCTCCAGCCGTGCCAAACAACGTCCTGGTCCACGTGCCATCTTACGCGGATGCTGCCCGCCAGCGTGCGCCATGGTCACCGGCGGGAGAGCCGGCTGGCGCTGCCCCAGCTTCACTCGTCCACCTGGACTGATCATCCAGGCTAGCCGTTGCCGCGAAAGCCCGGGTAGAGGAGCATGCCGCCATCCACGTAGATCGTGGTGCCGACCACGTAGTCGGACTGGTCGGAGGCCAGCCAGATGGCGGCTTTCGCCACGTCCTCGGGTTCGCCGATCCGGCCATAGGGGATCAGCTTCAGGAGTTCCCGGCGGGCCTCCTCGGTCTCCCAGGCATCCTGGTTGATCGGGGTCTTGATGGCGCCCGGCGCGATGCCGTTGACCCGGATGCCGCGGCTGGAGACTTCCTGGGCCAGGCTCTGCATCATCAGCATGATCCCGCCCTTGGACGCGGCATAGTTCACCCTTCCGGCCCAGGGGATCACCTGGTGGACCGAGCTCATGCAGATGATCTTGCCCTTGGCCCGCGAGCGGTCGGAAGGCGGCTGCGCCTCGAACTGGCGGATCGCCGCCCGGGCGCACAGGAACTGGCCGGTCAGGTTGACGTCGATGACCTTGTGCCACTCGTCCAGGGTCATCTCGCCGATCGGCGCGTCCTTCTGCAGCCCGGCATTGGCGACCAGGATGTCGAGCCGCCCGAATGCCTCGACCAGCCGGGCCAGCATCGCCTGGACCTGGTCCTCCCTGGACACGTCGGCCTGCAGCGCCAGCGCCCGGCCGCCGTCCTCTTCGATCGCGCGGACGATCTGCTGGGCGTCCTCTGGCTTGGAGAGGTAGTTCACGCCGACCATCGCCCCTTCCGCGGCCAGCGCCATCGCCACGCCCTTGCCGATCCCGGAGCTGGCCCCGGTCACCAGGGCGACCTGCCCGGCCAGCTGTTTCTCCGCACCCATGGTCGCCTCCCCTGCTCATGCCGTGCGCATCGCCGCCGGCATCACCGGAACGTTTCGGGCGGCCGCCGCGTTCCGGAAGTCCCCACCCCCATTCAAGGCGGACCTGGCATGAGCCGGCGCGTGGTCCTGCTCGGCACCGGGCACGCCCATCTGTTCACGCTGAAGCGGGCGCGCGCCTTCGCGCAGGCCGGCCACGAGCTGGTGGCGGTGGCGCCGGAGCCGTTCTGGTATTCGGGCCTGGCGACCGGGATGCTGGGCGGGACCTATCCGCCCGAGCTCGACCGGATCGACATCGCCGGGCTGATGGGAGACCACGGCCGGTTCGTCCGGGACCGGGCGACCGGGATCGACCGGGCGAACCGCTTGGTCCATCTCCAGGACGGGCCGCCGCTTCGCTACGACCTGCTTTCGGTGAACCTGGGCAGCGTGGCGCCCACGATCCCGGGCGCTGGCGCCTGTCATGCGGTGAAGCCGATCCCGCGCCTGCTCGACCTGCGCCTGGAGCTGGAGGCGCGCCTTGGCCGGGGCGAGCAGGTCCGGGTCGCGGTGGCGGGCGGCGGCACCACCGGCGTGGAGCTTGCCGGCAACATCGAGGGCCTGGCGCGGCGCCACAACAGCCGGGTCGCGGTGACGCTCCTGGCCAGCGGCGGGCGGATCCTGGAGCGGCTGCCGGCCGGCATGGCTGAAGGCGTCGCCGCCAGCCTGGAGCGCCGCGGCATCAAGATCCGGACGCACAGCCGGGTGAAAAGGGTCGAGAATGGGACGGCGCTGCTGGAGGGTGGCGGGCGGGAGCCGTTCGACCTGTTCGTCAATGCCGGCGGCCTGCTGCCCGCCCCGGAGATCCGCCGTCTCGGCCTGCCGGTGGACGGGTCGGGCGCGCTGCGGGTCGACCGGCATCTGCGCTCGCTGGCCGATCCGGCCATGTTCGGCGGCGGCGACGCCGTGTGCGTGGACGGCCACGACCTGCCGAAAGTGGGGGTGTATGCGATCCGCCAGGCGCCGGTCCTGTTCCACAACCTGCTGGCGACGCTGGCGGGAGAAAGCCTGCGCGCCTTCATCCCGCAGCGGCGATACTTGTGGATCATGAACCTTGGCGACGGCACCGGGCTTGCCGCCTGGAACGGTTTCTGGTGGCAGGGGCGGGCCGCCTTCTGGCTGAAGGACCGGATCGACCGGTCCTTCCTGGACAGCTACCGGGCGGGCAGTCCGGCCAGCTCGCGCACCCGCGCCACCGATTCCTCGGCGACATCGTAGTAGCGCGCCGGCAGCTCGATGTTGGCGACGGTGCCGGGCAGCACTTCCAGCTCGTCGAACAGCATCCGCCAGGGAATGTCGCCCCAGCCGGGCGGCAGGTGCAGGTCGCCCATGCCGAACGCCACGGTTTCCGAGCGGGTATGCCCGATCAGGGTCTGCGGCCGGCCGAAACTGTCATGGACGTGCAGGTGCGCGGTGAGCGGCGCCGCCTGGCGGCAGGACGCCCAGGGATCGACCCCGCGGCGGGTGGCTTCCAGGAAGGCGTGGCTGAAGTCGATCAGCACCGCGACCTGCGGATGGGCCACGCGCTCGACCTGCTCGGCGACCTCGTGGGGGAGCTGGGTGATGGCGCCGGGCTTCTCGCCGAACAGGTTCTCCACCACCAGCTTGACGCCGAGCCTGCCGGCGAGGTCGCCCATCCGGGCCAGGTAGTCGCGCTCGTGCGCCCGAAGCGTGGCCAGTTCCGGCCCGGTGACGTGGGTGGTGCGGCCGGAATGCTGGACATAGGCGGTGGCACCCAGCCTCCCCGCCATCTCCAGATGCGCGCGGGCGGCCGCCTCGTGGATCTCGGCGTGGCGCAGGTCCCAGGGATTGGCGGAGATCGGGCCGTGCACGGTGTAGCGGAGCGGAAAGCTCTTTGCGATCTCCAGGACCTGGGCGAAGCGCCGCTCCAAAGGCCGGCCGCCGGCGACCACGTCCAGGTCGTAGAGCGCGATCTCGGCGAAGTCGGCGCCGGCCGCGGCGATCGCCTCCAGCTTGGGCCGCAGGCTTTCCGGCATGCCGTCCCTGCCCTGGGTCGTGAGCCCCACCGCCACCACGTTGTTCATCCCGGCTCCTTCCTGCTGGATCGCGCCACCGCTTGACCGGCTCCATCTGCCGGTGCTGCGTGACGGTTGCGTTGCCGCATCGGCGCTTTCGCCGCTGGCGGCAAGGGGCTAGCGTCCGCGCCGCACCGACAGAAGACGGAGGAACGAGGTGGCGGCGCTGATCGGCCTGGACTGGGGCACGAGCTCCCTGCGGGCGGCCCTGATCGACCATGACGGCACGATCCTGGACCGCCATGCCTCCCCGCACGGCATCACCAACCTGCCCGACGGCGGGTTCGAGGCGGCGTTCGCCAAGGCGGTGGGCGGCTGGCGCGCGCCTGGCCTGCCGGTGGTGGCCTCGGGCATGGTCGGCGCCCGCACCGGCTGGAAGGAGGCCGCCTACGTGGCCTGCCCGGGCGGCGCTGGCGAGATCGCCCAGGCGCTGCTGGCGGTGCCCACCGGGGATGGCTCGGAGATGCGGATCCTGCCCGGCATGTCGTTCCGCAACGAGGCGGGCGTGCCGGACGTGATGCGCGGCGAGGAGACCCAGATCCTGGGCTGCCTGTCGCCGGACCGACAGGACGGCCTGTTCGTGCTGCCCGGCACCCATTCCAAATGGGTCCGGGTCGAGGCCGGCCGGATCACCGGCTTTGCCAGCTACATGACCGGCGAACTGTTCGCGGCGCTGCGCGGCCACACCATCCTGCGCCACACCATGACTCCGCCGGGCGAGGCCGAGGAGTTCGACGCCGACGCGTTCGCGAGCGGCGTGCGCCGGGCGGCCGACTTGACCGGCGGCGGGCTGCTGCGCCGTTTGTTCGGCGCCCGTGCCCTGGCCCTGTTCGGCGAGCTGCCCACGCCTGCCGGGGCGTCCTGGCTGTCCGGCCTGCTGATCGGCACCGAGTTCGTGGAGGCCGCGGACGAGTTCGGCCAGGTGCCGGGCAGCCTGGTCCTGGTCGGCGGCGCCACGCTGGCCGACCGCTATGCCCGCGCCGCCCGGATCCTGGAGATCGCCACCGACGCCGCCGATCCCGACGCCGCCTTTGCCGGCCAGCTCCATGTCGCAAGGCTGGCCGGCCTCATCCCGGAGACCCGCCGATGACCACCCTCGCCTCCTTCACCGACCGCCTGCCGCTGGTGGCGATCCTGCGCGGGGTGACGCCTGCCGAGATCCTGCCGATCGGCAAAGCGCTGGTCGATGCCGGGTTCGCGATCCTGGAGGTGCCGCTGAACTCGCCGGAGCCGTTCGAGAGCATCGGCCGGCTGGTGCAGCGCTTCGGCGACCAGGTGCTGATCGGGGCCGGCACCATGCGGACCGAGGCGGACCTGGACGCGCTGGTGAAGGCCGGCGGGCGGCTGATGGTGACCCCGCACGGCGACCCTGCCCTGATCCGGGCCGCCAAGGCACGCGGCCTGTTCACCCTGCCGGGCATCGCCACCCCCACCGAGGCGTTCGCCGCGATCGACGCCGGCACCGACGGGCTGAAGCTGTTTCCGGCCGAGGCGATCCCGCCGGCGGTGGTCAAGGCGATGCGCGCGGTGCTGCCGAGATCGATGCCCTTGTTCCCGGTGGGCGGGATCGAGCCCGCGACCATGGCGGCCTACCGTGCCGCCGGCGCCGACGGCTTCGGCCTGGGCTCGGCGCTCTACAAGCCCGGCCTGGACGCTGCCCAGGTGGGAGAGCGGGCGCGCGCCTTCGTCGCCGCCTGGCGGAACGACGCGGCCTGACCGATCCCGGCCAACCGCCGTGCGGGCGGGCCTCGAGCCTCACGCCACCCGGGCGCGGCTGGCGGGCTCCCGGGAGGCGGTCGCCAGCAGGGCGGCGGTCTGCACCTCGTCCAAAGGCTTGCCGAAGAAGAAGCCCTGGCCCTGGTGGCAGGACCAGGCGTCCAGCAGCGCGGCCTGTTCCGCCGTCTCGATCCCTTCGGCGGTGACCGCCAGATCGAGGGATTCGGCCAGCGACAGGATCGCCCGGACGATGGCGGTGTCCTCCTGGTCGCGGCCGATGCCGTTGACGAAGGAGCGGTCGATCTTGAGCACGTCCAGGGGCAGGCGCTTGAGGTAGGACAGGGAGGAGTAGCCGGTCCCGAAATCGTCGACCGCCAGCTGCAGGCCGAGCCGCTTGAGCCGCCACAGCGTCTCGATGGTCGCCTCGGCATCCCGCATGATCATGCCCTCGGTGATCTCCAGCTTCAGGCACTCGGCCGCCAGGCCCGATTCGGCGAGCGCCTGCTCGACCTGCTCCACCAGGTCGGGCTGCTGGAACTGGCGCGGCGACAGGTTGACGCTGACCCGCAGCGGCGGCTGGCCGGGGCAGTGCTCCTGCCAGAGGGCCACCTGCCGGCAGGCCTCGCGCAGCACCCAGCCGCCCAGCGGCACGATCAGGCCGGTCTCCTCGGCCAGGGGGATGAAGTCCAACGGCGGCATCAGGCCACGGGTCGGGTGCTGCCAGCGGACCAGGGCCTCGACCTCGGCGACCCGGCCGGAATCCAGCAGGACGATCGGCTGGTAGTGGACCCGCAGCTCACCCTGATCCAGGGCCCGGCGCAGATCCGCCTCCAGTTCCAGCCGGTTCAGGTTGTCGATGCGCATGCTGGGGTCGAACAGCACGTGGCTGCCGTTCCCTTCGGCCTTGGCGCGGTACATGGCGATGTCGGCATTGCGCATCAGGCTGTCGACATCCTCGCTGCCGGCCGCGCCCAGGGCGAGCCCGACGCTAATGGTGACGACGATGTCCCGGCCCTCCAGGGGAAACGGCTGGTGGAAGTGCCCGGCGATCTCCCGGGCCACCGCCAGGGCGTCGGCCTCGCCGGACAGGCATTCCAGGAGAACCACGAACTCGTCGCCGCCCAGGCGGGCCACGGTGTCCTCGGCACGGACGCCGGCCTTCAGGCGCAAGGCCGCACTCTTCAGCAACTCGTCGCCGACCTGATGGCCCAGGCTGTCGTTGACGATCTTGAAGTTGTCGAGGTCCAGGAACATCAGCCCGACCATGGTGCCCCGCCGGCCGGCGCGGACCAGGGCCTGGGTGACCCGGTCGCGCAGCAGGGCGCGGTTCGGCAGGCCGGTCAGGGAGTCGTAGAAGGCTCGGCGGGCCAGTTCCTGCTCGAACAGCTTGCGCTCGTTGATGTCCCGGATGTTCACCACCACGCCTTCCACCGCCGGCTCCTGGACCAGGTTGGTCAGGACGAGGTCGGCGAAGTGCCAGGCGCCGTTCGCGTCGGCGATCCGCAGCTCGACCTCCGCGGTGGCGCCAGGCGCGGCCTGCAGCTGGGCCCAGAGATCGCGGGCGGTGGGCTGGTCGTCCGGATGAACCAGGTCGAACAGCTGCCGGTCGAGCAGGCGCTGGTCCACCCAGCCCCAGCCGGCCTGGGCGGTGGGGCCGACATAGGCGACGCCCCCCGACGGCCGGCAGATCAGGATCATGTCGGAAGCGTTCTGGATCAGCGCGCGAAAGCGCCGCTCGTTCTGGCGCAGCACCAGGATCTCGCGGGAAGCGGCATCCCGGGCCGGGCACCGGCGGCCCAGCCCCATGCGCCACAACACGCCCGCCAGGACCAGCACGGCCGGGATCGCCACCAGCCAGCCGGCCTCCGGCGCCATGCCCGGCCCGGCAGGGGTCGCGGCGCGATCACGCGCGGCAGCCTCCCACAGACCGAGGCCGGTCACGACCAGCAGCAGGGCGAGCAGCCCGAACGACACCAGCCGGCTGCCGCCCGGCAACCCGCCCGGCGCAAGCCGCTTCGCGCGTGGCGACCGGGACGGGGCCGCGGCGGACCGGAAGGAGTTCGTCATGGCAGCAGCGTCCTCGGCAAGTCTCGGCTGCCATGATCGCCGCCCCGTCCTAACGCACCGTTACCTCGACCGGGCCGTCTTCCTTTATCTCACCCCCGGGTACAGCAACCGTCCGGACCTGCCCCGGCTCAGGGTGGAACGGTCGACGAGGCGGCGACGACCGGCCGGCGGCTGCCGCTCAACGTCGCCATCATCACCGCCGCCACGATCGCGATCCCGCCAAGGGCGGTGGTGCCGCGCGGCACCTCGCCGACCGCCAGCCACACCCAGGCGGGGCTGACCAGCACGTCCAGGAGCGACACCAGCACCAGCTGGATGGCGGGGACATGCTTGAGGCCCTGCATGATCAGCACGAACGGGATCGCCAGGCCGACCGTGCCCATCAGGCCGATGATCCCGGCATCGTGCAGGCTGAGCGAGATCCCGCCGGCCAGCGCCAGGCTGACCGCGACCGCGGCGAAGTTGGACAGGACGGCGGCGGGCAGCATCTCCAGATGGTGCCAGCGGCGCAGCGCCACCAGCTCGCCGGAAAAGGTGATCGCCACGCCCAGCGCCGCCAGGTCGCCGACGTTGAAGCTGCCCGAGCGGCGCAGGTCGTCCAGGAACAGGGCGGCCACCCCGCCCAGCGCCAGGAGCGCCGCCAGCCAGACGCCCGGGCTGGCGCGCTCGCCGGTGAGGATCCGGGCGAAGATCGCGGCGAAGATCGGCGAGGTGGCGCTGATCACCGCGACCTTGGCGACCGAGGTCTCCGAAAGCGCGAAGATGTAGACCGGCGTGCCCAGGACGAAGAAGCCCACCACCAGGAGATGGGCCTGCCAGGGGATCGCGCGGAACGCCGCCTTCCAGCGCGGCCCGTGCCGCCAGCCGAGATAGGCGGCGAGCAGAATGCCGGAGACCAGGCAGCGCCCGGCATTGATCTCGAACGGGCCGGCATCCTCGACCAGCCGGACGAACAGGCCGGACGTGCTCCACATCAGGACCACCAGCAGCATGCGCCCGATACCGCCCCAATAGGCACCATCGACCTGATTCACTGCCGTCGCTCCGGGAGGCGGACGATCCCGCCGGGGCGATCCTAGCGGTGCTGCGGCCGCGACGCGACGTCCATCATGAGCCGGCCCGCCGATCCGGGCTTCCCTATGCGGCGGGGAACACACATCCTAGAGGGGACGTGGATGTCCTCTTGGGGGGGTAGGTGTTCGAGCTTCTGGTCGTGGTGGCGTTGGTCGCCCTGAACGGCTTCTTCGCCATGGCGGAGATGGCCCTGGTCCGGGCCAGGCGGGCCCGCCTGCAGGCAGATGCCGAGGACGGCCGCAAGGGGGCGGCCCTGGCGCTGAAGCTGCAGGAGAACCCCTCCCGCCTGCTCTCCACCGTGCAGATCGGGATCACGCTCGTGGGCATCGTGGCCGGCGCCTATGGCGGCGCCACCCTGTCCCGCTATGTCGAGGCCTGGCTCGTGCCGCTGGTCGGCGAGTACGCCAACGTCCTGTCCTACGGCATCGTCATCGCCGGGATCACCTGGCTCTCGCTGGTGGCGGGCGAGCTGGTGCCCAAGCGGCTGGCGCTGCAGTTCGCCGAGCGGATCGCCGCGTTCGTGGCCGGGCCGATGCAGCTGCTGGGCAAGGTCGCGGCCCCGGTGGTCTGGCTGCTGGAATACTCGACCAACACCGTGCTGCGCCTGATGCGCCTGCCGCCCGACGTGCGCGAGGCGCCGACCGAGGAGGAGGTGGCGCTGCTGATCGCGGAGAGCCGGGCAGCCGGGGTGATCGAGGACGAGGCCGGCTCGATGATGCAGGGCCTGCTGCGGATCGCCGACCTGCCGGTGCGCGCGATCATGACGCCCAGGGTCGAGGTGGTGAGCTTCCGGGCGAGCATGCCGCTGCGCGAGGCGATGGCGGTGATGGCCAATGCCGAGCGCTCGCGCTTCCCGGTGCTGGGCGAGGATGAGGAGGTGATCGGCATCGTGCAGACCAAGGACCTGGTCGGCACCGTGCCGAACGACCGGCCGATCGGCACCGGGATCCGCCTGTTCCAGCCGCCGGTGGTGCCCGACACGATCGACGCCGCCCGGCTGGTCCGCCTGTTCAAGGACGCGCCGGTCCACCTGGCGGTGGTGGTGGACGAGTATGGCGCGTTCGAGGGGATCGTCACGCCGTCCGACCTGCTGGAGGCGATCGCCGGCGACATCGCCGAGGCGGGTGCGGAGGACGCCTACGAGGCGCATCGCCGCGAGGACGGCTCCTGGCTGGTGGACGGGCTGATGCCGATCCACGACGTCGAGCACCGGATCGGGGTCGAGGGCCTGCTCAAGCACAACGAGACCTACCAGCGCCTGGCCGGCTTCGTGCTGTCGCAGCTGGGCCGGATCCCCAATGCCGGCGACTGGTTCACCTGGCAGGACTGGCGCTTCGAGGTGATCGACATGGACGGCCGTCGGATCGACAAGGTCCTGATCACCCCGCCGCTGCACCCGGTGGGCGGGGAGATGGCGGAATTGGGCTAGGCGGCACCGGGGCGGCCCGCCCGGGCGGAGCCGGTCAGGCCGGCATCCGGTCGCCTTCGGCCGGCCCGGTCGGGCCGGATGCCTGCTTGCGGAACTCCTCGCCCCAGCTGCGCATCTGGAGGAGCAGCGGCTCCAGCGAGCGGCCGCGCTCGGTCAGCTCGTACTCCACCCGCGGCGGGACCTCGGCATAGACGCGGCGGGTGATCACGCCGTCCTCCTCCAGCTCGCGCAGCTGCAGCGTGATCATCCGCTGGGTGGCGTTGGGAGTCAGCCGGCACAGGGCGTTGAACCGCTGCTTGCCGCCCAGCAGGTGGAACAGCAGCACCGGCTTCCAGCGCCCGCCGATCACGCAGAGCGTCGCCTCGACGTCGCAGCCGGTCTTCCAGTCATAGTCCCGCGCCACCCTCACCCCACGATCATCGGTGGTTCCTACCCACAAAAATGTAGGTACTTGCGATCGGCGATGTCGAGTCGGAAAAGGTCGTCTGGCCGATGCCAGGGGGAGATGCCGATGCGCGCCTATGAGATCGTCGCGGGGAGCGGGGTGGATTCGATCGCGCTGCGGGAGCGGCCGGAGCCGGTCGCCGGGCCGGGCGAGGTCGTGATCGAGGTCAAGGCCTGCTCACTGAACTACCGCGATACCCTGGTGATCGGCGGGACCTATGCCGGCGCCGGGAAGAAGACGGGCCAGGTGCCCCTTTCCGATGGGGCGGGAACCGTCGCCTCGGTCGGCGCCGGCGTGACCCGCCTGGCCGTGGGCGACCGGGTGGCCGGAGCGTTCATGCCGGGCTGGGTCGACGGCCCGCTCACCGCGGAGAAGCAGAAGGGCTCGCTCGGCGGCGACGTGGACGGCATGCTGGCGGAGCGGGTGGTGCTGCCGGCGACCGGCGTGGTGCGGGTGCCGGAGCACCTGTCCTTCGCCGAGGCGGCGACGCTGCCCTGCGCCGGCGTGACCGCCTGGTACGCCCAGTTCGTCGGCGGCCAGCTGCGCCCCGGCCAGACGGTGCTCCTGCTCGGCACCGGCGGCGTCTCGATCTTCGCCCTGCAGTTCGCCAAGCTGGCCGGCGCCAGGGTCATCATCACCAGTTCCGACGAGGCCAAGCTGGAGCGCGCCCGCCAGCTGGGCGCCGACCACCTGATCAACTACCGCGCCTCGCCCGACTGGCAGCACGAGGTCCTGGCGCTGACCGACGGCACCGGCGCCGACCATGCCGTCGAGGTCGGCGGCCCGGGCACCCTGAACCGGACGCTGGAGGCGGTCCGGTTCGGTGGCTCGATCTCGCTGATGGGCACCCTCACCGGCCTGACGGACAGCGTCGCGACGTCGCTCATCCTGATGAAGAACATCCGGGTTCAGGGAACCTATGTCGGCTCGGTGGCGATGTTCGAGGACATGAACCGGGCGATCGCCCTGCACCGCTCGCGCCCGGTGATCGACCGTCGCTTCGGCTTCGACGAAGCGGCCATGGCCCTGCGCCATCTCGGGAGCGGGCAGCATTTCGGCAAGGTGGTGATCGAGGCGTAGCGGCCTGAAGGGCGGAGGCGGCGCCGCAGCCTGCCGGCCGCCCCTCCCCTCAGGCGGCGCGGACGCTCACGGTGACGCGGCGGCCGGGCTGGTCGTCCTGGTGCTCGATGCCGCCGTGCCACTGGGCGCTGAGGGCGCGGATCATCTTGACGCCGAAGCCGGTGCCGGTGGAGGTGGCCTCGCCGATGCCCTGGTCGGCGACCACCAGGGCCAGGGTGCGGCCGGCGCCCTCCTTCAGCTCGATGTCGATCGGGCCGGGCGCGCCGCCATAGGCGTACTTGGCGGCGTTGACGACCAGCTCGGTCAGGATCAGGCCCAGGCTAACCGCCTGGTCGGTCGGCACCGAGATCGTGTCGGCGCGGACCCGGATGTGCCGCTCCCAGTCCGAGCCCAGCGATTCCACCAGCTCGCCGCGCAGCTCCTCCAGGTAGCGGCCCATCTCCACCGACTGCACCTGGTCTGAGCGGTACAGCCGCCGGTGCACCAGGGCCACCGCCATCAGCCGGCGCCTTGCCTCCTCCAGCTGGGTCAGCACCCTCTCGTCGGTGATGCCGCGCATTTGCAGGGACAAAAAGCTGCTCACCAGCTGCAAACTGTTCTGGACCCGGTGGTTCACCTCGCCCAGCAGCACGTCCTTTTGCTGGAGCAGGCTGTCCTGCTGCCCCAGCAGCGTGTCCTTCTCCTGGACGGTCACCCGCAGCTGGGCATTCAGCACGGCCAGCTGCTTGCTCTGGCGCAGCTCCACCAGGCGGGTGCGCAGCCGGGCGGCGGTCTCGGTCTCCACCAGCGTCCAGGACCTGGCGTTGCCGCGCACCGTCTCCTGCCACAGATCGAACGAGGCCCGGGGGGTGAGCTGCGCCGCGCCGCCGGGCTCGGCCGCCTTGTGCGGGTTGCCGGCCCAGCTCAGCACTTCCGGCTCCTCGGCCCTAAACCACAGGATCGCGAACGGCTCCTGCCGGTTCAGCACCACCGCCAGCAGGCCGGCGCCGGTCTGGGCGAAGGCCTGGGCCGGGGGGAACTGCCTGCCCAGGGAGTCGCTGGCGAACGGCCCGGCGGACTCCTGGGACAGCACCCAGTCGCGTACCAGGCCGACCTCGCCCTGGTCCGGGCAGTGGCCATGGCGGACGATCATGCGCCCATGGCAGATCGCGACGCCATCGGCGGAGACCAGGTTCATCAGGCGCGCCGGCTCCTGCGCCAGGCCGTCCTCGACCCGCTGGGCGGCATGCAGGCCGGACAGGAAGTCGTCCTCCATCGCGCGCAGGCGCAGGCGCTGGCGGCTGCGCTCGGCCTCCTCCTGCGCGGCGATCTGCCGGGCCAGCATCCGCGCCAGCACCCGGGCGGCGGCGCGCGCGCCATAGGGCAGGAAGCGCGGCTGCATGTGGTGGCAGGCAACCAGCCCCCACAGGGTCCCGTCGATCACGATCGAGACCGAGGCGGAGGCGGCGACCCCCATGTTGCGGAGATATTGGAGGTGGACCGGCGAGACGCTGCGCAGCGCGCAGCAGGTCATGTCCAGAGGCCCGGTCGATCCCTCCATGCCCAGCAGCGGCGCCGGCACGTAGCCGGCGTCGGGGATCACCCGGATCAGGTTGCGCGCATAGAGGGCGCGGGCCTGCTTCGGGATGTCGGAAGCGGGAAAGCGGTGGTTCAGGAAGGAGTGCAGCCCGTCTGCCTGGTCCTCGGCGACCACGGCGCCGGCGCCATCGTCCAGGAAACGGTAGAGCATCACCCGGTCGAAGCCGGTGAGCTGGCGGAACACGATGGCCGCCTGGCGGTAGAGCTCGTGGCGGTCGCGGGCCCGCTCGAAGCAGCGGGCGGCCTCCTCGACATTGGCGAGGCTGGCCGGCCCGGACAGTTCCACCTCCGGCCCCGGCTCGAACTCCAGGATCAGCCGGCCGTCCGCCCGGTGCACGGCCACGTCCAGGGGGCCGCTGCCGGCGATGGCCCAGGAGCCCAGATAGCCTGCGGCCGAGCCGGCATCGCGAAAGGCCTGGGCGCACCCGGCCAGCCTGGCGCAAAGGCCGGCAAGCGGCCGGCCCAGGAGGTCCGCTGGCTCGCGGTCGAACCGCGACGCGACGTCGCCGGCCAGCTGCACCACGACCAGGTCGGCCGGATCGAGCACCAGCAGGATCCCGTGCGGCTGGATCGCGCCAGGAACATGGATCGGCTCGCGATCACAGCTGGAAAAATCCAGGGATTGATCCATCAAGCGGCACCCGTCGAACAATACGCCCCGTTCCAGAAAATACGGAGCAACAACCGGACCGGACGTGGTGTACCGGTTCTGTTCCTGAAAATCATCCCCGGGCTGGCCGGACCGGGCCGATTCTGCCAAGCAGCATGACGTCCGCCGTCTTCCGGAGCCCGATCATTCCCCCGGCCGCCCCGTCCCCTGCCCCGCCCGCATTCCTGGAGCGCCTGCGCCGCGCGACCGCACCGGCGCATGAGAAGCTGGAGCAGCGCCTCGACCTGCTGCACCGCCCGCCCGGCCACGACGATCTCCTGGCGCTGCTGCGCGGCTTCCACGGCTTCCACGCCGTCTGGGAGCCGCAGGTGGAGGCGGAGCTGGGCGCCGCCTATTTCCTGCCGAGGCGGCGGCTGCCGCTCCTGCAGGCGGACCTGGAGGCGCTGGGCGATCCGGGCGGCCCGCCGCCCCGTCCGGTGCTCGACCTGTTCGACAGCGCGCCCGGCGCCTGGGGCTCGGCCTATGTGTTGGAGGGCTCCACCCTGGGCGGCGCCCTGATCGCCCGCGCGCTGGCGGGGCGGGAGGGGCTGCCGGCCCGGCTGCGCTATTTCAGCCCCCATGGCCGGCGCACCGCCGCCATGTGGGCGGCGTTTCGCGCCGACATGCTGCGCTCGGTCCCGCCCGAGGCCGAGGCGCTGGCGATTGCGTCGGCGCAGGCGACCTTCCAGGCCCTGGCCGGCTGGCTGCCCGAGAACCGCCGGACCTGAACGGCTCTGCTTGCTCAGCGGAACAGGCGGTCGCCCTGCTCGTCGATCAGCTGGCGGGCCTTCTGCACCGAATGGCCGATCGCGTCGTCGCGCGAGCCATGGGTGTCGGCGCGGATGAAGCGGTGCTCCTTGGGCCCGTCGGGAAAGCTCTTGCGGATGGTGCCGGCGACGTTGAACTGGCCGCCGCTGGCGATGGGATCGGCCAGGATCTCGTAGCCGTTATACTCGACCGGGTCCGCGGCCACCGCCGCCTTGCCGCCGGAACCGCCTCCGAACAGCTTGCCCATGAGCTTGCCCAACATCGACGTCTTCTCCCCCAAGGGCCACCCGTTCCTCCGGCATGTGAGGCACCGCGGCCGGATCGGCAAGGGCCCGGGCGGGGATCAGGCGCGCGCGGGCAGGCTGCGCATCGCTTCCAGCGTGGCGTCGAAGCCGGTGATCCCGGCATCGGAGCCAAGCCCGGTCGCCACCAGCGCCGAGGCGGCGGTGGCCAAGCGCGCCGCCTCCTCCAGCGCCATGCCCCGGCTCAAGCCGGCGATCATCCCGGCGACATAGGCATCGCCGCAGCCGGTGGTGTCCACGACCGGCACCTGGAAGGCCGGCACGCGCAGCACCTGGCCGTCGCGGGTCACCAGCACCGAGCCGTCGCCGCCGAGCGTCACCGCGGCCGCGCCTGCCCCGGCCTCCACGAAGAACCGGGCGGCCTCCACCGGGTCGGTGCGGCCGGACAGGGCGCTGGCCTCCTCGATCGAGGGCATGAACCAGTCGACGAACGGCAGGAGCGGCAGGACCAGGGCCTGCGCGCCGTTCTCGGGGGCGATCAGGTCCAGGCTGGTGGTGCATCCCCGTTCCCGGGCAGCGCGGAGCAGGCGCAGGGAGGGCGGGCCGTCCAGCCGGCGCAGAAAGCCGGTGCCGCCCAGATGGACGAAGCGGGCCTGCAGGACCCGGGCGAGCCCGGCCTCGTCCAGGGTGAAGTGGTCGGAGGCGCCGCGGACATGCAAAGCGGGGCGCTCGCCGTTGCGGCGCACGTTCATGATGGTGGTGGAGGTCGGCACGCCCGGGATCTGCTGCATCCCGGCGATGTCCAGGCCGTGCCGCTCCAGCTTGGAAAGCACCAGCGCGCCCTGCTCGTCGTCGCCGACCGCACCGGCCGCCAGGGTGCGCAGGCCGAGCCTGGCGAGGTCGACCGCGGTGGCGCCGGCGGTGCCGGAGACCACCAGGCGGATCTCGTCGATGAAGGCGACCCCGCCGCCCGGCGGGATCGCGTCCACCGGGCGGCCGAGGATGTCGAGCGTGTAGAAGCCGACCGCCGCCGCGTCGTAGCGCGTGCCGCCGGCCGTTCCGGGGCCGGAAAGGGCTATTGCTGCGCCTCCCGGGCGGCGCTGGCCGCTTCCAGGCGGTAGACGTAGAGCTCGGCCGAGCCGATGCCGAGCATCGCCACGATCACCAGGATCAGCAGGATGATCCCGCCGGCCTTGAACAGGGAGCGCGGCTGCACGCCCGGCCGGCACAGCGGCACCAGGTTGAAGGCCAGCCCGCCCACCACCACCAGGATGCAGCCGACCGTGAACAGGTCGATGGTGAACGGCTGGAAGATCATGAACAGGGCGGCGCAGCAAAGCGCGATGATCGCGTACTCGACGCGCTTGGCGCCCTTGGCGCTGAGGCCGCCGGCCTGGCTGGTCGGAGTGGTCATGAGCGCACCGCCTGTTCGTCGGGTCCGAAGACGTGGACATAGCCCGGCTGGAAGCGGACATGCAGGCGGTCGCCCTCGTCGATCGCCACCCGCCAGTCGCACACCACCCGCATCGACTGGGTGCCGTCGGAGAGATGGGCCAGGGTCTCCGCCCCCATCGGCTCCACGATGTCGACCTGGAAGGACAGGCCGTCGGCCACCGGCTCCGGCACGATTTCCAGGTTGCGCGGCCGGATGCCGATGGTGACGGCGCTGCCCGGCGCCAGGCGGCTGACCGCCGGGTCGACCTGCACCATCAGGTTCTGCCCGCCCGGCAGCACGAAGCTGCCGAAGCCCGCCTCCATGCCCTTGTAGGTGGCCGGGATCACGTTCATCTGCGGCGTGCCGATGAAGCCGGCGACGAACAGGTTGGCGGGCCTGGCGAAGATGTCGTGGGGGGTCGCCACCTGCTCGATGATCCCGGCGCGCATCACCGCGATCCGGCTGGCCATGGTCAGCGCTTCCAGCTGGTCATGGGTCACGATCACCGTGGCCTTGGACAGGCCGGACAGGACTTCCTTGATCTCGCCGCGCATCTGCTCGCGCAGGCTCACGTCCAGGCGCGAGAGCGGCTCGTCGAACAAAAAGCATTCGGGGTCGCGGATGATCGAGCGGCCGACCGCGACCCGCTGCTTCTCGCCCTCGGAGAGCTGGGAGGGCTTGCGGTCGAGCACGCCGTCCAGCTGCAGGGTCTTCGCGACCTGGGCGACCTTGGCGTCCATCTCGGCCTGGCTGCGCCCCTCGGCGTGCAGCGGGAACTTCAGGTTCTCCGCCACGGTCAGCGAGGGGTAGAGCGCGTAGAACTGGAAGGCCATGGCGACGTTGCGCTCGCGGGCGAGCAGCTCGTTGACCCGCCGGCCGCCGATCTGGCACTCGCCCTCGGTGATGTCCTCCAGGCCGGCGACCATGCGCAGGGTGGTGGTCTTGCCGCAGCCCGAGGGCCCCAGCAGGCACATCACCTCGCCCTGGCCCACCGACAGGTTGATCTTCTCCACGGCCTTGAAGCCGTTCGGGTAGACCTTGGTGACGTCGCGGATGTCGATGGTCGTCATGGCCTCACTTCCGAACCGTGCCGAAGGTGACGCCGCGCAGGAGCTGGTTCTGCAAGAGGAACGTCACGAAGAAGATCGGGATCAGGAACAGGGTGACGATCGCGGCCAGAAGGCCGTAATCGACGCCCATCTCGCCGCCCAGCGTGCGCGCCACCGCCACCGGCACGGTGCGGGTGTCGACGCCGGTGAGCAGCAGCGCGAACAGAAACTCGTTCCAGGTCAGGATCAGGCCGAACACGAAGGTCGCGGCCAGGCCCGCCTTCACCTGGGGCAGGCAGATCCCGAAGAACAGCTGGCGCTCGGTGGCGCCGTCCATCCGGGCCGCGTCCTCGATCTCGCCGTTCAGCTCGTCGAAGAACGAGCGCACCATCCAGATGGTGAACGGCAGGTTGAAGGCGGTGTAGAGGAAGATGATGCCGGCATAGGTGCCGGACAGGCCGATCTCGCGGAACATCAGGAAGATCGGGATCACCACGACGATCGCCGGCATCATCCGGGTGGTCAGGATGATGAACATGTAGGTCTCGTTGCCCTTGAGCGGGTAGCGCGAGAACCCGTAGGCGGCGATCGTGCCGATGATCAGCGCCAGGAGGCAGGAAGTGCCGGCGACGAAGATCGAGTTGAAGAAATAGAGCGGGAACTCGGTCTGCTGGGCGGCACCGCCGCCGGAGATCACCGCGCGGAAGAACACCCCGATGAAGTTGTCCAGGGTCGGGGTGAAGAAGAATTTCGGCGGCACCGCCAGCGCGTCCGGACGCGTCTTGAAGGCGGTCATGATGATCCACAGGACCGGGAAGAAGTAGATCACGCTGATGATGCCGGCGAAGGCCGTCCAGCCCCAGCCGGCGCGGCCGATCTCGCGGGATTTCGCCATGTCAGTCGACCTCCTGCGCGCGGCGGTTCACCGCGTAGAGATAAAGCGATGTCAGCACGATCACGACGAACAGGATGATGTAGGCGAGCGCTGCCGACTGGCTGGTCTTGAAGTACTGGAAGGCCAGCCGGTAGACATACACGCCGATCGTCTCGGTGGCTGTCCCGGGTCCGCCCTCGGTGAGGATGTAGACCACGTCGAACAGCTTGAAGGTCTCGATCGTGCGGAACAGCACGGCCAGCAGCAGCAGGCTCTTGATGTAGGGGAAGGTGATCGTGGTGAAGCGTCGCCAGGGCGAGGCGCGGTCGATCTCGGCGGCCTCGTAGAGATATTTGGGCACCGACACCAGGCCGGCCAGCACCAGCAGCATCACGAACGGCGACCACATCCAGGCATCGGCGAACACCACGCCGACAATGGCGCCGGTGGGAGTCGCGAGCAGCGCGTAGCGGTCGCCGGTGACCATGGCGATCGCCTGGCTGACCAGGCCGAAGGTCGGCTCGTAGAACAGCTTGAAGAACACGCCGACCGCGACCAGCGACAGCATCATCGGGGTGAGCACCAGCATCAGGAGGATGCGGCGCAGCGGGAACTGGCGCTGGAACAGCATCGCCAGGAGGAAGCCGACCACCAGCTGCGCCAGCACCGAGCTGGTGACGATGATCGCGGTGGTCTTGAACCGCTCCCAGACCACCGGGTCGGTGATCACCCGCTCGAAGAAGCGCAGCCCCACGAAGTCCG